>NZ_CP101717.1:315418-630836 GCF_030643825.1 Salinispirillum sp. LH 10-3-1
CGGCTGTTGTTGGAGGCTCGGCGCAAGTTAATCTACACCCGAGCCACCATCGAACACATTGCTTTTGATCTGGGTTATGCGGACCCAGCTTACTTTTCACGGGTATTTCAACAAGCGGAAGGTGTGTCGCCGAAAGTGTACCGCCAGCAGCACGATGCAATGAAGGAGCTCGAAGACGGTGCGGGCCCTGGCTAGTGCCATAAAAGATGATTTGAACGAAAAGTACAAGAATTCGAACGTAATCTGCATTAAATCGCTCGCCGAAATCCGGACACTGTGTAGTCATCTTACAACAATAAAGAGACTACCTTATGAACGTCATAAATACTCAGGTTGCCATCATTGGCGGCGGCCCATCCGGACTGTTACTCGGTCAACTGTTGCATAAGCAAGGTATTGAAAACGTCATCGTTGAGCGCGTCAGTGGCGACTACGTATTGGGTCGCATCCGTGCCGGTATTCTTGAGCAAGGGTTGGTGGATCTGCTGCACGAAGCTGGCGTTGCTGACCGCATGATGAAAGAGGGCCATGTACACGATGGCGTTGAACTCACCATTGACGACGAGCGCTTCCGCATTGATTTAAAAGCGCTGACCGGCGGAGCGACCGTGATGTGTTACGGTCAGACAGAAGTGACGCGAGATTTGATGGAAGCCCGCCGGGCATCCGGTCAGTTGACTTGCTACGAAGCTGAAAACACTGAACTGCATGATGTGAAGTCCGACCAGCCGTATGTCACCTTCATGCAAAATGGTGAGCCGGTGCGCATCAATGCCCAGTACATCGCCGGGTGTGATGGCTTCCACGGTGTATCACGCAAAACCATCCCGGAAGACTCACGTAAAGAATTCGAGCGCGTTTACCCTTTCGGCTGGCTGGGTCTACTAGCCGATACGCCGCCGTGTAACGACGAACTGATCTATGCCAAAACACAACGTGGTTTTGCTCTGGCCAGTCAACGTTCACCCACGCGCTCGCGTTATTACATTCAGGTGCCCTTGACCGACAAGGCGGAAGACTGGTCAGACGACGCCTTCTGGGCCGAGTTGAAAAAACGCCTGCCCGCCGATGTAGCCGCGAAGATGGTTACTGGCCCGAGCATCGAAAAAAGCATAGCGCCGCTGCGCTCCTTTGTGTGCGAACCCATGCAATACGGCAACCTGTTTTTGGTCGGTGACGCCGCCCACATCGTACCGCCAACCGGTGCCAAGGGCCTGAACCTGGCCGCCTCGGATGTAGCGACGCTGTATAAAGTGCTGACCCGGGTGTTAAAAGAGGGCGACCGCAGTGCCATCGAACAGTACTCGCCCATCTGCTTGCGCCGCGTCTGGAATGGCGAGCGCTTCTCGTGGTGGATGACGAATATGATGCACAACTTCGACGAAGAGTTGGCCAAAGACGGCAGCGACCGTGAAACGCATGAACGGTTTATGGATTCAGAGATCCACTACTACCTGACATCCGAAGCTGGTAAGAAGGTCATTGCCGAACAGTACGTTGGTTTGCCTTACGAAGATCTGGCTCAGTAGCACGTTGCTCACGGCGAGGCATCTCTGCCTCGCTTCTCTTGACCACTAAATTCTGCCACAATGCACGCCGACACTGGGCCAAGGAGGTGCCAGCACTGCGGGAGATGCCTTTTCTCAGAATTCAGGCGCTTAACGTGTTGCCCCTCTTTGGTCTCCCCTGAGACTCGTCATATAAGGATTATATGAATATGCGTGTAATAACCCCCAGGACTGGGATCTGGCTGTTCCTCAGCCTTTTCTCGATCGGTCTACTCTCGGCGTGTGCCCAACACTCAACCACGACCAGCGCGGAAATTCATCGCACGGCGGACTATCCCAATCTGATCATTTGGCCTAACAGCAACTCGCATTCGAATAACGAGGTGGTCATCAAACTGGTCGTTCGAGCCGGTAGCCTGCAAGAAACAGACAACCAACTCGGTTATGCTCACCTCTTAGAACACATGTTGTTTCGCGGTACAGAGCGGTTTCCGGGTGACCAATTGCAGACCCGCTTGCGGGAGCTTGGACTGGTGATGGGAACGCATTCCAATGCCTACACCAGTTTTGATGAAACCACTTATTGGTTCTACCTCAACACAGCAACACCACAGCGCGTTAACGCCGTGTTGGAAATTGTGGCTGAAATGGCGTTTCATGCGCAGATTGATGACGCGGCATTGGCCATAGAAAAGAGTGTCGTCTTGCAGGAATGGCGCGATTATACCCGCGACCAGAATCGGGTTGGTGAGGTGTTGTTCAACGACTTGTTTGCCGGCAGCCGTTACGCACAGCGCCGCCCCATCGGGACCTCGGAAAGCATTCAACAGGCAACCGCACAGGGCCTGCGAGACTTCTATCGGGAATGGTATCAGGCGCCGAACATGACTTTGGTCGTCAGCGGTGACATTGATGCCGAAGACATTCAAACTCAGTTTCTGGCGCACTTTAAGCAACCATTTCGTGCGCCCATGGGGCAGCCTCAGCAATATCCTTTAGCCCTAGATCGCATAAGTGAACGCCTTATTGTCACCGATCCCTACACAACATCCGGTAGCGCTTGGTTGGGCTTCATTCATCCCATAGCGCCGGTGCGGACCACCGACGGTTGGCTTGATGATATAAAACGCATAGCGGCCTATGACATCTTGCTGGACCGTTTGGAACGCCGGTTGGTCGAAACCCAAGGACGTGTCAGCGACTTCGAATATTATTATGATCACTTCCTGCCCGGCTTTTACCTCATGGAAATCGGAGCAACGGCGACGACAACAGGACTCCCATTAGCGGTGCAAATCATCGAGCAAGAACGTCAGCGTTTGCTGATAGGGGGGATCAGCGAGTTGGAATTGGAACGTTGGAAGAGAAGCTTCCTGCGCCATGAGCGTTTGCAGCAAGACTCCGCGTGGCATCTTTCAGAAGAAGCGCGTCTGCATGTCATGCTAGGACGCCCGCTATTAAATCAGAGTGAAAAACTGGCGCTGCTCGAATCCGCCGTGCCGGAGTGGACAACACAAGAGGTACTGAGGGCAGTGCTGCCAACGTTGTCGCTGGCGCCTAATGTGCAAATTATACATCCCTATAACGTACCGGCGCCCAGTGAGGCCGATGTTGATGCCTGGCTGGCCAGTGGCACCTATCTGGCGGATGCAGGAGCGTTGGATGCAGCGGAAATTGAGGACGTAGGCTTCGACGAGACCTGGCCCATTGCACCGACCTATTCTGGGGCGCTAACCTCTGAACGTGTATTGGACAACGGCGTTGTGGAATGGAAGCTTGATAACGGCATCGAGGTTCTGTTCTATCAACAGCAGAGCACTCCAGGTAAAGCCTATTTTACCTTGGTTGGGCTGGGTGGTTTCAACCGCATGTCGCCGGAAGAGACGCTGACGGGGCGCATCGTCACCGATGTCATGGGCTATAGCGGACTGCGCCAGTTAGACGGTGCCGAGTTAAGCCAATGGTTGCAAAGCCAAGGCTTAGGACTACTTGCAACGCAAGACTTTTACGACCGACTCATGCACGGCTATGCACCATCAGAGGATTTTGATCGCGTATTGCGCGTTTTGCACAGCGCTTTAACCGAAGCCAAAGCAGACCCCTTGGTGTGGGAGCATATGCTGACGCAATACCGTGACTACTTAATACAATGGTCAGATAACCCACAGCACCTGTGGTCCGATACGCTCGCAGAAGTGCTTTTTAATCAAGATCCTGCGCTGCGCAGTTTGACGCTGGAAGAACTGGACACAATCACTCTGGAAGGCATGGTAGACAACTACCGTCGTTTCATTGCTGGTGCGCAGAACTACCGCTTAGTGATTGTGGGGGATATAGCGCAGCAGGAGGCGTATGCCGCCGTGATGGAAAGCGTAGCAACCTTGCCGCCAACCGATCAGGTCGTGGCCGTTAATCGTCAGTACCCACAGATTCTAGCATCAAGTGCCGTGCATGTGCCCGGCAGCGGTGAGCAGTCGGCACAGGTAGTTTTGCGGTACGCCGTGCCCAAAGACAGTTTGCCGCCGTCTTTCAACCTGGACCGGCTCTACCTTGAGCGTTGGATGGATGAAATTTTGTTCGACGAAATCCGCAATAACCAAGGTATGGTCTATGCCATTCAAACCGAATTTGAAGGGCGGACAATCTATGAGGATGAGCTACGCCTAGTGATATCCCTAGCCGTGCACCCTGACCGGGTGGCGGACAGCGTGCAGGCGATTGAAGCTTTAATGCAGCGCCCACCGCATAAGGTGACGCAAGCACAAGTTGATCATTGGCATCGGGATTTCATGAATCAGCAGCGGGCAAGGGCGCACCAGTCGGCAGAAAGCATGGCGTTTGACTTGGCCTACGCAGAACTCTTCCAGCTTGATGTGAATCATCTAGTCACTGGCGAGGTTAGGCGTGCAGCGCCTGAAGCCGTTCTTGCACTCTTGGGACGATTCAGCGCGCCGAATGCCACTCGCCAAGAGCTTGTTTGGTTGCCTTAGTATAATCAGGGCACTTCCGTAACAAGTGCCCTGATTCATACCTGCTCATCACGCCGGTTCGCTGAACGCCGCCAAAATCTCTTCAGGAATCGGTTGTGCCTTGATACCGCCGGGCTTCTCGGCGTCAGCGGCCACCCACACCCGTGTTTCGAAGCCTTCCACCGCGAGGGCTTCGCCTTTCAATATACGGTGATACACGTCAAAGCTGCTGCGCCGGAATTCGGTGATGCGGCTTTCAATCACAATGTCCTCGCCATAACGCGACGGAATGTAGAACTTCGAGCGCGTATCCACCATCGGAATGCCGACGCTGTTGAAGCGCTGCACCATGTCGTATTTCGGGAAACCAGCGGCGGCAAACAAGCGGCCGGTAGCGTCGTCAAAGTAGGCAAAATAGCGCGGGTAGAACACGATGCCAGCGGGGTCGCAGTCGCCCCATTCGATGGTGCGGGTGTGGCGGTTAATCAACATAGTGGCGTCCTCTGGTTGTCTGTTTACACCGCTCACGATAGGCGGATCACGTCGTTGGATGGAGTGGCGCTGTAAATGTCGGTCACGACGGCTGCTCGGTTTTCTAATACGGCCCGTTGGTTGATGGAGCCTTTGTCGGTAATTTCATGTGCGTCCAAGCGCGGAGGCTCATCCAGTAATACGGCACGAGCGACGCGATTAGACCCACCGGTGCTGGTGTCGATCAGGTGCTGCAACAGGCTTTCAAAGCGTGCGCGCACCGCGGGGCTGTAATGTATGTCCGTGTTGCTGGCTTCTGGGCCCAAGCCGGACAGGGCGCGGCATTGTTCTACATCGGTGAACACCAGCATGGAGACATAGGGTTTATCAAGCCCGGCGATCACCACGTCTTTGATCAGTGGCGCGCCAGCTTCAATGACCTTCGCGCGCAATGGCCCAACGCTGACCCATGTGCCGGTGTCCAGCTTGAAGTCTTCAGAAATCCGCCCGTCGAAGCGCATGCCGCGCTGCGGGTTAGTGGGGTCGATGAACTTGGCGGCATCGCCTAAGCAATAAAAGCCTTCGTCGTCAAAACTCTTGGCGGTGATGTCCGGTTGCCGCCAGTAGCCGGGCATGACGTTGGGGCCACGCACGCGGATTTCGGTCTTGCCGCCGTTGGGCACCAGTTTGATTTCCACGCCAAAGGCCGGTGTGCCAATAACCCCAGACTGCGATTCTTCGAGCGACGCGAACATGGCCGACGGGGCGGTTTCTGTGGCCCCCAAGCCCGTTAGCATGCCGATTTTGTGGCCCAATGTTTTGATCGCCAATGCATCAAGTCGATCCCACACATGCTGCGCCAAACTGGCCCCGGCAAAGAACATCAGGTTCAAGTCTTTGAAGAAGTGCTCGCGCAAGGCGTCGTCGCGCTCCAAGTGCTCAACCAGCAGTTCAAAGCCTTTGGGGACGTTGAAATAGACCGTGGGGGAAATTTCCCGCAGGTTCTGCAAGGTGATGTCGATCTGTCCGGGTACCGGCTTGCCGTCGTCAATGTACAGCGAGCCACCGTTGTACAGCACGATGCCGACGTTGTGGTTGCCACCAAAAGTATGGTTCCACGGCAACCAGTCGATCAACACCGGTGGTTGGGTGCGGTGAAAAGTCATCAAACTGGCCAGCATTTCTTGGTTAGCACACAGCATCCGGTTGGTGTTGATGACACCTTTGGGCATGCCGGTCGAGCCGGAAGTGAACAGAAACTTGGCGATGGTGTCGGCGGTTACCGCGTTGTGCGCCCGATCCACGGCGTCGGTGATCGGCGTATTGAGCAGGTCTGCAAAGGAGGTAGCTGCACCGTCGTAACCCGAGGCGTCGACGGCTACACAGGTGGTGTCGGTGGACTGGATAACGCTAAGCGCCGGGCCGAACTGGCCGGCGCTGTCAACGAACAATAGCCCAGGCGTCAAGAGTTCACAGATGTATTTGGCTTTGCTGAAATCTTTGCTGACCAAGCAATAGGCCGGTGAGATAGGCGCGTAGGGTACGCCAACATACATGGCGGCGAAGGCCAGCAACAGGTGTTCGATGCTGTTGCCAGACAGAATGACCACCGGGCGTTCGGCTGACAAGTCGCGGTCGAGCAACGCCTGACCCAGAGCCCGCACTTTCTGGTGCGCGTCGGCGTAAGTAAGCTTCTGCCAATCGCCGGAGGCATCGCGGCGGGCTACTAGCACCTGGTCTGGTGTGCGTTCGGCCCACTCGTCGAGCCGCTGCATTAAGGTTTCCGGGTAGGGGCTAAGTGGTTCTTTATTGCGCAGCAATTGGCTGCCATCTGGGCGGTCGATCAGTTCGACGGTGCCAATACCCAGCGTCAAAGCTTTATATTCTGTACTCATGTCGAAAACCCTATGGTGCTCGTCGTTGACGTTTTTATTGTTGGAAGTCGTAGTTTTTTAGGCCCGCATCGGCCTGCGCAACGCGGGCGAGGTGGCTGTGCATCTCCGGCAACCAATGGGCGAGATAGAAGTCTCGCGTGGCGCTTAAGTTGCGCCGATACCCGGCGTCCACCGCGGGTGATTGAGCGCGTTGTGTGGCGTGGCACAGTTGCCAGGCTCCCGCGAGGGTACCCACCGCTTCCAGCAAGGGCACTGCAGCGGCATGTAAATACGCTTGGTCCGGTTGAGTTTGCAGGCGGGCGGTGGTGTCACGCAGGGCCTGTACGGCCGACAGCAATTCCGCATGAACCGCCACGCGGTCAAGCCAGTGGTTAAACACAGCGCCCTGGTCCTTCAGGATTTTGCGCCACAGTAAGTCCTGAGCCTGAATACCAGTGGTGCCTTCGTAGATGGTGGAAATCTTTAAATCACGGTAGAACTGCGCCACACCGGTTTCTTCAATAAAGCCCATGCCACCGAATATCTGGATAGCGTCACTGGTCAGTCGATTTGCGGTCTCGGTTGACCACGCTTTGAATACCGGAGTGAGTAGTTCAAGCTCGGCGTGCGCATCTGCTTGTTCAGCGTGCCCGTCCTGTCGTGCCTGATCAACGCGGAAACCCAGGTGGTAGCCCAGCAGCCGTGAAGCCAGAGTTTGACTGCGCATTCGCAGCAGTAATCGTTGTATGTCCGGGTGGTGAATCAGCGCGGTCGGACTTTCTCCCGTGGTAGGGTTTTTGCCTTGCCGACGCTCCCGGGCCCATTGCAGCGCCGCTTGATAAGCGCGCTCGGCAACCGCGGTCCCTTGCAGTCCTACGCTCAAGCGAGCTTCGTTCATCATCACAAACATGATGCGCAGGCCTTGGTTAGGCGGGCCGACCAGTTCACCCCATGCGTGCTCAAATTGCAGCGTACAGGTTGGGCTGCCGTGCAGGCCCATTTTGTGTTCAATGCCGGTGCAGGTGACGCCGTTACGCTGGTCTGCACGGCGGCTGGGTACGGCAAACAAGGAAATCCCGCGGCTGCCTGCGGGTGCGTCCGGTAGCCGCGCCAGGACCAGGTGCACGATGTTATCGGTCATGTCGTGCTGACCGAAGGTGATGTACAGCTTGTTGCCCGTCAGTCGGTAGCCGCCGTCCATGTCCGGGGTGGCACGGGTGGTCAGCAAGCCAAGGTCGGAACCGGAACCCGGCTCGGTCAGCGCCATGGTGGCCGTCCATTCCCCGCTGACCAACAAGGGGCCATAGTGTTTGATTAAGGCGTCATCGCCACTGGCGATCAGCGCCTCGACGGCACCCTCGGTAAGCGGTTGAATCATGCTGAAGGCCAGATTCGCACTCTGCCAGCATTCGGCCACGGGCATCGCCAGCAACTTGGGTAAGGCCTGGCCGCCCAAGGCTTCGGGTAAGCACAGACCCGTCCAGCTCGCGTCACGGAATTGCGCATAGGCGGCAGGCCAGCCGTTTGGCGTGCTCACCTTGCCGTCTTGCCATTGGCAACCCTGCCGGTCGCCAATAGGGTTTAACGGTGCTAAGACCTGCTCGGCAAAGCGCCCGGCCTCGTCTACGATGGCGGTCATCAGGTCGACATCAATAGTGGCGCAGGCGTCCACCGTCGCCAGTGCCTCAGCGCCAATGTGATGCTGCAGAATAAAGGCGATGTCGTCACGCGGGGCGCGATACTCCAACATGGTTGATGTTCCTCAGCGTGCTGCCATGCGTAAGGCGCCGTCGAGACGGATCACCTCACCATTCAACATGGGGTTTTCGATGATATGGCAGACGAGCCGTGCAAATTCGTCGGGTTCACCCAAGCGTGGCGGGAAGGGCACAGACTCGCCAAGCGACTGCTGCACTTCTTCCGGTAAGGCGTCCATCATCGGGGTTTTGAACAAGCCCGGCGCAATGGTCATCACTCGGATACCGAAGTCGGCCAGTTCACGCGCGATGGGCAAGGTCATGCTGACAATGCCCCCTTTCGAGGCCGCATACGCCGCTTGCCCGATTTGTCCGTCGTATGCGGCGACGGAGGCGGTATTGATGATGACACCCTGTTCGCGCTCGGCATTCACGGCGTTGTGCTGCATGGCGTCGGCGGCGAGGCGGATCATATTAAAGGTGCCGATCAGATTAACGCCAATCATGCGCTGAAAGCGTTCGAGTTCATGTATGCCCTTGCGGCCCAGCAAACGCGCTGCGCCGGGCACGCCGGCACAGTTGACCAAACCATTCAGTTGACCACCCCATTCAACAGCCGCTTTAACGCAGGCCGTGGCTTGCGCGCTGTCGGTGATGTCGGTTGCCATGAAGCGCGCCTGCTCACCCAGTTCGGCCGCCAGGGCGGTACCGCGCTCGGCGTTAACGTCGGCCATCATGACACGAGCGCCTTGTTGTAACAGGCGGCGCGTTACGCCTTCACCGAGTCCTGAGCTGGCCCCGGTGACGAGAAATGTAGCGTCTTGAATGTTCATATAGGCTCCTCGTTATCCCGCGTTTTCAAGTAGCACGGCAATGCCTTGACCGCCGCCTGCACAGGCGGTCGAAATGCCAAACTGCTGTTGGTCACGCTGTAATTGACGACCCAAGGTGTGGGTTAAGCGAACCCCGGACACTGCCAAGGGATGACCCATAGCAGTGGAGCCGCCTTGACGATTGAGGCGCTCTCGGTCTAAGCCCAGCTCGCGCTCAACGGCGATGCACTGGGCAGCGAAGGCTTCGTTGAGTTCGAAGCGGCCAATATCGTTTAACGTCATACCCTGACGCTGCAACAGGGCGCGCACGGCGGGTGCCGGGCCAATGCCCATGATTTCGGGCGGCACACCGACCACGGATCCGGCAACGATGCGGGCTAGGGGTTTCAAACCGTGTGCGCGCACATAGTCGCCACGGGCAATTAATACAGCGCCGCCACCATCCACCACGCCGGACGAATTGCCGCCGGTCTGCACGCCACCAAAAGCGGGGCGCAGGCGACTCAAAACATCCATCGGGCTAGGGCGAATATGTCCGTCGCGGGTGAACTCGGTCGCCCGATCGGCCAGCTTGAGGCCACGGCTGGCGTAGCCGTCTAGCGCCCATTCGGCGTTGTGCACGGGCACAACTTCGTCGTCGTAATAACCTTCGTCCCAAGCGCGAATGGCGTTGGCAAAGCTGCGCGCGGCAAATTCATCGGCTTCTTGTCGGCTGACGTTGTATTGCTGGGCCAGATTTTCAGCTGTATGGCCCATGTTGATACCAGGGGCCGGGTCGATCAGGGCTTCCCACAAGAAGTCCTTAAACTCCACCTGCCCCATGCGGAACCCGGCACGGTGGGTATAGGAGGCCACCGGGTTGCGGGACATGGATTCGCCCGCTGCGCATAGCACCACTTTGGCACGGCCCAGCGTGATCTGATCGGCGGCGGTCAAAATGGCTTCGAACCCGGTGCCGCACAGACGGTGTACCAGCAATGCGGGGCGCGATTGCGGTACACCGGAATACAAACCGATGTGACGGGGCAGCATGTAGGCATCGAAACTGGCTTGCGCCACACTGCCCGCGACAATGGCGTCGACGTCGGTAGCGGGAATGCCGGTGGCATCAAACAGCGCACGTGCAGCGTAGATACCCAAATCGGTGGGCGACACATCGCGCAAGACACCGCTCAGATCAGCAAAGGGTGTGCGGCGGCCATCGACCAACCAAATGTCATCGTACTGGCCTACTTGGGCGTGTTGTTCAGCGTCAGCAAAACGATTCATCACGATTTCTTCCTATTCAAAAATTCACCTATGCGGGCCTGCACTTCAGGGCTGGTCTGCGTCATGCCCGCCACCAGAGATTCAGTATAGAGGCCGTCGTCGCCGCTCATGTATTCCAAGCGACCCAGTGCGGTCACCATGGCCCAATTCGACAGCGGGGTGTTCTGTGCGATGGTCTTAGCCAGTGCCAGTGCTTTGGCTTCTGCTTCGCCCGCTGGAACGAGATAGTGGGCGAGGGCAAGACGCTCACCTTCCTCGGCGGACAAGGTGCGGCCCGTCAGCATCATGTCGGCCATGCGGGCTGAACCGATGATGCGGGCGATACGTACTGAACCACCACCACCGACAAAAATACCGTGACGACCTTCAGGAAGGCGAAAGAATGTATCGGGTTCGGCCACGCGTACATGGGTGCTGGCGGCCAATTCCAGTCCACCGCCGATGACAGCACCCTTGAGTGCCCCAATAACGGGTAAACCACAATTTTGAATTTTGCCGAACACGCGGTGCCACATGCGGGAGTGCTGAACCACACCATAAGGGTCGCGGGCTTGATGCTCGGCCAAGTCGAGCCCGGCACAAAAGTTGTCGCCGCTACCGCTCAGTACCACTACACGGGCGCTTTCGGGCATCTGGTCGAATAAGGATTCTAGTTCGAGCAGCAAGTTGTCATTAATGGCATTATGCTTAGCAGGACGGTTTAGCCGAATGTGCGCGATGCCATCGTTTAGGTCAAAGGTGACCAAGGCGGATTGAGTCATAGTGATGCCTGTTCTAGTAACTGTGCGAGTAGCAGTAGCATACCGATAATTGTTGTAAGATAAAACAATTTAATTTATAAACATACTTGTCGTGTAAAACCGATAGGTATAAACAGTTATTTTAAATAATTGTTGTAAGATAAAACAATGTATGCATGATGGGTGCATGGAAGGCCAGTCGCCTTCTGTGTAGAGAATCCGAACAATAAATCTAAGAACGAGGACGACATGATGTTCAATCGCAGCTTTCAGAAAAGCGTGGCGAAGGGCCTAGTAGCCGGCGCCACTGCACTGTTACTGTTAAGCCAGACTGGCGCGGCTCAACAGCTACGGCTAACGCCGGGTACGCCTCCTGCGCACCCGGGCCATACACCACTCTACACCGTCTTTCAGGCACAATTGCCTGAGCTGACAGAAGGCCGCATGCGCGGTGTTATTTTAGGCACAGAAGTCGCTAACATCGGCAACATGCGTACCGCCATTCGCTCCGGCTTGTCGGATGTGGGGATGTTCTTGCCTGCCTATTTTCCGTCTGATCTGCCCAATGTGAACTTGGTCGGTGACCTGTCTTTCATGGGTACCAATTCGCAAGCCATGGGCGCGGCGATGACCGAGTACATTGTGAACTGTGCTGATTGTCAGGCCGAGTTGAAGCGCCTGGGCGTGGTGTACACGACGTCCCACGCCTCTGATACCTACCAGATTCTGACCACCAAACCGATCCGTAATGTAGAAGATCTACGCGGCTTGCGCTTACGTGTAGGTGGACCACACTATGCCCGTTGGGCAGAAGCCATGGGCGCGGTAGGCGCAAACGTTTCGGTGGGTGAAACCTTTGAAGCGATTTCACAAGGTGTGTTGGATGGCACCATTGCGTCGTCCGCTGATATGATTTCGTTCCGTCTTGATGATGTGGTTACTCACGTCAGCACGCTGCGTCTGGGCACCTATCACTCAACAATATCGCACGCGGTGGGTAACAATACGTGGGCGCGCTTGTCGGCTAACGACCGTCGTGCCATTGCTGAGGCCTCAACCTTGGCCAGTGCCATGTCGACGCAGCGCTGGGCGCATGAAATGGCAGGAGCTGCTGAAGCCGGCGCACGTACTAAAGGCATCGAATTCATTGAGCCGAGTGCTGCTCTGGTAGCTGCGTCTGACGCTTTTAAAGCGCGTGATCTCGACAGCATCGTGGGCCGAGCAGAAGGGCGTGATGGCTTAACCAACGTGGCTGCAAAAATGGCGGAATTCGAACGCTTAGTCGACAAGTGGACGGCGTTTGCTGAATCCGTAGACAATGACCCCGAGAAAATGGCTGAGCAGATCAACCGTGAAGTGTGGGCCAACGTCGACTTTACCCGCTACGGTCTATAGTTATAGCGCTTTGGGCGAACTGGCGGTGGTCGGTTCGTCCTTTTTCCCTGTGTTTTTTCGTGAGGTGAAGCATGAACGCCCTGTTTCGTGTGTCCAATCGTATCACTGTTGTATTGGCACTGCTGGGTACCCTCGGTATTGTCGCCATGATGTTACACGTGACTTTGGATGTTGTCTTGCGCAGCACGTTGTCGCGTTCTATGCCCGCTACGCTGGAATTGGTCACGCGCTACTACATGGTGTTGCTGGCATTACTCCCACTCGGTTGGGTGGAATGGCAACGCAAGATGATCTCAGTCGAGTTATTTACCGATTTTCTCGGCGCGCGGGCGCAGCGCTTTAATGAGCTGCTGGTTACCGTGCTGTCGTTGGCAATTTACTTGGTGTTCACCGTCGCCACGTGGGAAAAAGCCGTGGAGCAATACGCCATTGGCGCTTACGTGATGTCCTTGGATACCCGTATTCCTGTTTGGCCTTCTTATTTTGTGTTGCCGATTTCCTTTGGGTTGGCAGCGTATGTTTGTTTTATGCGTGGCGTGCAGAGTTTTCTACCGCACACCGTTGCGACGTCCGATTGAGGCATCATCATGGCAGTTGAAGTTGGCATTTATGGCCTCGTAATCTTATTGATTTTGCTTGCCCTGCGGGTCCCTGTTGCTTTGGCATTGATGGTGGTATCGCTGGGTGGCATGAGCTACATGCTTGACTGGAATATTGCCTTCAGTCTGTTGGCTTCTACCCCCTATGAGTTTGTTGCCAAGTGGACGCTCAGTGCAGTGCCTATGTTCTTATTGATGGGCTTTATCAGTTTTCATACCGGTTTGACGGCGGGGCTCTTTAATGCCGCCAAAGTGGTGTTTCGTTGGCTCCCCGGGGGCTTAGCAATTTCCAGTATTTTCGCCAGCTCGGGGTTTGCTGCGGTCAGTGGTTCCAGTGTTGCTTGCGCAGCGGCCATGGGACGCATCGCTATTCCTGAAATGGTGCGTAATGGCTACAAACCGAGCTTTGCCTGCGGGACGATCGCCGCGGGCGGGACCATTGGTGCGTTGATTCCACCCAGCATCCTGATGATTGTGTACGGTGTATTTGCGCAGGTGTCGATCACACAGGTCTTTCTGGGCGGTATATCCATTGGCTTGCTGACCGCACTGAGTTACATGCTGATCATTTTATTGGTCAGTTGGTTTCGTCCAGACATCGCGCCACGCCGCCTGGAGTCGGAAGACGGCTACACCGCGCGGCAAGCGATACTCGATATTTGGCCGATATTGGTCTTGGGTGTTTTGGTCTTTGGTGGCATGTTCAGTGGCTTTTTCACCGCAACCGAGGCCGGAGCGGTAGGTGCCGCGGGTGCGCTCATTATTTCACTGGTCACTGGGCGTCTAACCTGGTCGGTTCTTAAAACATCCTTGTTAGAGACTCTGTCAACCACCAGTGCGTTGTTGATCATCGGCGTGGGCGCTTCCATGTTTACCATCTTCCTGAGTCTCAGTGGTTTGGCGGGTTTTATTTCCCAGTCGGTCTCCGGTTGGGATCCTACCTACCTGCAATTGATGCTGGTTGTGGTGTTGATCTACTTGTTTTTGGGGCTGTTCATGGAGCCGTTTGGTGCCATGCTGGTCACCTTGCCTATCTTCCTGCCGGTGTTTGAACTGTACGATGTCAGCCTGATCTGGTTTGGTGTCTTGCTGGTGAAGTTGCTGGAGATTGGCATGATCACACCGCCAGTGGGTATGAATATCTTTGTCATTCGTGGCGTTGCCAGCCAGTACGCGTCGCTGGTGGATATCTTTAAAGGCGTAGCGATCTTCCTAGTGGCGGACTTGGCAGTGGTTGCTTTGGTGATCTTCTATCCGGAAATCGTCATGCTGTTCATTCGTGGTTGATTACCGCATCAAACAGCGGGGTGTTATCATCCCCGCTAGACGCCACCACGCATAAAGATTACGGGCAGGATACCTGATGACGCAGAACAGCACACAGAACAATAAGAACGAAATCGATTACACCATGTTGAACTCCCTTGTGGGCTATCGCTTGCGCAGAGCGCAGATTGCCTATTTTGAGAACTTCAACGCGACCTGCACTGAGCAAGGCGTGACGCCGGGGTTGTTTGGTATTCTCGCGATCGTGTTAAACAATCCCGGGCTGACGCAAACAGCAGTAGCGCAAGCCATACACACGGATCGTTCAGCCATGGTGGCAGCGGTAGATAAGTTGGAGAAACTGAAGTTGATGGAGCGCCGCCCGTCGGAGAATGATCGCCGTTCTTATGCGCTGTATCTGACGGCAGAAGGAGAGCGCTTCACCAAGTCTTTGCATCAAAAAGTTTTGGCGCATGAATCGCATTTCGAGCAGGTGATGAAGCCCGGAGAGAAAGAGCAGATGTTGGACTTGTTGATGCGGATTATTGACCTCGGGAACTGATAGGCGGCAGGTGTAAACACCTGCTCTACCGTTGGCCCAACCTAAAACCCGGCGACATAACTGCTAATGCCGTTCAGCAACATCTGCACTGAAATCGAGATCAAGATCATCCCCATCAAACGCTCGACGGCTTTTAGACCACGTGCCCCCAATATTTTGTAGAAGAAGTTCGAGGCCATCAGAATCACCGCCGTGGCACCCCAAGCAATACCCAGCGCAATGACCCAATCGGCGCTGCGGTCCGGGCCGGTTTCGGCCAGCAACACCAGGGTGGCGATCAACGAGGGGCCGGCGATCAAGGGCACGGCCAACGGCACGATCAACGGCTCGCCGTCGGTCTCGTCATTGCCCATCACACCCCCGCGCGACGGAAAGATCATGCGAATAGCGATGATCATCAACACCAAGCCGCCACCAATCGACACCGCCTCGCGCGTTAAACCCAGCACACTGAGAATCGACGAACCGGCAAACAGGAACAGCAGCATAATGGCCAAGGCAATGACCAGCTCGCGTGCCAGTATCCAATAGCGGCGTTTGGCGTCTATCTTCGCCAATATCGACAAGAAAATGGGGATGTTCCCCAGTGGGTCCATGATCAGGAAGAGGGTGACGGCGACGGCGAAGGTTTCCATAGTGCACTCCTTTTTTCCCTAGGTTAGTGGAGTGCCGTGCGGCGCGCCAGTGTTCGTTGCCGAGGATTAGGTCGCCTCGCCTCGGGTCAACTGCAGCACGCGGGCCTCTCCGGCCGCCGTCAAGCGGGTGCCGCTGCGTCCGCGGAACTGCACCACCAAGCCTTGGTCGTGCAACAAACTGAGGCGCAGCCGGATTTGTTGCTCCGTGAAGGAATGGCCGGCTTGCTTGGCCTGCACCGCCAACGCTACCCGACTGATGCGGCCTTCTTGCTGCTGCAGATCGTAGGCCAGACGCAACAGGGTATCCAGTTCGTGCGGTGGTATGGCGCTGGGGGGTGAGCTGCTGACCGGCGGCGTGTTGGGCGAAGGTGCTGGCGTGACCGTTGGTCGATGGGCTGCATCACTGCTGAGGCCAATGGGGGTGGCTTGGAAGAAACCTTCGGCGGGTATGTCGCGCAGCTGCAGTTCGTCGTCTTCGCACACGGCCAGCATGTAGTCTAGGGTGTTGCGCAATTCACGGATGTTGCCGTACCACGGATAAGCGCGCAGTGCGGTGATGACGTCCGGGTTGATGTAGATGTCCTGACGACCAGCTTGATGAATGGTGTAACGAATCAGCTCTTCAATGTCTTCGGCGCGCTGGCGCAGCGGGGGCAGATGCAAATAGAGCACCTTGAGACGGTGATAGAGGTCTTCACGGAACAGGTTGTCTTCTACCCGCGTCAGCAAATGGCGGTTGGTCGCTGCGATGATGCGCACATCGACCGGAATGATGTCGGTGCCGCCCACCCGTAAGAGTTCTTTTTCTTGCAGCACGCGCAGCAAGCGGGCCTGAACCTTTAAGCTGATGTCGCCGATCTCATCCAAAAACAACGTGCCGCCGTGCGCTTGCTCAAACAAGCCTTTGCGGCCGCCTTTGCGCGCACCGGTAAAGGCGCCTTCGTCGTGCCCGAAGAGTTCACTCTCTACCAAGTCTTCAGGTAAGGCGCTAAAGTTGACGGCCAAAAACGGGCCGTTATGGCGTGGCGAGGCGTGGTGAATGGAACTGGCAAAGAGTTCTTTACCGGTGCCGCTTTCGCCTTCGATCAGAATGGTGAGTTCCGACTGAGCCAGTTTATGCGCAATACGTTTGGTGTGTTGTAGCTCAGTGCTGTGCCCGACAATGTCGTTAAAGGTGTACTTGGCGTAATGCCCCTTGCGCATCAGCGCCTGGCGGCGTTTGCGTTCCATTTCTAGGGTTTCGCCCGCGTTTTTGAACGTAGCTACACGGCTTTGGTCACTGTCGAGCGTTAACCGATGCACCATGATCTCGGCATTGGCGAGGGTGAAATAGCGGCTGCTTTCTGCGTTGTCATCGCCAATGAATTGCACCAACTCCGGCAGCTGAATCACGTCTTCCAGTCGTCGCCCAATGGCGCGTCCGTCACGAACGTCCAGAATGTCTTCTAAGATGCCGTTAAACACGGTAATGAAACCGTCGCGGCTGACCGCCAGGATGCCGTCGTGCACGCCATCGACCACTTGCTTCAAGTGTGCACTGACGTGCCGAGCATCGCGGCTGACTTTGGCAATGCGCTTGCTCAGGTCGATGATTTTTTGAATGTAGCGGTCGGACAAAATACGCTGCGTGGCGATGTCCAAGCCTAGAGCGTTCAGCAGTGCAATGATGCTGGTGACGTCGATTAAGCGTGGGCCAATGTCCACGATTTGGGTGACCCAATCGGGCACCAAACCGGGTTCGCCGGGCGTGATGGCGACGCTGCATCGTTTGGCGTGGGTTTTGCCGGGATACCACGGGTGGTAATTCAGGTGATCGATGCCGAGGCTGAGCAGCGACTCAATCGAGCGCTGGACGTTTTCAGGTGAGTCGTTGACGTAGAGTACATCCAGCCCTTCATCAAGCTCAAATAATTGGTCAATGTGATGAAAGTTGATGGCCCGTTCGGCAATGATGGGGGTGCAGTCTGGGCCGAGAGAGGCCTGTACTTCGTGCGCCAGTTGACCGGAGGACAGCAACACGACGCCCTGCCCAATGAGCGGGATGTCGCCTTCCTCGGCGGCGTAGCTGCGAATGCGCGCGACATCGCCAATGATTTCTTCCAGCTGGGTCTGTAGGGCGCGCCGCGTGTCGTCTGACCCGGTCAGTAGCACGACCTCGAATGGATTTGCCATAAACTGCTCTTTGATGCCGTCAGAATATGGTAGACCAGACCGAGGCGATAAGTACACCGTCGTCATTACAGGGGGTAAAGCCGACGGTGACTTAGGCATGGCGTTTTACTCAGGCTTCATCGTACAGGTGGCAGGCCACTTGGTGGTCCTCGCCCATCGTACGCAGTTGTGGACGTTCTTCATGGCAGCGCGCATGAACCTTCGGGCAGCGGCCAACAAAGGCGCAGCCCTTCGGCGGATTCACCGGGGATGGCACATCACCCTTCAAAATTACCCGCTCACGACGATGGCGTGGATTAGACACCGGAATGGCGTCCAACAGCGTTTGGGTATAGGGGTGCAACGGTTTGTTGAAAATGGCCTCGGTACTGCCGATTTCCGCTATGCGGCCCAAATACATTACAGCGGTGCGGTCACACAGGTGGCGTACGACACTGAGGTCGTGCGATATGAACAGGTAGGCCAGACCGAACTCGGCTTGCAGGTCCTTCATCAGGTTCAAAATCTGCGCCTGAATCGACACGTCGAGTGCCGCGACCGGCTCATCAGCGATGATCAGCTTGGGGTTCAAAATCAGCGCCCGGGCAATGCCGATACGCTGGCGTTGGCCGCCGGAGAACTCATGCGCGTAACGGTGCGCGTAGTTGCGGTTCAGGCCTACCACGTCCAGCATCTTGAGAATCAGCTTGCGGCGTTCGGCTTTGTTTTTCATGCCGTGCGCTTTCAGCGGTTCGGCCAGAATGTCTTCAATGCGCAGCCGCGGGTTCAAGGACGCGTAAGGGTCTTGAAACACCATCTGCATTTCACGACGCTTCAAGCGCAGCTCATGGCGCGACAGCTTGGCCAGCTCATTGCCTTCAAACCACACTTCGCCGTCACTGGGCTCGATCAAGCGCATGATGCCGCGCCCAGTCGTTGACTTGCCACAGCCCGACTCGCCGACCAGACCCAGAGTCTGGCCTTCTTGCACGTCAAACGAGATGCCGTCGACGGCTTTGACGTACGTGGTTTCTTTTTTAATCAGGCCTTTGGTTTGGGGGAAATACATCTTGAGGTTTTTGACCTCAAGCAACGCCTGTTTATTCATGCTCTGTTTACTCGCGCTCTGTTTACTCATTGAGCGACCCTCTCATGATCTTTATCCAACCAGCAGCGACTGATGTGTTTGGCGTCGATGCGGAATAACGGCGGCGCTTCTTGGAAGCACTGGTCGGTGGCCTTGCTGCAACGTGCCGCAAAGCGACAGCCTCGCTCAACCGAACCGGGCTGTGGCACCATGCCGGGAATGGCGTTCAGACGGTCCACTTTTTTCGTGGCGTCGGGAATGGAATCCAGCAGGCCTTGGGTGTACGGGTGGCGTGGGTTATTGAACAGGCTGTCGACGTCCGCTTCTTCCACCACCTGACCGGCGTACATCACCACGACGCGATCGCACATTTCGGCCACCACGCCAAGGTCGTGCGTGATGAACAGAATCGCCGTGTCGGTTTTCGACTTGAGATTGCGCATCAGGTCGAGAATCTGGGCCTGTATGGTCACATCCAGGGCCGTGGTCGGCTCATCGGCAATCAGCAACTGCGGTTCGCACGCCAGCCCGATGGCGATCATCACACGCTGGCGCATGCCACCCGATAACTGGTACGGGTAAGCGTCGTAGATTTGCTCCGGGCGCGGAATGCCCACCAAAGTGAGCATCTCAATGGAGCGCAGGCGTTGTTGTTCTTTGTCCAGCTCTGTGTGCAGTGCGAGTACTTCGTCGATCTGTTCACCCACGGTAAACACCGGGTTCAGCGACGTCATAGGCTCCTGAAAGATCATCGAAATGTCGTTGCCGCGCACCTTGCGCATTTTCTTTTCCGGCAAGTCGAGCAGGTTGTTGCCACGGAAGCGAATTTCACCGCCGGTGATCTTGCCCGGGGGTGACGGGATCAGCTGCATGATGGACAGTGAGGTGACACTTTTACCGCAACCTGACTCGCCCACCACACCCAGGGTTTCACCCTTGTTGATGTGAAAACTGATGCCGTCGACCACCGCAAATTCGCGGCCGTCGCTTTTGAATTTAACGACCAGCTCACGCACGTCGAGCAGCGGCTGATCGTCAATACTTGTCTGTGTCATGGGCTGATTACTCCTTCAGCTTCGGATCAAGGGCGTCGCGTAAGCCGTCCCCGAAAATATTGAAACTCAAAACGGTGATGACAATGGCCAGACCCGGAAAGAAGGTCGCGTGGAACACCGTGGAGCTGTTGTCTTTCGCCGCGCTGAGCATCGAGCCCCATTCGGGCGCTGTGATGTCGCCACCCAGACCCAAGAAGCTCAGTGCCGCACCGATCAAAATGGCGACACCGATACGCATGGTCAGGTACACCAGCACCACAGGCAGCGTGCCGGGGAAGATGTGCCGCGCAATGATCACGCTGTCGCGTACGCCGATCGAGCGGGCCGCTTCCACGTAGGTCATTTCTTTCAACGACAGCGTCGAGGCGCGCACGATGCGCACAAACACCGGCACGGTGAACACCGCTACAGCAAAGATTATGTTGATCAAGCCGGCACCCAGGAACGCGATCACCGCAATGGCGAGAAGAATACCGGGGAAGGCCAGCAGAACGTCCATGACACGGGTAATGGCGTTGTCGATCCGGCCGCCGTAGAAACCGGCCAACAGCCCTAATACGGTACCGATCAGTGTACCGATGGCGACCGAGACAAAACCGATCAGTAGGGTGTCACGGGTGCCGTGTAACACGCGGCTGAAGATGTCACGGTTTTGGTGGTCGGTGCCAAAGAAGTGCAGGCTAGAAGGGCGCTGGTGTTTGTAGGCATCGGTTAGGCTGGTTTCATACTCGGTGAGGCTGAGACTGACGAGCCGTGGTTCAACCACGGCACCACCTACGGCGAATTGGGCCAGCGCGGTAATGTCGCCAAAGCGTGCTTGCACCAAACCTTCACCCGCCGCCAGCAGCTGTAATTGGCCGTCTGAGCTGACTTGAGTGACGCCTTCATCCAGTGAACGCCAGGTAACCCTCAGTGGCTCATCCGGGCGATATTGCGCGCCAAACTGGTTGATGGCATGCACGCCCTCCAGCTCAGTCCCGTCAGCGCGTAAGCCGCGCAGTACGAGGTCAACCTGCTCACCAACCGCCAAGGCTGACTGGGCTTGTGGAATGGAAAGCTGCACCAAGGCGGGTTCGATATCGCCCAAGGGTACTTCGCCGCGTACATACACATCCATGGCGGTAGTCAGTTCGCCCACGGTGAAATACACCGGCGTGTAGCCTGCGGTCAGTGAAGTAATGTTCAAGCCACTGCGGGTGCGGCGGGCGCTGACCACGCGCTGATTGTCGGCGCGCACGGTTACTTGCGGCAAGTCGCCGTAGGCCACCGAGGTACCATCCGACAGCAACCCTTCTAACACGGGGTTGTGCCGGGTGAGTTGGGTGATGTCGATGCCGCGGTCGGCGTACTGCAAGTTCACCGGACGGTGCGGATCGTAGGGTGCTACCCAAGGAGCCAGCAGGGCAATGCCCATAATGACCACCAGGACAGCAAAGGCGATCAGCGCCAAACGCTGCTTCAAGAACTTGCGCAAGAAAGTAATGAAGGGGGATTGATTGTGCATCATCATGCGAATTGGCCCTTAATCATAGCGGATCTGCGGATTCAAGAAGGCGTAACTGATGTCGACCAACAGGTTGATGACCAGAAACTGCAAGGAGAACAACAAAATAAGCGCTTGAATCACCGGATAGTCACGACCCAAAATACTGTCGATCAAGTACGAACCGAGACCCGGCCAAGCAAAGACTTGCTCCACCACCACGGCACCGCCGATCAGGAAGCCAAATTGCAGGCCCGACATGGTGACGACGGGAATGAGCGCGTTGCGCAATACATGGCGCCAGATAACAACGGATTCTTTTTGCCCTTTCGCGCGGGCAGTGCGCACGTAGTCTTCACGCAGCACTTCCAACACACTGGAACGGGTGAAACGTACGATGGTGGCGGCCACCCCAAGGCCTAGGGTGACGGACGGCAGGATCAAGTGTATCCAGGTGCCGCTGCCGCTGGTGGGGAACCAGCCGAGTTGGACCGCAAAGATCTGCATGATCATGAGGCCAAACCAAAATTCGGGAATACTGAGCGCTGTAATGGTCGCGATCATACTGGAGCGATCGGCTAGCGAATTTCGCTTGGTTGCCGATAGGATGCCCACACCAACACCGATGACAATGGCCCAGAACATGGCCAAAACAGTGAGGACAAAGGTGTAGCCGAAGCGCCGGATAATCTCGTCCGACACATTCACGCGCGTACGGTACGACATACCGAAGTCGCCTTGCAGCATGTTAACCATGTAGCGACCGTACTGAACGACCAAGGGATCATTAAAGCCCTCGCGCTCGCGCATTTGTTGATAGGTTTCCTGATCAATCTCCGCGCCGTACATGATACGAATCGGGTCGCCAGGCGTCAGGTGCACAAACAGGAAGGCGATGATGGTGATCACAAAGAGCACAGGCACCATCCCGAATACACGGCGAAGGATGTAGTTCAACATAGGAGTCGTCCGAAACATTAACCAGACAAAAGACACCCGGCCAGAAGGTGGCCGGGTGTATTACAACAGCGGTTAGCTGTTTTAGTTCAGCGTAATACCGCTGACGTGTACGTTACCGGAAGGCAATACATACACGCCGTCGAGGTTAGGCGCGCTGCCTACAATCGACTCAGGGATATGCAAGAACACCCAAGGAGCATCTTCATAGATGATCTCTTGAACTTCAGCGTACAGGTCCAGCGCTTCTTGTGGGTCAGAGCTGGCCAAGGCGCGGTTCAACAGGTCATCAACCGCTTCGTTCACGTAGAAACCGGAGTTGTTGAAGTTGGGTGGTACGCGGTCAGAAGCGAAGTTCGGACGCAGGCCGTAGTCGGCTTCACCCGTACCTGGAGACCAACGACCGATGTACATGTCGGTACCTTCACCGGCGTCCAGCATGTCAAACAACGTACCTGATTCATAAGCTTCAACGGTGACGTTGATGCCCAGCTCACGCAGCTGAATAGCCACGTATTCGGCAACGGCGATGAACTCGGTGCTGTTGCGCGTCCACAGGGTAGAAGAGAACCCATCGGCGTATCCCGCGGCGGCCAGAAGCGCGCGCGCTTCAGCAGTGTCGTGCTCGTAGATGTCTTGTGCTGCATAGCCGTAAACGTTAGGTGCAATCGCGGAATCAGCGATGGTGCCGTAGCCGTCGAGCATCTGAGCGATCAAGCCGTCTTTGTCGATGGCGAAGTTCAGGGCTTGGCGCACACGCACGTCCTGATACTTGTCTTGCTGCAGGTTCAAACCAATGTAGTGCACGTCGGTGGTTGGGCCGGTGTACAGGCTGACGCGTGAGTCATTTTCCAGTTGCGAACCGAACAAGGTAGGGATCGGGAACACCAAGTGGGCTTCACCGGCTTGCAGCATGTTGATGCGCGTCGCCGCTTCCTGCACGGGGCGGAAAACGATGCGATCTACTTTGGCTGCGTTATCCGCGTTCCAGTAGCCGTCAAAAGCTTCAACCACAGTCTGTACGCCGTCACGCCATTCAACAAACTTGAATGGGCCTGTGCCTACTGCACCTTGGCGGTCAGCGTTGAAATCTGGGTCGGCCATTTTGCGCTCGATAACACGCGGCGACTTCATGGCGGCAGAGGTGTGGGCCATATAAGAAGCCATGGCAGAGTTCGGCGAACCAGTGGTGATGGTTACTGTGAACTCGTCTTCAACGATAACGTCTTCGATGAAACGGAAGAACGAACGACGAGCCAAGCCGTTGTCGGCGTCACGCACGAAGTCGAGGTTCATTTTGACCACTTCGGCATTGAAGTCAGCGCCGTCGTGGAACTTAACGCCTTGCTGCAATTCGAAAGTGATTGCCGTGGCGT
This sequence comes from Salinispirillum sp. LH 10-3-1, assembly GCF_030643825.1. Lineage (GTDB taxonomy): Bacteria > Pseudomonadota > Gammaproteobacteria > Pseudomonadales > Natronospirillaceae > Salinispirillum. Next base: position 339,346 of record NZ_CP101717.1, read on the forward strand.
CGTCGCTGTAGGTATAGCCGGTGGCTAATACAGGCACGATGCTCATGGTGTCGTCAAAACGCAGCAGGCCTTCAAACATCGGGCCTTGTACGGTTGCTGATACCGAGTCAGTTGTATTGTGCGGGTCCATAGACGTTGGTTCGGCTTCGATAACCACTACCGCTTGTTGTGCAAGTGCTGCACCGGCAGTCAGTGAAAAAGCCGCAATCAGCGCGACAGAAGCAGCACCGAATTTTTTGCGAATGAACATGGAGTAGTCTCCTGGTCGTTATTATGTTTATTGGTTCAAGTAACCTCTTGGCTATAGCAATGGCTGTGCCAGTGCTTTAAAAGTCGCTAAGGTGACGCTAACGTCTCAGATAAAACCTATTAATGCTTATAACTGGCAGTGTTGGTGTTGGTGTGGTGGAGGTGAGCTGTTTTTAAAGGGTTTAAAGAAAGTCACAAAGAGTTTTAAACAGGGTTTAAAAGGTTGTTAAGGTGCTTTAGAGGGGTGCCCTTTGGTTCGGGAGAGCAGGTAGGGGCTACAGCGGGTGTGTACACCGAAGGATTCAGTGCCGAAAATGGCGAGTATGCGGAAAAAATCGCGCTAGAATGCGGGTATGACTGAACTCGACACCACACACCTTTTGGCAACCGCAGACTGGCAACGCGCTCGACTGGCGCGTGATGCCCGGTTCGACGGCCTGTTCTTTGTTGCAGTAAAAACCACGGGCATTTTTTGTCGCCCCATTTGTCCTGCCGTGCCGCCGAAAGAGCACAACGTGGAGTACTTCACCCATGCCGTACAGGCTTATGGTGCGGGGTATCGTCCCTGTCTGCGTTGTCGGCCCGACAGCGCGCCGGGTTCCTGTGCCTGGCGCGGTACGGATACGACGTTTCAGCGCGCGTTAACCCTGATTGATGCCGGAGCCTTGCAGAACGGCGATATGCCCGCATTGGCGGCGCGCCTAGGCATCAGCGACCGCTATCTGCGTCGCTTGTTTCAGACTCGCTTGGGACTTTCGCCCAAAGCCTATGGCCTGTTCGGGCAGGTCATGTTCGCCAAAAAACTGCTGCACGAAACGGCACTGCCAATGTTAGACGTTGCCGCTGCTGCGGGTTTTCACAGTTTGCGACGCTTTAACGACGCCTGCCAGAAGCATCTAAAAATGACTCCCAGCGCCATTCGACGCCAAGGCGAACCGTCGTCTGATGTGCGGTTAACCTTGGCGTATCGACCGCCACTGAACTGGCAACAGATGCTGGCCTTCTGGCGTGCGCGGGCGATAGAGGGGTTGGAGTGGGTAACAGACAGCAGTTACGGCCGGACGTTTACTCTGCCTGCGACCGCGCATACCGTAGAGGCCAAGGGCTGGTTTGAGGTCAGCCCTATCGAAGGGCAAGCCTGCCTGGCGTTGCGTATCGAGGTCGACCCACCGCACGCCTTACGCACCGTGGTGCAGCGCGTGCGGCAGATATTGGATCTCGACGCCGACGTAGCGATGATTGAACACCATTTGCAACAAGCGACAGGCGCCGCCGATTGGCTCACGCCGGGGCTGCGTATTCCCGGTATATGGTCACCGTTTGAGGCGGGTATCCGAGCCATATTAGGCCAACAAGTGAGTGTGGCGGCAGCGCGTACCCACGTTACACGCCTCGTCGCGGCTTTAGGTGAACCGGTAACAAACACTAACGCGCAACGCTATTTCCCCACACCCGAAGCCATCGTTACCGACTCACTCGACATGTTGAAAATGCCCACCGCACGGCGTGAAACCGTGCGTCGTTTTGCCGCATGGTACATGGAGCACGGCCATGAAAACGATGTTGAAGACTGGCTGACACTGAAGGGCATTGGCCGCTGGACGCTAGATTACGTGCGTATGCGCGCGCTCGGCGAGCCCGACGTCTGGCTTGGTACCGACCTCGGCGTTAAGAAAGCACTGGCGCAATGGAGTGACGGCTCGGAAGCGGCCTTTGACGCAGACCGACTGGCTCCGTGGCGCAGCTATGCGACCTTCCATCTGTGGAGCAAACTATAAATGACTGATTTAACCTATACCCGCATGCCCACTCCGGTCGGCGACTTACTCATCAGCACGGACGGTCAGGGCATCCAACATATCCTGTTTGACGACGGCGCAGCGGCTGAAAAGCTGCAACAGCACGCAACACAGGGCGTACATTCGATTCTGCAATTGGCCGAAGCCCAACTGGCAGAATTCTTTGCTGGTACGCGGCAAACCTTTGATCTGCCGTTAAATGCCGTAGGCACCGCCTTTCAGCAGCGCGTCTGGAATGCCCTAAGCACCATCCCGTTTGGTCAAACGTGGGACTATGCACAACTCGCCCACGCCATCGGCCAGCCTACAGCGGCCCGCGCTGTCGGCATGGCGAATGGCCGCAATCCGCTGAGTATTGTTGTGCCATGCCATCGCGTGATTGGCAAAAACGGCACCTTGACCGGTTATGCCGGTGGGTTGAGCAGGAAAGAGTGGCTGCTTAAGCACGAAGGCGTGGTATTCCCGCAGTAGGAGGCCAGCCCCCTAGCCGAATGGTTCCTGCTACGGGTTTCGCGCAGAGGGCTGCGCTCCTACGGTTTCGGGTCGGGGGTTACGCTCTTGCATTGTAGGAGGCCAGCCCCCTGGCCGAATGGTTCCTGCTGCGGGTTTCGCGCAGAGGGCTGCGCTCCTACGGTCACCTCATCCACCAAATATAGAATCGATTGATACTCCAACCCCGAGTGCTCGCTCAAGCCAATCTCACAAGTGCGGCTATTAGAAAACCCGCGTGTGCAGTCTTTCACTTCCGCTTTTAAGTCCTGCAAAGCCGAGGCGTTGAGCTCGGGTGTGCTGAAACCCTTGTCGCCCGCGAAGCCGCAGCAGGTGATGGAGGCGGGTATCACGACGTCGTCTGCACAGGCTTGGGCGAGGGCAAGCATGTCGTCGGCGAGTCCCATGCGGGTGGCCGAGCAGGTGATGTGCAGGGCGATGCGTTCACTCTTACGTCTGATGTTCAGGCGCGGCAAAGCGTGTGTGCGCAAAAAGGCGACGGGTTCGACAATGATCAATGCGCTGCCTTGGGCAGCTTCATGCAAAAACTGCGTGCAAGGGCTGGTGTCGCACACAATGGGGTAACGGCCGTTGTCGCTGGCGTTGTTGAGGGCATCCAGCAGTTCGTTGCGTTTTTGTGTGGCGGCGTCAAACAAGCCTTTGGAGTTGAACGGCATGCCGCAACACAGACCGTCTATGCCGCTTGGAATAATGACATTGAAACCGGCTTTGTGCAGCAGGTCGATCATGACGTCCGGTACGCTGCGCACGTCGGCGGCGCTGAGCGAAGAACCCAAACTGCGAGTGACACAGGCGGGCAGGTACACCACGCTGTCGGCATCGGCAGTGGATATGTTTGCCGTGCTGTGGCGCGTAATCCGTTCATGCGTGGCACTGCCGACAGCGCGCGGCATACTGGGCGACCAATGCGCGACCATGCCGCCGCTTAAAGGTTTGGCTGCCCGTGTTAGAACTTGCATGGCGGGTGCTCCTAATACGGACTGCACCAAGTGCGCACTGCGTAACCCGACCCTTACCGCACGCGTTGTACCGGCGAAGTGCAAGGCAAGCTGCTTGCCGATGGTTTTCGGCATGCGGCCTTGCTGCTCGGCGCGCAGGTGGCGCACTAACTCGCCGGTGTTGATGCCGACCGGACACTGCGTCGCGCACAAACCATCGCCCGCGCAGGTGTCTAGCCCGGCATACGCAAATTCCTCGCGCAGCGTGCGCAAGCGTTCTGGTTGGCTGCCAGTGCTGGCTAGGCGCTGGATTTCGCGCCACAGCACAATGCGTTGGCGCGGGGTAAGGGTGAGGCGACGCGACGGACAAACCGATTCGCAAAAGCCGCATTCGATGCACTTATCCACTAAGGCGTGCGCGGGCGGCAGCGGCTTGAGGTTTTCCACGTGCAGCTTGGGGTTGTCGGACAGAATCACGTCGGGGTTCAGCAGATTCAGCGGGTCGAAGGCGTGTTTGATGGTTTTCATCAGACCGTAGGCTTCTGATCCCCACTCGAGTTCCACAAATGGTGCCATGTTGCGGCCCGTGCCGTGTTCGGCCTTCAACGAACCACCGTATTCCACCGCCACCAGTTGCGCCACATCGGACATAAAGGCTTCGTAACGCTGCACCTCGGCGGGATCATCGAAGCCTTGGGTGAACACAAAATGCAGGTTACCTTCGAGTGCGTGCCCAAACAGGATGGCTTCGTCGTAATGGTATTGGCGCAGCAGCGCTTGCAGCGCCAGCACACCATCGGCCAGGCGCTCGATGGGGAAGGCGACGTCTTCGATGATCACTGTGGTGCCAATCACCCGCTCGGCACCGACCGCAGGAAACGTCCCTTTGCGTACCTTCCAATACAGGTCGTAGGTTTTGCGCTCACGGGTGAATGTTGCGGGTTGCAGCACAGGAATGTGCGCAATGGCGGCGAGCACCTGCTGCACGTTGGCGGCCAGTGCGTCTGGGTCGGTGCCGCGCACGTCGATTAACAAAGCGGTTGCGCCATCGGGCAGTTCGCGCAGTTCAGCAGGCATGCCGGGCATGGTTTCGACCGAACGTAACGCCGCGCGGTCGAGCAATTCCACGGCAGAAACTGGCGCGGGCTTCAGCGCCATAGTAGCTTCACACGCGGTTTGAATGTTGGCGAAATAGACCAAGGCGGCGGCTTTGTGGGCCGGGTCGGGCACGGTGTGGTAGGTGATGTGGCTGATAAAACCTAGCGTGCCTTCGGAGCCAATCATCAGGTGTTTCAGAATGTCGATGGGGTCACTGAAGTCGACCAAGGCGTTCAAACTGTAGCCGGTGGTATTTTTCAACCGGTATTTGTGTCGGATGCGGTTCGCCAGTTCGGCATTGGCGCGGGTTTTTTTGCCCAGTTCGGTGAGTCGCTGCAATAGGTCAGCATGGCTGTTGCGAAAGGCGCTAATGGAATGCGGGTCGGCGGTGTCGAGGCGGGTGCCGTCGGCGAAAATCACGCACAGGTCGCGCACCGTGTGATAACTGTTTTGCGCCGTGCCGCAGCACATGCCCGAGGCGTTGTTGGCGGCAATGCCGCCAATCATGCAACTGTTGATGGACGCTGGATCAGGCCCGATCTTGCGCCCAAACGGTGCCAGCACAGCGTTAGCACGCGCGCCAACCACGCCCGGTTGCAGGCGAATGGATGCGCCGCCATCCAGTAGGGCATGACCGTTCCAGCCATTGCCGAGCTGAATAAGCACGGAATCGGTGACGGCTTGACCAGACAGCGAGGTACCCGCTGCCCGAAACGTGACGGGCAGGCCGTGGCGGCGGCAGGCGTTCAACACCAAGATGACTTCGGCATCACTCTCCACGCGGACCACGAGTTGCGGAATGAGGCGGTAAAAACTGGCATCCGTACCATAAGCCAGTGTGCGCAGCTCATCGCTGATCAGCCGGTCAGCGGGTATCAGTGGCCGCAAGTCATTCAGTAACTGTTGGTATGCCGGTTTCATATCCATTTCTACCTCAAAACATAGGCGGGTTAAAGTCTTCCGGTTATTCCGGGCTTTCGGGGTATGTCTCCGCCACTCCACGGCAGGCCGAAAGTCGTGGCTTGAGACATACACCCTACGCCCTTAACCCCATAACTATGCCTGCCTTCTCCGGCAAGTGTGGGCAATATGAAAGCCCATGCTGGTGGTATGCCAATTAGCTTCGAATGAGGACCAGCAACCGCGCTGGGCCATGTACTCCGTAGGCTAGGGTTTGCTCGATGTCGGCAGTTTTTGATGGGCCGGAGATCAATAAGGCATTGGTTGGCAAACCGGCCTGCCACTGTGGGCAGCGCAAAACATCCAAGAACGTAGAGTGCAACTGGTTGGCATCCAGCACGGCGATGTGAATAGGCGGCACCAAACTCATCAGTCGGGGCTCTTGTGGTGTGGGCCACAGGATCAGACTGCCGGTTTCGGCAATACCACCGAGTGTGGAGGTAATGGCCGCATCAACGTTGTTGAACAACTCAGGTTGCCACTCTTCAATTGGTCGGTCGTAGCTGACCAGCTTTGGAGCGTCGCTCGGCCAGTTGGCACGCAGTTCATCGCCCAGAGTGGTGCTTTGTGGGGCAAGCAAATTGCCAATACCGATCTCGCGCAGCCACTCGTGCAGAGTCGCTAGCCAATCGGCATTGGCCGTGCGGCGCACTTCGCCGTGTACGGATTCAATCATCCGTTGAAACAGCTCGACCCGTTCTTCAGCAGACCATTGACGGCGTTCGAGCACGGCAAAATCGGGGCGTTCAACGGGCTGCGTGGGGCTGGCTTGGCGCAGCCGTTCGAGTATGGCGGTGCGGGCGTTCATTGTTGACTCCCTTGTTTAGTTGCTTGCCGATGAGCGGCGACCCGCGCATGCAGATTCTTTGCCGCCAGCTTGGGCGCGGTGCGGTAACGCGTCCAACCGCCGATGCGTCGGGGCTGCAAGGCACGGAACCGATTGCCTAAGCCAATGGCGAGGCGATACAGCACGGGGCGAGCGTGCAGCCATGCCCATGCCGACCAAATCAGTGCTTCGGTTTTGCGTCGTTTAGCGCCATGCCCAGCGACCACGCCGGGGTGTAGGCGGTCGCCGTCCACCGCTTCACGCCGTAAACGCACCAATAGTTGTGGAATGGGAATCTTTACCGGGCAGACTTCACCGCACGCGCCGCAGAGGGTTGATGCACTGGGCAGGTCTTGCGTGGCGGCCAAGCCCTGCAAATGTGGCATGACTATCTTGCCGATCGGCCCGGGGTAGGTGGTGCCGTAAGCGTGACCGCCGACGCGCGTATACACCGGGCAATGATTCATGCACGCACCGCAGCGAATGCATTGTAGGGTTTGGCGCAGTTCGGGGTCTTGGTACATGCGCGAGCGGCCGTTATCGACCAGCACCAAATGCACCGCTTGCGGGCCGTCGCGTTCGTCAGATTTGCGCGGGCTGGTGATCATGTTGAAATAGGTGGTGATGTGCTGGCCGGTGGCCGAGCGGGTCAGTAACGCCAGTAGGGCACTGGCGTCTTCCAGTTTTTCGACCACTTTCTCAATGCCGGTTACCGCGATGTGCACCGGCGGTACGGTGGTGGTCATGCGGCCATTGCCTTCGTTTTCCACCAAGCACAGCGTGCCGGTTTCAGCCACAGCGAAGTTCACGCCGGAAATGCCAACGTCGGCCTGCATGAATTTCTCGCGCAGTTGTTGGCGCGCAGCGGCGGTGAGGTAGTCGACGTTATGCGTGCGCTCGGTACCGGTTTTCTCGTGCATCAGCTCCGAGATTTCCTGCGTGTTTTTGTGGATGGCGGGCATGATGATGTGCGAGGGCGTTTCGTCGGCCAGTTGCACAATGTACTCACCGAGGTCGGATTCCAACGCTTCGATGCCGTGTTCAGCCAGATGGTGGTTCAGCTCCATCTCTTCCGACACCATGGACTTGCCCTTGATGACCGAACGCGCACCCTGAGCCACGCAAATATCAGTGATGATGCGGCAGGCCTCGGCACCGTCTTCCGCCCAATGCACTTGAATGCCGTTACGCTGGCAGTTGGCTTCTAGCTGCTCCAACAAGTCGGGCAGACGGCTCAGTGCGCGCTGGCGAATGTGTTCACCCAAGTCCCGCAGTTGCTCCAATTCCCAGTCGGCAAAGGCCGCGCTGCGCTTGCTCATCAGGCCGTCCATCGCCTTGCGGAAATTGGCGCGGATTTGCGGGTCTTCAATGGCGTGGCGGGCGCGTTGGTGGAAGTCGCCCACAGGTGTGAAATGCTGAGCCTTTTTCAGTGAATCTGCTGCGGCGCTCATGACTGCGCCTCCTGCGACTCGCCTGATTGTGTGCGCTGCCAAATGAACTCAGCCAGATGCGCGCCGGTTAGCGGTTTCTGCACTTTTTCGGCGTGGCCGACGATGTTCATCAAGCAGCCACAGTCGGTCGACATCACCTGCTGTGCGCCTGAGTTCAAAATGTGCTCGACCTTGTCGCTGACCATGGCACCGGAAATTTCCGGGTTGCGCACCGCAAAGGTGCCGCCGAACCCGCAGCATTCTTTTACTTGCACCGGCTCCACCACGGTGACGTTCGCCAACTGGCTCAACAGTGCCGGTGCAGCTTCACCGATGCCCATTTCGCGCCTCGCTGAACAGGCGGTATGCACGGCGATGGTGACGGGCTTGCCTTGGTCGTGCAGTTGAATTTGGCACACGTGTAACAAGAATTCGGTCAGCTCATAGGTACGTTCGGCAATCGCTTCGGCTTGCATAGCCTGCGCAGTACCCTCAAACAAGGTGGGGTAATGGTGACGCAACATGCCACCGCACGAACCGGACGGCACCACGATAGGCCAAGGCTCTGGGAACAAGTCGAGCTGTGCGGCAGCGACCTGGCGCGCTTGATCATGATAGCCCGACGTGTAAGCCGGTTGGCCACAACAGGTCTGGCCTTGGGGAAAAATCACCTCGATACCCTCGCGCTCCAGCAACTGAATACCGGCCATACCCGCATCCGGGTAGAACATGTCCATTAAGCAGGTGCCGAAGTAGTAGACCTTTTGTGGTTTGCTGGGGTAGAGCTTCGTGGTCATGGGCGTCGTCGTCATTGTTGTTATCATCAAGTAAAATTAAATTGGTAATACCAATTTACAACTTTGTATGCGCAAGCGTATTATGTGTTGTTGTAAGAGTCAATGCGGTTGTTTGTTTTTCAACCAGAGGTGCCGATGAATTCAAGTCCTATCAAAACTCAACGTGTTGCTGATGTGGTGCGAGAGCGACTCGAAACGCTGATCTTGGAGGGGGTGTTTAAGGCGGGGCAGAAGCTGCCAACCGAACGCACCTTGGCTGAGCAATTCGGGGTGTCGCGGCCATCGGTGCGCGAGGCCATTCAAACCTTGGCTGCGCGCGGTCTACTGACCAGCCGCCAAGGTGGTGGTACCTATGTCAATGCAGATCTGGGTGGCACACTGGCCGATTCCATGTTGTCGTTATTTGGTACGCATCCCGAGTTCCAGTTCGATTTGCTGGAATTTCGCCATGCTTTAGAAGGGTTATCGGCGCACTATGCCGCGCTGCGCGCCACCGATGCCGACCGAGTGGCGTTACAACAACGCTTTGATGCGCTGATCGCCACCTATGAAGCGCAAGACCCTATCCTTGAAGCAGAGGCCGACGCCGCCTTTCACCTTGCCATCGCCGAAGCGGCCCACAACGTCGTGCTGTTGCATTCCATGCGCGCATTGTTTTCCATGCTGGAACGCAGCATTGTCGACAACTTACGCAGCCTGTTCGAGAAAAAAGAGTCGCGCGAGAAGCTGTACGCACAACACAAAGCCTTGCTGGATGCGATACTGGACGGCGACGCCGAGCGAGCGCAGCAGATGTCGCACGAGCATCTGGTGTATGTGGAAGATGGCTTATTGGAATTATCGAAAACCAAAACGCGGGTACAGCGGTCATTGCGGCGGGCCATTACGCCGTCATAACGACGACGGGCGCGGCAACCGGTAATAGCACAATGCATTTTCGCTCTTGCGGAAAGCTCGGTATGATGGCGTCTCCGCCTTTCCTAATCGCACAAAAGGAGACCCTCATGACCATGGACAATATGCCCGCCTGGCGTATGCCGCTGATCGGCGCGCAAATGCTGGTGGTGGCTTTCGGTTCACTGGTGTTAATGCCATTGCTGACCGGTCTAGACCCCAGTGTTGCCCTCTTTACCGCCGGTGTCGGCACGCTGATTTTTCATCTCATTACTGGCCGTACAGTTCCTGTTTTCCTCGCTTCATCCTTTGCCTTTATTGCACCCATTGCCTACAGCGTTCATACATGGGGGTTGTCCGCCACCATGGGTGCCCTGATGGTCACCGGCGTGCTCTATATGCTGTTAGCGGGTGCGGTGAAATTGCGTGGTCCCGGCTTTATCCATTACCTGATGCCACCGGTGGTTATTGGCCCCATCATCATGGTGATCGGCTTGAGCTTAGCGCCAGTTGCGGTGGGCATGGCGATGGGTGAGGGGGCGGAAAGCTATACGCGAACACAAGCCCTGATCGTCTCCATGAGTGCACTGCTGACTACGTTGCTGGTCGCCACCATGGCGAAAGGCTTGTTTCGCTTGTTGCCGATTCTGTCAGGTGTCGTAGTGGGCTATGGGGTCGCGTTGGCGATGGGCATGGTCGATTTCACCGCCGTTAACACCGCGGCATGGGTCGCCATGCCGGGTTTTGTTGCCCCTACCTTCCAGTGGCAACCCATCCTGTTCATGCTGCCCGTTGCCATCGCGCCCGCCATTGAGCACGTGGGAGATGTGTTGGCTATCGGTAACGTTACCCGTAAAGACTACATCAAAAAGCCTGGTCTGCACCGCACCCTGATGGGTGACGGCGTAGCGACCTCGGTAGCGGCAGCCTTCGGCGGACCACCGAACACCACCTATTCTGAAGTGACCGGTGCCGTCATGCTCACCAAGGTGTTCAATCCAACGGTGATGATCTGGGCCGCTGTTACGGCCATTGTGTTAGCGTTTGTCGGCAAGTTGGGCGGCATCCTGCAAACCATTCCGGCGCCGGTAATGGGCGGTATTCTGGTGCTGATGTTTGGCTCGATTGCAGGGGTCGGCATGAATACGCTGATCAAGGCCCGAGTAGACATGGCGCAAGCGCGTAACCTGGTGATTGTCTCAACCACACTGGTGTTCGGCATTGGCGGCATGGTCATTGGTGACGCCGACCTCAGCCTGCAAGGCATTGCCCTGTGTGGTGTGGTGGCCATTGCTTTGAATCTGATTCTGCCCGGTAAGCAAGGCCAGATTCCGGTCGATGACCTGCACGAAGAGCAGGCAATTGTTGATGACTTTATTTCGCACGGAAAATCCTAGTATCTGATGGCGGCTGTGTAGATGATGCGGGCTGGACAAAACCTCGCCCGCCGCCTACAATGCCGCCGTCAAATACGCGCCCGTAGCTCAGCTGGATAGAGCGCTGCCCTCCGGAGGCAGAGGTCAGAGGTTCGAATCCTCTCGGGCGCGCCATTTAAAGAACCTGCCATGAGCAGGTTTTTTTATGCGCGCTTGAGAGGTAATGAGAACCTCTGCTAGGTTCGACAAAACGCCGGGAGCGTTTTGGGCCGCACAGCGCCGCGAAGCGGGCGGGTGCAGGACAGCACCCGAGCCCATCCTTCGAGGGCGCGCCATTTCAAAAAACCTGCCATGGCAGGTTTTTTACCCCCTTGCCAATTACCCCTCGCTCAGTAACACTCCTTGGCTCAGCAAACAAGGAGCAAAACATGAAGCGCGAGACCATTGCACTGCACCATGGGTACGAAGCCGACAATCAAAAAGCCGTTGCGGTACCCATCCACCAGACCACCTCTTTTTCTTTCGACAACGCCCAGCATGGCGCGGATCTATTTGATCTGAAAGTTACGGGCAACATCTACTCGCGCATCATGAACCCAACGTGCGACGTGCTCGAACAGCGCATGGCAGCGCTAGAAGGTGGTATTGCGGCGTTGGCTGTGGCCTCGGGCATGGCGGCCATTACCTATGCAATTCAGACTATTGCGGAAACCGGCGATAACATCATTTCCACCAGTGAATTGTACGGCGGCACCTATAACTTGCTGGCGCACACTCTGCCGCGTCAGGGCATTGAAACGCGTTTTGTGGATAAAAACGACTTCGACCGCATGGCAAGCCTGATCGACGACAAAACCAAGGCTCTGTACTGCGAATCGGTGGGTAACCCATCGGGCAGTGTGGTGGACATCAAGCGCTTGGCTGAGATCGCGCACGCGGCGGGTATTCCGTTGATCGTCGACAACACCGTACCGACGCCGTTCCTGTGGCGGCCGATCGAGCAAGGCGCAGACATCGTGGTGCATTCCGCCACCAAATACATTGGCGGCCACGGCACCACCATCGGCGGTGTGATTGTCGATTCCGGTAAATTCCCTTGGGCCGACCATCCAAAACGTTTTGCGTTGTTGAATGATCCGGATGTGTCCTACCACGGCGTCAGCTACACCCGTGATGTGGGTGATGCTGCCTTTATTGCGCGGGCGCGTGTCGTGCCATTGCGCAACATGGGGGCCGCTCTGTCAGCACAAGCCGCTTGGAACCTGCTGCAAGGTTTGGAAACACTGGCTCTGCGTATCGAGCGCGTGTGCGACAACACGCAAAAAGTTGCTGAATTCCTGCAACAGCACCCGATGGTTAGTTGGGTGAATTACGCCGGCTTGAGCACACATAAAGACTACGCGCTGACGAAAGAATATATGGGCGGAAAGGCCTCCGGTATTCTGAGCTTCGGCATTAAAGGTGGCCGCGAAGCCGGGGCGCGTTTCTACGACGCGCTGACGCTTATTCTGCGTTTGGTGAACATTGGCGATGCGAAAAGCTGTGCCGCGATTCCAGCATCGACTACGCACCGCCAGCTAAACGATGACGAGCTAAAAGCGGCGGGCGTCAGTGCGGATATGGTGCGCTTGTCTATTGGCATTGAGCACATCGATGACTTGATGGCGGATATTGATCAAGCGCTGGCAAAAGCGGCTGAATAAGCCTGCCTCCACTAGGGCACGGACACCCTCTAGAAGGTTGTCCGTGCTCGATTCTTGTTGTTTTTAATGCTTCTCATTCCTCCTGAGTAAGTTAACCAGCAAAACACGCGTTTGATCTTTGCGTGCCTTAATATTAGAATATTCTAAAATTAATGAGGGAAGATCACTATGTTCCGCGCACTTTTAGCGTCCATCGTCTGCCTATTCACCTTGGGTGGCTGTTCATCAAGCGACGAAGACTACGCCCGCTGGTGGCAGGAGGGCATCTTGCTCGACACGCGCACGCCCTTGGAGCACCAGCAGTCACATATAGATGGCTCGGTATTGGTGCCCTATGAGTTGGTGCCACAACGTATTGCTGCCCTGGTGCCAGACAAGAACACTCCGGTCTTGCTGTACTGTCGTAGCGGTCGACGTGCGGGTATCGCTGAGTCGGCATTGCGTGATATGGGGTATACGCAAGTCAAGAATTTAGGCAGCCAAACCCAGGCCGAGCGAGCGCTGGGTCTGCGGTAATCCTATTTCTATAACGCTTACGTACATGGCAGACACTATTTAGTTAGGGAAAGAAAATGCAGCGACTACTCATGATGTTTGCCCTATGGTCACTGCCCTTCATGTCGGTGTTAGCAACAGAGTTTCAACTGCCGAATTGGACAGTACAAACGGCGTCGGGCGACAACCGCGAACTCCACGACTGGATCACCGCGCAACCGCATACCTTGGTGGCTGTGGTGGCGAGTACCAGCCAAGAAAATGGCCAAGCACAGCAGCAGGCGATGATGAACATGCATCAGCAGTTGCTTGAAACCACCCCGGCGTTGCCAGCTGTTTTGCATTTGAACATCATTGCCGGTGCGCCACGGTTTGTGCATGGCTTTATTCGACGAGGCATCGTTGGAGAATATCAAGCACCGGTGCAGGACGACCAAGTGCTATTGATGTTTCCGCGCAACTACGACGAGTTCACTGCAGCGACAGCGGTGGGTGTGGATAATTATGGTACTTGGTTTTTGGTGACTGATGATGGGCGCATTCTGTGGTCGGTAAAACAGAATGAAGCGTTAGATGCCGAAGTGCTGACCGGTCAGCTCACTGCGCTTCTAGATCGTTAGTGGCCCTTCAAGCCGTCCAACAAGCAGAATGCAGGTTCTCAAACGCTTAGTAAGGTTGGTGCTAGTATAAGTACCTAGCCCATTTTCGGACTCCTGTATGCCGCAAGCCATTGTCACATCACCGCTGCGCCACAGTCTCGCCGGCCTATTACTGGTGATTGGGCTGCTGTTGCAGATTATCAGCTTTATTCCTGCATTTTCTCTTACCGATCTAGCCAGCTATGTGCTGTGGAGCAGTGTGGTGCTGTTGTGGGTTGATATTCCACGCCGGACGCGCTGGCAAGCGGGCATTTTGGCGGTGGTTGGGCTGGGGTTGACCGTTTCGGCAGCTGTTGGTTACGAAGCCGAGGTGGATTGGGCGCGCGTGTTGACCGGCAACGTGTATGTGGTGGCTATGCTGCTGGGTGTGAGCTTCATTGGGCTGATTGGCAGTGAGGGGGCGAATAATCGTGCAACGTTAGGTCGTACAGGCTTTATAGGGATGCTGCAGACGTGGGCGGGGGTGCATTTCTTAGGCATCGTGCTGAATTTGTCGACCATGTTCCTTGTGGGTGACCGATTAGCCCGCCAGGGTGAGTTGAAAACGCCGCAGTTGTTGGCGATTAATCGTGGGCTGTCGAGTGCAGCGTTGTGGTCACCATTCTTTGCCTCGATGGCGGTGGTGATGACGTTAGTGCCCGACATGGCTTATCAGCAGATTCTCTTGTGGGGGTTCCCATTGGCCATGCTGGCGGGATTGATTTCATCGCTAGACCTTCGGCAGCGCTTCGACTTAAGCGATGTAACGGGCTTCTCTCTTACCACGCGTAGCCTGCTGATGCCGCTGATCATGGCGGCATGGGTGTTGCTGTTTCACTGGGTGATCACACCGTCATTAAGCATTGTGAGCATCATTACACTGCTGATGCCCCTGGCAGCGTTGATGAGCCGTTTGTGGTGGAGTGCGCGCAGTGGCGTGCGCCAACTCAAGCAACATGTGCTGGTACGCATGCCTTTAATGCGGGGTGAAGTGAGTCTGTTTTTGGCTGCAGGATTGCTGACCATCGGCTTGTCGACCTTCATTGAAGCCTTTATGGGGGCCGAATGGACGCTGTTTGCCCAGTTTGGTGTCCTGCAAGCCATTAGCTGTTTGACCATCATTGTGGTGACGGCGACACTGGGTTTGCATCCCATTATTGGTATCTCTGTTCTGGCATCGATGCTCAGTCTGCAAGGCAGTGAACAGACGCTGTTTGCCTTCACCGCGCTGGGCGGCTGGGCCATTGGTACCAGTGTCGGGCCGTTGTCAGGTATTAATTTGTCGTTACAAGGGCGCTACGGCGTCAGTGGCTATCAGATCATGCGCCAGAACATTCCCTATGCGTTGGCCATGTTCGGTTTGATGGTACTGGCGTTGGCAGGGTTGGCGCGCGTATTGGCTTGAGTATCTTCCTGTCATTGGAACGCAATGTCCAGTTGTTGGGTTTTGCTGCTCGATTTGGGACGATCCATGGCTATCCCGAATAGGTCCTCGGAACCCGCCATCGCGCGTGCTTGAGCAAGTCTTTTTGAGAGTCCTTACTTTTCCATATCGAAATCGATATATCGTATTCGCTAAAACTCATTTTACTTCAAGCCGTCCGGCGCAGATTGTTCAGGCATTAGAGTGCAATGGCGCATTCTGATGGCAGCACTCTGTATACAAAAAAAACAATACGAGGACGTCAAGATGAAATCTTTGTTTAACCCAAGACGGCTCAGTGCACTCGCGCTGGCGGGCGTCTTAACCGTTGGTGCGACCAGTGCATTGGCGCAGAATACCAACCCCATTCGCATCGGTGCGGTGGCCCCTAAAACCGGCGCGTTAGCCGGGGGTGCGGCCGTCACCTTTTGGCCTAACGTGGCGTTGTGGCAAGAAGAAGTGAACAGTCAAGGCGGCTTGTTGATGGCTGACGGCGCACGTCGTCCGATTCAAATCATTGAATACGATGATCGCACTGATCCGTCTGAGACTATCCGTTCGGTACAGCGCTTGGCAACCAATGACCGCGCCGATTTTATTCTTGCTCCATACAGCACCGGTCTGGCTTTGGCTGCCGCTCCGCTGTTTGATCGTTTGGGTTACCCCATGATCAACGTCAGTGCGATCACCGATCAGACCGATACGCTGGTGGCACGCTATGACGGGGTGTTTTTTACTTTAGGTAAGACTTCACCTTTGGCCGAAGGCGTAGCGCAACTGATGGCGCAATTGCGTGCCGAGGGTAAGGCCGGTAGTCGAGTGGCCATGGTGAACGTGGGTGATGCGTTTGGTATTGAGTTGGCGCAGGCTGCACGTCGAGTGTTTGAAGCAGAAGGCTTTAATTTGGTGTACACCACGTCGTACCCACCGACGATTCAAGACGTGTCACCGATCATCAACTCCGCTATGGCGGCTAACCCCGACATCTTTGTCGCTTTCTCCTATCCTCCCGACACCTTTGCGTTAACCGAACAAGCGCAGATCCAAGGCATGAAAGTGGATGCTTTCTACACGGCAGTAGCGACACCGTTCCCGTCTTATGCGGCGCGTTTCGGTGACAGCATCAACGGTGTGTTTGGTGTGGGTGGAGTGAACCCAGCCGATCCTCGTTTCCAAGCCTATGCCGAAGCGCATCAGCGGGTCACGAACACGCATCCTGACTACTGGGCCAGTGCGGTGACGTACGCCAGTTTCGAAGTGTTGGCGCAAGCCATCGAGGGTGTCGGTTCGGTGGATCGTGCGGCGGTTACCCAGTACATCAAAGACAACAGCTTTGACACAGTGATGGGTGAGTGGACGTTCGAGAACCAGCAGATCAGTGATTACTGGACCGTGGGTCAGTGGCAAAACGGTCAGTTCTATGGCATTGGCGGCACGGCACCCAATATGCCCGGCGCTGCGCAACCCATTGCCAGTCCAGATTGGTAATTCCAACGCGCTTTCTTGTGTGAGTGTGCCTTCCCCGAGGCCGCAAGGCTTCGGGGCTTCTTAACTAACATGGTGTGGACATGATGCAACTTCTCATCACGGGGCTCTTCCTCGGTGGCGTGTATGCCATCGTGGCGATGGGATTGTCCCTGCAGTACGGTGTCGCCCGAATCATGAACCTGGCCAGCGGCGAAATGCTGGTGGCGGGTGCCTTCGCGGCATTTTGGGTGGTGACCGCACACAGTCTGAACCCCTATGTATCCCTGATACTGGTGATCCCCGGTGCCTTTGCTCTCAACTGGTTGATCTATCGCTACATTCTTTTGCCCTTGGTGAAACGGGCGAAAAATCGTGGCCAGTTAGAAGTCGACAGCATCCTGACCACCTTCGGTCTGAGCTTCGTCTTCGTGGGCATCTTCTTGGCCGTATTTGGCGGCAACTATTTCAACTATTCCTTTCTGTCGCGGCCGGTCGAAATCTTCGGCAGTCGTTACGGATTGAACCGAGTAACGGCGTTCTGCATTGCGGTCGTGATCTGTGGCGCGCTCTGGTATTGGATCAACAACACCCGTGCGGGCATGGCGATTCGTGCGGTGTCGGTGGACCCAACGTCTGCCGGTCTGGTGGCCATCGACGTGCAGCGCGTGTCGACGTTTGCCTTTGCCTTGGGAGGTGCGATAGCTGCGACCGGTGGTGTGCTGCTCAGTACCTTCCTGACCTTTGAAGCATCAGTGGGCATCGTGTTCACCATGAAAGCCCTGGTGATCGTCATTATGGGCGGTGTCGGTGACGTTCGTGGCGCCATCGTGGCGGCGCTGGTATTGGGCATTACCGAAACCTTGGTAGCCCGCCTGGTTGATCCCGGTTTAACACTGGCGTCGGCGTATTTGTTGTTCATTTTGGTCCTGTTGTTCCGACCACAGGGCTTGTTTGGGAGACGTGCATCATGACCCGTCAAGAAATGACCATCGCGGTCGTGGCCTTAATCCTCTTCGGCCTGCTGGCGTATGTTCCGGCCCTAGGCAACAGCGCTTCCTTACTGTCGTTGATGGTGCCTATTGCCATGTACACCGTGCTTGCGACGTCGTGGGCACTGTTTTCCGGACCGACGCACTACATCAGTTTGGCGACAGCGGCCTTCTACGGCGTTGGCGCTTACATCCTGGCGTCTGGCATTGATGTCATGCCGTATTGGCTGCTGTTGCTCATCGCCGCCGCTGCCGGGGCGATCATGGCTGCGGCCGTAGGGGCCGCTACCTTGCGTCTGTCGGGCGTGTACTTCGTTATTTTCACCTTGGGGTTGGCGGAGCTAACCCGTCAGTTGGTGACCTGGTGGCAGAGCAACTTTGGTGGCAGTCGCGGTAAATACGTGTTCACTGATATCACCGAAGCGCAGATCTATTGGCAACTGCTTGCCCTGGCTGCCTTGGTGTACGTGATCGGTTGGTTAATCGGCCGGTCGCGGCTGGGCTTCGCCATTCGCATCATTGGTAACGATGAGTTGGTGGCCAAACACAGTGGTATTAACACGGCGGGGGCGAAGATCATGCTGTTTATGGTGTCGGGTGCCTTTGCTGCGGTGGTGGGAGCGGTCATGGCACCGCGGTTTGTGTACATCGAACCGTCCATGGCGTTTAACCCTCAGGTGTCCTTTTTGGTGGTGATCATGGCCTTGCTAGGTGGTGTGCATCGGTTGTGGGGGCCCTTGATGGGCGCCATTCCTTTTGCCCTGCTGTGGGAAGTCATTGCGTCGAATTTCCCCAATCAAACGGTGCTGGTGATGGGCCTGGCCTTCCTGGTGGTGGTGTTCTACATCCCCAACGGGGTCTCCGGCATTCTCGAAAATCTGTATCGCAAAGCGCGTAAATCGCCGGGGGCTGATCATGGATAAGCGACCTGTGGTGTTAGAAGTGCGCAACGTCACCAAGCGCTTTGGTGGTTTGATTGCCGTAAATGACTTGAGCTTCGACGTGCATCAGCACGAGGTGATGGGGCTGATCGGGCCGAATGGCTCCGGTAAAACCACCATGATGAACCTGATTTCTGGTGCGCTGCCGGTTACTGGCGGCGACATCATGATGGAAGACCTGCTGATTTCCGATCTGCCACCGCGTAAGCGGGCGCGGGCCGGGGTGGCTCGCACCTTCCAGTTGGTGCGCATGTTGCCCGCCATGACCGCGCTAGAGAACGTTATGGCCGGTGCGGTGTTCGGGCATAAGCGCCTCTGGGGACGGGCCTTGCGGGTACACGCCCAGCGCCAGCTAGAGCGTGTTGGTATGGGCGCCGTAGCGAACCGGCCAACCTCAGCGCTGACCTACATCGACCAAAAACGGGTCGAACTGGCGCGTGCCTTGGCGGCTGATCCGAGCATCTTGTTGCTGGATGAATGGCTGGCGGGTCTGAACCCGACTGAGTTGCAGGTGGGGATCGAGTTGATCGCCAGTCTGCGCGACGAAGGGCGCACCATTATTTTGGTTGAACACGTGATGGATGCGATTCGCAGCCTATGTGACCGCTGCGTGGTGATGAGCAGTGGTGTGAAAATCGCGGAAGGCACCCCGACCGAGGTGCTGTCGGATAAAGGCGTGATTCAAGCCTACTTGGGGGATGACCATGAGTGATCAAAGCGGCTTGTCGGTGCAGGACGTATCCGTTTACTACGGCCAGCATCAGGCGTTGAATCAAGTCTCGCTGAACATTAAACCCGGCGAAATTGTAGTGATCTTGGGGGCCAATGGTGCGGGCAAAAGTACTTTGCTGCGCACCATTGGCGGGCTGACCCCGCGGTCGGGCGGTAACATGATGATGAACGGCCATCCATTGACTACGTTGCGCGCCCACCAAATTGTCGAAACCGGCTTAGCGTTGGTGCCAGAGGGGCGCGGCATCTTCGGTGATCTGACGGTGGAAGAAAATCTGCTGCTGGGTGGCTACGCCAAACGGGCGCGCGCTGAGCAACAACAGAATCTGGAGCGCATCTACAGTTTGTTTCCGCGCTTGGTAGAACGGCGTCGGCAGATCGCTCGCACCATGAGTGGCGGTGAACAGCAAATGGTAGCCATTGGGCGCGCCATGATGTCGTCGCCGTCGGTTCTCATGTTAGATGAACCCTCTTTGGGTTTGTCGCCCTTATTGGCGAGCGATGTATTCAAAACCTGTAAAGCGGTGCGCGATACCGGTGTCGGCGTGCTGCTGGTGGAACAAAATGCCAAGCAGAGTCTGTCCATCGCCGATCGTGGTTATTTGCTCGAAAACGGCCACATCGTCGCGGAAAACAGTGCGCGGAATCTGCTGAACGATCCGGCGGTACAGAAAGCCTATTTGGGCGGCTCGGGCAGTAGCTCGGCCAGCCGTACCGGTGCTCGTCCAGAGAAAGCGGACGACAGCGCAACGCTAACACAGGACAAGAAAACCGCCAGTACGGGAAGTGATGCTCGGGCTGACCAGGCCGCACAGGGCAGGATTGCTAAGCCAAGTCCTTACGCTATCCCTCGTGTCGATGTCACACAGGTACTGGGGCAAACCGTGGACGACGCTATTCGCTCGGCCGAAGCGCGTCAGCGCGCTGCCTGGTCGGGTAAGGTGGGTCATGCGCCCACTACCGAAAGCCCGGTCGCCGGTGCAGGCGCTTTGGCCGATATGCTAAGCCGCATGGAGCGTTCCGCCGTGCAAGCTCAGCGTCCTTCGGTCGTACCAAATTCGCCCGTGTCCATGGCGTCACAGAACAACTCTGAGCCGACGCCGTTGTCGTCGAGCATCGAATCCTCAACAACCGCATCCGCACCCGTGTTGGAAGTCTACCGTCGAGTGGTCGATGACCACGGACGCAGTGCTCTGACATTGGTCGATAAAAGAAAGGTGTAACCGTATGCACAATTTCAAAGGCTTATACATTGGCGGCCAGTGGGTACCCACCGACCGAACATTTGACGATGTTAACCCCTCCACGGGTGACGTATGGGGTAAAGCGCCCGATGCTGGCATCGCCGAAACCCGTGCGGCCATCCAAGCGGCACAAAAAGCACAGCCCGAGTGGGCGGCGATGCCGCACACGCAGCGCGCTCGGTTAATGAATCGGGTCGCTGACGTGTTCGAAAAACGCCGTGATGACATTGTGAAAGCCAGTCGCGCCGAAGGCGGTGGTTGGTTCGGTAAAGGCATGTTCGAAACCGGTTATGCCGCTGGCGTCTTCCGCGCTGCTGCCGCTGCCGCCTACAGCAATGTAGGGGAAATCCTGCCCTCTGAACACGACAAAGTTTCGTTGGCCATGCGCAAACCTTTGGGTGTAGTGACCGTAATCAGCCCGTGGAACATGCCGTTGATTTTAACCAGTCGCGGCCTCGCCTTCCCATGCGCGATCGGCAATACCATTGTGTTGAAACCGTCGGAAGATACGCCTTACCTAGGCGGCCTGTTGTTCGCCGAGATTTTTGCCGAAGCCGGGGTGCCCGATGGCGTCCTCAATGTCGTTACTTGCTCGCGTGAAAACGTGCAAGCCGTCGGTGCCGAGCTGGTGGAAAACCCTATCGTGAAGGGCATTTCATTCACCGGGTCGACGCCTGTGGGCCGCCACATTGCGGCGACCGCCGGTGCGCATTTGAAAAAGGCCTGTGTCGAATTGGGCGGTAAAGACTCCTTGATCGTGTTGGAAGACGCCGATATGGACCGTGCCGTTAAAGCTGCCAACTTCGGTAGCTTCATGCACCAAGGGCAGATCTGCATGTCGGTGGAAAAGGTGCTAGTGCATGAAAACATCTGGGACACCTTTATGACCCAGTTCGTCGAACGTGCAGCACGCCTGAAAATGGGTGATACCTCGACGGATCCGGATGCGGTTATTGGGCCCTTGATCAACGACCGGCAAGCCGCACGGGTGCAGGACCAGATTGAAGATGCGCGGGCTAAGGGTGCCCACATCTTACTGGGTGGTGGCGTAAAGGGGCGCTTTGTCGAGCCCACTATCATCACCAATGTGACACCGGATATGAAAGTGTACCGCGATGAAACCTTTGGTCCCGTAGCTGTGTGCATACCCTTCCGTACCGATGAAGAGGCCATTGCCATTGCCAATGACACCGAGTACGGCCTGTCGTCGGGCATCATCACTGCCAATGAAAATCGAGCGTTGGCCATGGCGGCGCTGTTGGATACCGGCAGTTGCCACGTCAACTGCTCTTCAGTGAACGACGAGCCGCACATTCCGTTCGGTGGCTCCAAGGCTTCGGGCCTTGGCAACCACGGCGGTCGCTGGTCGGTTGAAACTTTTTCACAAACCCGTTGGGTCACACTGGATCGGGGCGGTCGCCCGTTCCCGCCCGTGTTCTAGGAGGCGTGGTGATGTCGAAAGCAAAAAAAGCCCTCAAGGGCAAAACATTGGTAGTCACAGGCAGTTCGTCGGGCATTGGTCTGGCGACGGCCCAAGAGATACAGCGCTTAGGAGGCCGGGTACTTGGGGTGGATGTGCATGCTCCACAGGGCGCGGCGGCGGAGTCGGTGGACGAGTTCTACAAGGCCGATTTGTCCGATAAGGCCGTGATCGACGCATTGGTCTATGCCCTACCGCAGGGCATTGATGGCTTGGCCAATATTGCGGGTTTACCGCCCACCGCGCCAGCCGAGAGGGTGTTGTTGGTCAACTTAGTGGGGTTGAAGTACCTCACGCTTAAGTTGATACCCAAGCTCAATGACGGCGCATCCATTGTGAATTTGGCTTCGTTGGCGGGCAGTGGGTGGGCCGATGCCATCAGCACCATCAAGGCCAGCGAGGATTTGGATTTCGCCGGAGTGGCAGATTTCGTGCGGCAGCACAATGTGAGCAGTAACGGCGGGCGCTCTTACTTCTTCTCGAAAGAAGCCTTGATCGTCTGGACCCTGCAAAACCGTTGGACGTGGCGGCAGCGCGGTATCCGCATGAACGCGATCAGTCCCGGGCCGGTGGATACACCTATTTTAGGTGACTTCATCCAAACCTTGGGTGACAGGGCGGAGAAAGATATGGCGACGATGGATCGTCCGGGGCGACCCGATGACATTGCTCCCGTGGTGGCCTTCTTGCTTTCTGACCAGAGCGTTTGGCTACGCGGTGCGAATTTGCCGGTGGACGGTGGTATGGCCTCGCATCTCATGTGCGAAGCCTACGGCCTTTGATCATCACAGTTTTTAACAAGAACAAGACAACGCGGGAGATGCCTCATGGCTAACGCAGCAGTTTGGATCATTCTTGGCCTCATCGTATTGGCCATTGTTATTGCCATATTGGCGAAATTTTATGAACGCGGTACACGCGAAGTGAGCCTGGTGCGCACGGGCGTGGGGGGCCGTAAAGTGGTGTTGGATGGCGGCGTGTTAGCCATTCCGTATTTCCACGATGTGGCGCGGGTGAACATGCAAACCTTGCGCTTGGAAGTCAAACGCCAAGGTAATAGCTCGTTAATTACCCAAGACCGTTTGCGCGTCGATGTCGGCGTGGAGTTTTACCTATCAGTCATTCCTACCGCTGAGGGTGTGGCGCAGGCGGCACAGACGCTGGGGAATCGGACGTTTCAGGCCGACAAGTTGCGTGAACTGATTGAAGGTAAACTGATCGATGCTCTGCGTTCGGTAGCGGCCACATTCAGCATGGACGAACTGCATGAAAAGCGCGGTGAGTTTGTCGGCAAGGTGCGCAGCAGCTTATTGGAGTCTCTAGAGCGCAATGGCTTGGCGTTGGACTCCGTGTCGTTGACTGACATGGACCAAACGCCGTTCCAGGCTTTAGACGAAAACAACGCCTTTAACGCTGAAGGTATGCGCAAGCTGGCCGAAGTGATCGCCAAGTCGAAAAAAGACCGGGCCAACATCGACGCCGATGCTGATGTATCGGTGCGCCGCTCGGCGTTGGAAGTGGCGAAGCGCAAGCTGGATTTAGACCTTGAAGAAGAACAAGCGCGCATCGCACAGGTGCAGCAAATTGAAACCTTAAAAGCCGCGCAGCTGGCTGAGGTGGCGACGCGTAAAGCCGACAGCGAAAGGGCCGTGGCACAAGCGCGCATTGCGATGGAAAGCGCCATTCGCAGTGCCGATATTGAACGCGAGCGAGTGGTTCAGGAAGCCGAAGTGAAGCGTCAGTTGGCGTTAGAGCTGCTGGAGCGCGATCGCGACATCGAATTGCAAACCAAAGCACAAGAGGAAAGCCGCGCGCATGCACTGTCTGACGAAGCGCGGGCACTGGCCGTGCGTGCCGCCGAGCAAGTGAACACCGAGCAGGCCTTGGCCGAAGCGGAACGCTTGAAGCGACTGGCTGAAGTGAAAGCCGAGCAAGAAGCGGCGGTATCAAGTATTCGCGTGCGTATGGCGGCTGAAGCCGAGCGTATGGCGTCGGCGGACCGTGCCAAAGCGCGGGTTGCTGAGGCTACGGCAGAGAAAGAAAGTCGCGCTCTGCGCACCGAAGCCAGCAAGGCAGAGATGCTGGCCGAAGCCGAAGGTCGTGCGGCGATGGTATCGGCTGAAAACAATCTTAACGAGCAGGTCATTGCGATGAAGCTCGAAGAAGCGCGCTTGATCGCGTGGCCGAAAATCGTTGCTGAAATGGTGAAGCCTGCTGAGAAGATTGAATCCATCAAGATTCATCACATTACGGGCTTAGGGCAGCGTGAAAGTGGCCCGGTTGGCAGTGCGGAAAAGCCCGTCGTGAATCAGGCCTTGGACAGCATACTGGGTATGGCGGTGCAACTGCCCGCGTTGAAGAAGATTGGCGAAGAGTTGGGCTTGAGCGTGGATTCTAGCCTGGCATCGGTGCGTCAGACCGACAAGCAATAAACCGCCCTTAAGTGGCATTCTAAGCCCAGTGTGAGCGTCCTCACACTGGGCTTTTTGTTGCGTCTTTGTGCGCATTAACACGGTAACGACTAGCGTTGCACCGACGAGTGGTCAGCGATGGTGGCGGCCACCATACGAATGCATTCCAGCAAGAATTTTAATGGTTCCGACATTAGAGTTTCAGCCTGCCGAGTAAACCCGATGGGCCCCAGTACGTCGCGCGTATCCAAGGTGATTTCCGTTAAACTGCCTTCCGCGAAATCACGTACCACGACACCGCGGGAAATGATCCACACGGTATTCGAATCCATGGTGTAGGCGCGTGCGAAAGCGTGTGAGTTGGTTTCAATGCGGTCGTTGTTCAGCACAATGCCATGGCCGAGCAGAAATTTTTCTATCGACCGATGCACTACAGAGTCGTTGGAGGGCATGATCACCGGATAATCGCGCAAAAGGGTCAGCGGATTGCGCCGGTCCTGCAGTCCGGGGTGTGTCGGCTTCACAGCCAGGGTAATGAGTTCCAGGTAAAATTGTTCGAACACGAGCCCTTGCATCTGGTCGGGCTCGGCTAAGCGGCCAATCATCACATCCAGCTCGCCAACGCGCAGGCGATCTAATAACACCGGCGTGGGGCCTGTAGTGACATGCAGAGCTACGTCAGGCATGTGCATTTTGAACCCGGCCACCGCGGGTGGCAGTATGCGCGAGGCTACGGTCGGTAAAATGCCGATACGCAGCGGTGGGTGCTCTTCGGCTTGGGCGCGTTGCACGCCGATGATACCCTCTTGCAGCGCATTAGCACTGGCGAGGGCATGGCGTAAAAACACCTGCCCGGCTGGCGTCAGCACCACACCGCGCTTGTGCCGGTCGAATAACTCGGTACTCAGCATATCTTCGAGTTCTCGCAGCTTCTTCGACACCGCTGGCTGGCTCAGTGCGAGGTGATCCGCGGCCTTCACCACACCACCCTGTCGGACGGTTTCAATGAAGCATTGCAGGTGGCGAAATTTAATGCGGTTATCGATCATAGTGACATCACTTCGTAGTCTTCCTGCACCCTAACGACGCCACGGTTGTTTGGCAAGCAACGCTGTGTTTGGGCTCAGGGCCAAGCGGCGTAGGAAGTGTCGATCATTGGCTCGCTGGCGCGCACTGCACGTCGCCAGGCACCGGGCGCTGTCCCCGTATGGCGGCGGAAAAACCGATTAAAGTACGCTGGATCTTTGAAACCCAGCCCATAGGCCACCTCGGCGATGGACAGAGGGGAATGCTCAAGCCGTTGGCAGGCTTCAAAAAGCACCTTACGTTGAATCAAGGCTACAGGGCTCTGCTTGGCATCGCGTCGCGTGGCCGTCTCTAGGCGGCGTTCCGTGACGCCCATATGTGCAGCGTAATCGGCCACTTTCCAGTGCTCACGAAAATGCAGCTCTACCAATTGAACAAAGCGTTTGTAGATCGGTGACCCAGGAATGCCGGTAGCGGCAGTGGCCAGGTCGTCACCACTGATACGATGTAAATAGGTAAGCACCGTCATAATCTGCGCGGCCACAACCGAACGGGCGCCCTGAGCGCTGCTCATCAATTCATTTTTGATGGCATCCATACTGTGACTTATGCGTTGGGCAAACTCGGGCGTAGACTGATGCACGGTGTGAACGGTATCAGCTAATGAGCGATAGGGTATATCAGGGTCAATAAGCCCCTGAACGGCAGGTATCAACCAGTCTTCCGACACCGTGACCACGCGACCCGAAGAGCCTGCGATAAACTCGATACGCCGCAACATGCCCGGCGGTAACCAAATTACACTCGGCGCACCCAGAGTCAGCTCCGCGCCCTTGAGGTAGGCTGTACAGCGTCCTGCGTTCAGCTGCACCAGCTGGGCAAAAAATCGCCAGTCTTCCTGTGGCGGTGTCCATAAGAGACTGCTTTGTGGGTAGCGCACGTCAATGACGTTCACATGGCGCTGGGTAGGCTGATTTAGGGCAACGCTGATCATAATGTCATCAATGGATGTCGAATAAGTACAATATTATGTCGATAAAGTACCATTAATAAGCATTTTTTTCTTGTCATGCTTTGTCTATTGTTATGCCATCAAGTTTCGATGCGTATCGATCTTCCCAGTGCAAAGCTATAAAAATAAATGAAGGTGGCCCGCTATGTATGAGATCCCTCTGCTGATAAATAATCAGCCCGTTGCTGCACACCAAGGACGAACCTATACCTGTCATAACCCCATCAGTGGCGAAACGGTCAGCGTAGCAGCTGCCGCCACGATAGCGGATGCCCGTGCTGCGGCTGACGCAGCGGCGGCGGCCTTTGCCGTTTGGTCGGAAATGGCGCCCAATGCGCGCCGCGATATTTTGCTGAAAGCTGCCGATGCTTTGGCCGCTAAAGGGCAAGAGGCCAGCCAGCGGGCTATGTTGGAAATGGGCGCGACACCCATGTGGGGTGGTTTTAATGTCCACTTGGCGTCGTCAGTATTGCGTGAAGCCGCGGCCATGACAACCCAGATTCATGGCGACGTCATTCCCTCGGACACTGCCGGTTTAATGTCTATGGGCATACGGCAGCCAGTCGGTGTGGTGCTCGGTATTGCACCTTGGAATGCCCCGATCATCCTAGGTGTGCGTGCCATTGCCATGCCGTTGGCCTGTGGCAATACCGTGGTCTTTAAAGCGTCGGAAATCTGCCCTGCGACGCATGCGTTGATTACTGAATCGCTGATTGAAGCCGGTGCTCCTGCCGGGGTGGTTAACATGGTGACCAACGCCCCAGAGGATGCGCCTGAAATTGTTAAAGCCTTAATCGAGCACCCAGCAGTGCGACGCGTTAATTTCACTGGTTCAACGCGCGTGGGGAAAATCATCGCCCAATTGTGTGCCGAAAACCTAAAGCCGTGCTTGCTCGAGTTGGGCGGAAAAGCGCCCATGCTGGTGCTTGATGACGCTGACATCGATTCGGCCGTTAAGGCCGCCGCGTTTGGTGGTTATATGAATCAGGGCCAAATTTGCATGTCGACGGAACGGGTTATCGTCACCCCAGGCGTAGCCGATCAATTCGTCGCCGCGCTGGCCGACAAGGTGAAAACCATTAAGGCCGCTGACCCTGCTGTCGGTTCTGAAATTCTCGGTAGTGTGGTGAACGGCGCCGCCGTTGAGCGTCTAAACCGCTTGATCGGTGACGCGGAGAAAAAAGGTGCGGTGGTGTTAGCGGGCGGCCAAGCGTCCTCCGTACTGATGGATGCGACCCTGCTTGACCGCGTGAACAGCAGCATGGAAATCTATGGCGAAGAATCCTTTGGTCCCGTGTTGTCGATCATTCGGGCGCAAGACGAAGAGGACGCTATCCGTATCGCAAATGATACCGACTACGGCCTGTCATCGGCGGTGTTCAGCCGTGACGTGAATAAAGCCATGGCGGTTGCTAAACGCATTGAGAGTGGTATCTGCCACATCAATAGCCCAACGGTGCAGGACGAAGCGCAGATGCCATTTGGTGGCGTGAAGAGCAGTGGGTATGGGCGTTTTGGTGGCAAAGCCGCAATTCAGGAGTTCACCGAGTTGCGCTGGATCACCAACCAGAGTGGGCAGCGGCACTACCCGTTTTAACGGCAGGGCTGGTGTAGAAAAGCGCTGGCGCGGTAAAAAACAGCAGCCCCGTAGGGCTGCTGTGACTATGCGTGCTACACGCGCACGTTGACGTTCTGGCCTAGGTTGCCAACACTGCTTGCGGCATTGCTGGGATCAACACTTTGAACCAATTGCAGAGCCATATCGGCCTGTTGGTCTACCGCCATTTTAAAGGTTTTCAGTGCAGCGCCTTCTTTGGCGTCGACCGTGGCCTTATTGCTGGCGTAAGACGCCACCGAGCTGAGTGAACTGACGTCCATAACATCTCCGTTCTGGTGGGTGAACATAGGGCATCGGCGGCAATTCCTGAGACTTAAGTAACGATATGTTAAGAGCGCAATGAATGAACGGGTGATCAGCTTTCGTCTGCCTTGCGTAACCATTGTATCTGTTCCAACAAGAGACCTATCGTGTCCGTCAAATATCCGTTACCCGAGCTCTATTTCGACAACAGCTGTGGCTTGTGCAGAGCTGAGATTCGTCACTTGGAACCACGCCTACGCAACAAAATGACGTTAGTCGACATCAGCGCCTCGCACTTCACCGGGGCGCACGGTGTTGATACCCTCACTATGATGCAGCGCATTCATGTCTGGGATGGCGAACGCTTTCATATCGGGCTGGACGGCACATTGTTTTATTGGCGAGAGGCTGGCTTCGGTTGGCTCACGGCCATCTTAGGCTGGCGTGGCATCAAACCCATGGCTGGGTGGGCCTATGAAACCTGGGCGCAGCGCCGTGCTGAACGCAAAGGGTATTGTTCGGTAGGTACAAGATAGTGAACACCGACATGAAGATCACATTGCGCACACTGGGTTATGCGGGATTGATCCCCTTTGTAGCCCTACCTCTACTGCAGGTGACGGGATCGGCTGCTACCGCTTTGCCGCCCATTACCTTGTTCAGTTTTTACAGCGTGGTGATTCTGGGCTTCATGGCGGGGGTGTTGTGGCCTGCGCGAGCAGCAGAGTCTGCTCATGGAACGTTGGCCTGGCTTGCCGTTACACCACCTGTGGTGGGCTTCCTGACCCTAGCGTTTTTCCCCGGAGTATTTCTGTGGGTGCAGCTCTTGTTGTTTCTGGCATTGCGTGCTGCGGAAATGAGATTGCAATTTGATCGTCATTACGCGCCTTATTACCGGACATTGCGTTGGCACCTTACCATTGTCGTTGTGGCGTGCCATGTCTGGATGATCGCTTTGTCAGGTTCAGGCTTCACCTTGAATTGAACGCACTTAGGCCGCATATCCTTTATTCACTCGAACCCCAAAGCTGACCATGCTGGAATCCATCCCTTTTTCTTTGTTAGAACTCGCCTCAATACGTGAAGGCCGCGACGCTACCGATACCTTTAAGGAATCCCTACGCTATGCCCAAGCCGCTGACGACTTAGGTTTTCATCGTTTTTGGCTGGCAGAACACCACAACACCGAAGGCGTTGCCAGCTCGGCCACAGCGGTATTGGTCGGTCACATTGCCGGTGGTACGCAGCGCATTCGCGTCGGCTCCGGTGGCGTCATGTTGCCCAATCACCCTCCGTTGGTGGTGGCTGAACAGTTCGGTACGTTGGAAAGCCTCTACCCCGGCCGAATCGACTTAGGACTGGGCCGCGCGCCGGGCACTGACCCTGTTACCGCCCGCGCCTTGCGCCGCGATGACCATGCCGCTGATGACTTCCCCAATGAAGTGCAGTTATTGCAACAGCTACTTGGCCCCATGCAGCCGGGACAACGACTGAAAGCCATTCCGGGCGCAGGCACCAATGTACCGATTTGGCTGTTAGGTTCCAGCCTGTTCAGTGCTCAGCTGGCCGCACAACTGGGCTTGCCGTATGCGTTCGCCGGGCATTTCGCACCGCGTCTGGTGCGTGAAGCCGTGCACCTATACCGCAGCCGATTCCAGCCTTCGGCAACACTGTCCGAACCTTACGTTGTGCTGGGTTTACCACTGGTGATTGCAGAAACCGAAGCCCGCGCCAAGCTACTATCGACCTCCGGCCAGCAACGCATTTTGGCCTTGTTTCGTGGTGAACCGGTATGGCTTAAACCTCCGGTCGAATCCATGGCGGGCTTCTGGTCGCCACAAGAAGAAGCCGGTGTTAAGGAGTTTCTGTCACTGGCTGCGATCGGTACGCCGGAGCAAGTGAAAGAGTATTTAGAAGGCTTGGTTGCTGAATTGCAGGTGAATGAGTTGATGTTCACTAACGATCTGTATGACCCGGATGAGCGCATTCGGGCGTTGGAGTTGTTGATGAGTGTGAAAGAGGTGACGTAACCAACCAATATCGGATCAGCACATGCCAGTAGGTCTATCTTGAGGTTGTTTGTAGCAGTCAGCATTGCTATCATGCATCACAAATGGATTGGGCAGTCCCGGTCGGCGTCTATACCTCGGTGGTTTCATCGGGGTTTTTCGCTTTTTGGCGTAGGGAAAATTTTCATGCCGACCCCTTCGTGCCCGATTCCTACTCCCTGTCGCCCGCCATCGCAATAAAACTTCTCAATTAAAACGCCCAATGTGCTAATTAATCTAAGATCATCGAAGTAGCGCTCGAAACCCATGCCCTCTATACTGCCCGTTATGAAAAAGCTCATCTTGAAATTGCATGATTCCAGCCCTGATCGCCTCACAATGAAGCGTCTAGGCCAGTACCTGCCTCACCTAGCCGATTTGCTGGGTGAGTCTGAGCACGTGCATTTTACTTCGGTGACTGACGGTAGCGCTATGTTAAACGTGGCGATTGAGGAATCCTGTTATCCGAAAATTATCGAGCAGGTTAGGCTTGTGCATGGCGGAAAAGGATCAAAAAAATCACAGAAAGCCTACAGTGCTTTGCAGAACCTGATGGATGAAGATGGCACAGGCGGTGCAATCTTGGACAATGCGGAGTCATCTGTTTTGATGTTTCGTAAGTCGCAGCATGCTGAAAAACCACTGCTTGTTACAAAGTCCGGTTCAGTTCAGGGGCGACTGTATAAGATTGGCGGTAAAGATGCGACGATCCCGGTGAGGCTAGAGGGTGCAAATGGAGAGACTCTGCACTGTGAAGCGACAGTGGAGATTGCCGAGAAACTCTCAGCTCACTTGTTCAAACAGGTACGAGTGAGTGGTCATGGTCAATGGGCTCGTACAGTGGAAGGACGCTGGAGCTTGCGCAAATTGACGATAGAAAGCTTTGACGTGTTGAAAACCGCCAACGCAGGGGCCGTTATTGCGCAATTGCAGTCCATTGGCGGACTGAAGTGGTCCGAAATGGACGACCCGCACGGAATGGCCAAGGATTTAAGGAGCTGATTTGCGACTGCTTTTGGACAACAATGTTCTGATACAGATTCTGGCTCCAACGGTCACGGGCCTTGCAGACCCCAAGACTAAAACGGAACTCGATCGCTTAAGCGACCGCGCGGCCGCCTTTGTAAGTCAGGTTGAGAGCCAGAAGGCAGTAATGGTGATCCCAACACCGGTGTTGGCTGAATTTTTAATGGGCGTAGACGTCGAAAAATATCAGGAATATTTGGACGCTATGAACAGCCATGCGTGTTTTCAGTTGGTAGATTTCGACACAGCGGCAGCCATTGAGTGCGCGCAGTTACCCAGCCGGCAAGAACTCGCGCAATTATCCCCCGAGCAGAATGCAAGCAAACTCAAGTTTGACCGCCAGATTGTCAGCATCGCCTTGGCGGCCACGGTGGATGAAGTCTGGTCTCACGATGAATCACTGCGCAAGATTGCTCTCACAAAGGGCCTGACTGTAAAATCTCTGGCCGACGTTGAGCCCCAGCCGGTTCAAATGGCTTTCCCAAGTTACGATACCTGAGTCGAGTCGTTTGTTTTATATCGGTTTTTTGGCTTGCGTGAGCAGGCCTTGTCTGGCCAATTGACTTTGCTCAGGCATCGGCTTTGCTTTTTAGTGTTCGCTTGGTTGGCTTTGTAGCCGCCCGTTCCGCTTTGATGCGTTCCAGCAACGCCTCGGCGCTGTTTTCCCCACTGATCAGTTCCGGGCTGTCCTTTCGCCACAAAATCGCCGGGAGCGATTTTGAACGACCGAAGGCCGGCCCGAAGGGCAAACTACAGGGATGTGGTTTGTATTGTTCGGTGAGTTCTCCCCGAAAGGCTTTGGCGAGGATGGATTCTCCTGATGCCATCCCTGGCATCAGCCCTACGGGCGCTGTAGCGGAGCAAAATGTTCCAGACATTTTGTGGGTGAGGTTGTTGACGCGTGCAAGAGCGTTGTTGACCTGTTGTTCGACAAATTTGTCAGGAACAAATTTGGACAGCCGCAGGCTGGCCCGAAGGGCGCACGCCATGGAGGGTGTGCGCATTCGGTCGGCGTGGGCCTGCGTCAGCAGGCCTGATCGTATACCGATACTGCGTTCAGACATTCGCTTTGCTCTTGCGGGAGAGTTTGGTCGACGTCATCGCGGCCCGCTCGGCCTTGACTCGTTCCAGCAAAGCTTCGGCACTGTGCTCACCGCTGATCAGTTCCGGGTTTTCTTTGCGCCATTCCTCGGTGAGTTCTCCTCGAAAGGCTTTGGCGAGGATGGACTGGGTGAGGTTGTTGACGCGGGCCAGAGCGTTGTTAACCTGTTGCTCAATGCGGTCGGCGTGGGCGAAGAGTTGGTCTACTCGGCGGACGACAAAATTGCCGGGAGCAATTTTGGACGCCAGAAGGGCGGGCCGTAGGCCGAGCCCTAGGGATGGGGCGAGCATTTCGGTTTGCTTGGCCTGCGTGAGCAGGCCTTGTGTAGCCAAGTAATTTTGCTCAGGCATCGGCTTTGCTTTTTCGCGTACGGTTAGTGGGCTTGATATTGGCGCGTTCGGCTTTGATGCGCGCCAGCAAGGCCTCCGCACTGTTCTCGCCACTGATCAGTTCCGGGTTGTCCTTGCGCCACTGCTCAGTCAGTTCGCCCCGGAAGGCTTTGGCCAAGATCGACTGGGTGAGGTTGTTGACCCGGGCCAGGGCGTTGTTGGCCTGTTGTTCGATGCGGTCGGCGTGGGCGAAGAGTTGGTCTACTTGTCGGACAATTTCTGTTTGTTCAGTTCGGCTCGGTACAGTAACCGGACACTTTGCAAATGCCTTATGAGTTAGGTCAGGCTGACTTGAGCGGCCAGACTCTCGTTTAACATACTCCTGACATATTGGAGAGCGGAGGAAATAAATAAGATAACGCTGGAGAAGTAGATCTTTTTGGAAGTTCAGGCGAAAAGAATTGTTGTGCATTATCCCTTTGAATCCTGTCAGAACCAATCCAACCGTCCCTGTTCGTGAAAGGATTATATCCTCCGGCTCGGCGATAATTGATTTTTCGTTTACCACTGCATAGTGGACGTCATCTGTGAAATTGTTCTCATAGTTTACAGTTCTGAGGATTGGAAGATTGCTTTCTCCCGGCTCCATACGCCTAGTACTTTTTGCAATTTGTAGCCCTTGCTGAAAAGTTGAAACATTGCCCATTGCGGTAAGTAACCAGTTCTCCGGGACAGGCTGCTGGTCTTCATCGTGAATACAGTGGGTTCTGCTCAATGGCTCTTCATGGGGCACGTTGGAATCGTGTCTTTTCCGCCACTCCTCTGTCAACCGTCCACTCACTGCTGCAGCCAGGACGGACTGGCGGAAGCGTTTGAGGATTTTCGGGATGCGTTTGAGGCGGGCTTTGGTGTTTTCTACTTGGGCCAGCAGGGTGTCGAGTTTGTCGGCGATGACTTTTTGTTCGGCGAGTGGGGGAAGGGCAAACTCCAAACCTTTCAGAGCCTCCAGCCGTATTCCCTTCACCGTTGTACCTGTGCCCATCTGCTCTATTTGTCGTGCGACCGAGCGGTACCAATAAACAAGAAAATTTCGATGAATTTCAGTTGGCAGAAAGAGGGCTTTGAGGTCTTGGTTGATTGCCGAGTCGAACTCCGCGACGACTATTTTCCCCAAGCTCATTCTTGTCGCAATGATTGGAGTGCCAGCGGGGATGACATTGGTACTGCTGCTATCTACAGCCGTCTGTGAGATATGGTCGGCTGTATCCTGGAGAACATGCTTGTTCATGTCCTTGACGCTCATCCACGGTATATCGCCCTGATAGTACTCAGGCTTAGACTTACTCGGCGTACCGCCGCCAACGATTCGCAAGATTACGTTTTCTAGCGGCACAGTAAGCCAGAGCGGGGGGGTAACAGAGCCGGTCATTTCTCTACACCGCCCATCACTTCCCCCAAAAGCACCCGAGCCCCATCAGCCTCCTCGTCAGCCCCCAACTCCCGCATCAAGGCATCCAGCTCGCCCAACGCCTGCACCAGCTCCCCCATCGCCTCACCCGCTAACACACTCGGCTCCGGCAAATTGGCGGCATCCACGCTGTCGCTGTCTTTTAACCATGAAATATCCAGCGAGTCGCCCTTGTGTTCGGCAATCCATTGGCGACTGAAGACGCGCCAGCGGCTGTGCATGATGCGCTCGTCCACACCCTGATTTTCGTCGGTGGCTTTGGTTTCTTCGGGTAGGTCTATCTTGTCCGAGTGAAAGCTGTATTCGCCTTCGGTGCGTTTGTTCAGGGCTGGATGCCCGCCTTCGCGGGCATGACTAGCGAAAAAAACCTTTTCAAAAGGTTCAAGATGCTGCTCACCAAAGGGAGTGCGTTTGCCGAAGCTGGGCATATTGGTACGCAGGTCATAGACCCAGACGTTTTCGGTGCAGTTTTCTTCCTGGTGTTTGTCGGTGGCGCTGCCTTTTGTAAAAAACAGGACGTTGGTTTTCACACCCTGGGCGTAGAAGATGCCGGTGGGCAGGCGCAGTATGGTGTGCAGGTTGCACTTGTGCATCAGGTCGCGGCGTACGTCGGTGCCGATGCCGGCTTCGAACAGGACGTTGTCTGGTAGTACTACGGCAGCACGGCCGCCGGGTTTGAGGTTGCGGTAGATGTGCTGCAAGAAGGCCAGTTGTTTGTTGCTTGTCTTGTAGGTCAGGTCGTCTCGGGTGATGCTGGCGTCGCCGCCTTTGCTGGTGCCAAAGGGTGGGTTGGCGAGGATGACGTCGGCTTTTTCCAGCCCGGCACCAGCCTGGCCGAGGGCGTTGCCGAGTTGCACGACGCCTTCTTCGCCGCCTTCCATGCCGTGTAACAGGCAGTTCATCAGTGCCAGGCGGCGGGTGCCGGGCACCAGTTCGATGCCGGTGTAGGCCTGGGTGGTCTGGAAGGTTTTGTCCCGGTCGCTCAGTTCGTACAGGTCGTCGGTCTGGCTTTTGATGTATTCATGGGCGGCGATCAGAAATCCCGCCGTGCCGGCGGCTGGGTCCTGGATGCGTTCGCCGGGTTGAGGTTTGAGGCAGCGCACCATGGTGTTGATCAGGGCGCGTGGGGTGAAGTATTGCCCCGCGCCGGATTTGGTTTCGTTGGCGTTTTTCTCCAGCAGGCCTTCGTATAAATCGCCTAGGCCGTCTTTCTGGGCGCTGAACCAGTCGATATGGTCGAGTGTTTTGATCATTTGTTCCAAATGACGCGGTTCACGCAAACGGGTTTGTGCGTCGGCGTAAATGGCGCTGATCAGCGGGTCGTTGTGTACCGCTCTGCCTGCGGCGTCGCGGCCGGTGGAAAGGCTAAGCAGAATGCGTTTGTAGTCGTTCAGCAGGTTGATACCGGATTTGCCGTTCAAATCTGTCCAACGGCAGCCTTCCGGTAATGGGTGTTTTTTCAGGGTGCCGGCTTCGGTGTTTTCATGAACCATTTTGATGAACAGCAACAACACCAGTTCGGTGACGTAGTCCGAGTAGTTGATGCCGTCGTCACGCAGTACGTCGCAGAGGTTCCAGAGCTTTTGTACGATGTCGTTGTTGGTCATGCTTGTTCCTGATTCAGAATATTAATATAGGCGCTATAGGCAAAGATGCGATTACGTTTTTGTCCGGTGAGTTCACGCACCATTGCAAACTCCGGTTGTGCTAATTTGTCCATTACCTTGCCTGCGGTGGCAGGTGTGATGCCGCTGTGTTTTACCAAGGTGTTGATGTTCGCGATGGGGTATTCAAACAAAACGTCCAACACGCGTTGAGCAGATGCGGCCATTCTGCCGAGGCTGACAAGCTGGCTGCGATGGGTTTGGCGCAGTTGGTTCAGTTGTTGTGCGGTATTTACGGCCTGATTGGCCGTGTCTGCCACGGCATCGACAAAAAACAGCAACCAACTTTCCCAGTCTCCACTTAAACGAACCTGCTGTAGTTTGTCGTAGTATACTTGGCGATGTTTTTTGAAGAACACGGATAAATACAATAACGGTTCGTTGAGTATTTTTGCTTCGACCAAGATGAGCGGAATCAGTAAGCGTCCCAGACGGCCATTGCCGTCCATGAAAGGGTGAATGGTTTCAAACTGTACGTGAGCCAGAGCCGATTTGATCAATGGGTCGGTGGCTTCAGGCACATCGTTTAAGAAGCGTTCCAAAGCCGACCAACATTGAGCCAGCTCATTGGCTGGCGTTGGCACAAAGGTGGCTTCATCGGCACGATGGCCACCAATCCACACTTGATTTTTACGGAACTCTCCCGGGCCTTTACTGATGCCCCGGCCAGAGGTCATGAGTGCCTTATGCAACTCTGTCAGTAATCGAAAGGTGATGAGGTGGCCTTCTCTGATTCGCTGCACGCCCAGCTCTAATGCATTAACGTAACATGACACTTCCTGCACATCATCCATTGGTACGCCGGGCATGCCCTCCATTTCATAAAGCATTAGATCACTTAAGGAAGATTGTGTGCCTTCAATTTGTGAAGACATGACGGCTTCTTTGCGCACGTAGCTGTATAAGAACAGGCGTGCATCAGGTAGGAGTGTACTGATAGCGTCCAGACGGCCGAGTGCCAACATAGCCTGATTGATACGGCTCTGTAGTTTGTTGTCTATCTGCAAGGCTGGGATGGGCGGCAAAGAGGCCGGAATGAACGCTTGACAGTTCACTCCGCCTGCGATGCTGTGGACATAATGCCCCGTTGTTCCTCGTTCCATCGACACCTCTCTGTTGGGGCTCGGTTAAAATAACCTTTCATTATATTTTAGATTAAGGCTAAAGATAAAATAAGGTGCAAGGGTAATTTAACTTGATCGGGGTATCGTTATCCAGCATTTGGCCACATGGCTTCGTTCAGTTCTTCAAGCACGGTATCCAGTTGTTCTCCCAACACCTTGTCCATCTGCTTAGCGCCACCGTCGTCGGCAAAACGATGGTTGACGAAGCCGCGGTCTATGATGACTTCGTGCACCAGTTGCTTGGCAAGGCGGTCTAACCAGCGGCGTTGGTTGGGGTTCCATGGATGCTGGGTGAGGATACGGTCCATGGCGTTGGCAACGCGTTGTTCAAAAGGTATCAGCGGTTCCCCTAGGGCGGCCTGTCGAATGTGTCCGATGATGCTGGCGGCGATATCTTTATTGGTTTGGTTACGCACGGCGCTCTTTAAGAGGGCTTCTGAGTAACCGTGGTTGTCGAGCAGCAGTTTAACTTCGCGCAGTTGTTCGCGGGTGAGGTCGCGTGGCTTGTTGACGACCACGGCAAGCGCCGCAGAGCGATTCAGTTGCTCTTTAATAAACCGGTTAAAGGCATCCAAGTAGTCTTCAGGCCGTTCATCTTGACCAAAGGTTTGCTTACGGTCACGTATTTCGTCTTCGTGCTCGGAGATCAAAGGCATGTGTTCACTGCCCACGAGCTGTTTCACTTTAGACAGTTGATGCAATAGGCCATTGTGTTGGTGAAGAAAGGCGGATGCTTGGCGTGGGCCGAGTTGGCGGAGGTGCTGGTGCAAGGATTTCGCGGGAACGCCCCAGGTCTGTTCCAGCTCGCTAAGCGCCTGTTTGAGTTCGGGCTTACTTTCTGCTTTGTTGTCCGCTTTGCGCAGTACGCGCATCAGCTTTTGGCTGAGCTGGCTGAGTACCACATCGGCTTGGCTTTCGCCCTGCTGCTCGCCGGGGCTGTTTAGGGCTTTTTCCAGCTTTTGCTCGTTGGTGAGTTCGCTGACCAGTTGCTCAAGCGTGATCTTGGGGTCGCGCACGAGCGGTTGCATGGTGTTTACATCTTGCAGGGCGGCATAGATGTCCACCGGGTCGTAGATATTGAACACCGTTTTTCCGATTTCGTCGCAACGGCGGGTGGCGCGGCCGATCATTTGTTCATACAGAATGCGCGAGCGTACGCGGCGCATAAATACCAAGTGGCAGATGCGCGGTACGTCAATGCCGGTGGTGAGTAGGTCGACGGTAATGGCAATGCTGGGGTAGCGCTCGTTCTTGTAACGCCGAATGAGCTGTTCGACTTTGTCGCTTTGGCCGGTGATTTTGGCTACAGCTGCTTCGTTGTAGTTGCCGTTGTAGGTATCTTTGAACGCTTCGTCGAGCAGGCGTTTAACCATGTCGGCATGCAAATCCGTGGCACAGAAAATCAGGGTTTTTTCTTCACCCAGGGGGTCGAGTTCTTGCGCCAGTTGTTCGCAGATGACGCGGTTGAAGTTTTCGTTAATGACGCGCCGATTGAAGTTTTCCACGTCAAACTTCAATTCGTCTTCGAGTTCTGTGGTGTCGACTTCACCCGTCTGGGTGTTGATAACCTGTACGGCCTTACCTTTCTCAAACGTTATGCCGTTTTGCGTGAGCAGGGTTTCGTAGCGGATTGGCGGCTCGTGGTCAATCAGCCAGTCGTCGGCAACCGCTTCACGGTATGAATAGGTGAAGACGGGTTTACCAAAAATGTCGCTGGTGTGCTTGGCGGGCGTAGCGGTCAGGCCGATCTTTATGGCGTCAAAATAGTCCAACACTCGGCGGTAGCTGGACAGGTATTGACTAGAGTCGCGTGTGGCTAATTCGCCGTCCGTCATTTCTTGATCTAGGGTGTAACCGCGGTGCGCTTCGTCGATGATGATGCAATCGAACTGATCAATTGGCGGTGGGGCGTCGCTCATGAAGATGCGTTTCACCATGGCTTGCACGGTAGCGACCTGAATGCGCGTTTCTGCGGCAGCGGCCATGTCACCCAGTTCGGCGACGTTATAAATGGCGCTGAGCGCGTGGTTTTGCTCCAGAGGTGCTTCATTGAAGGCGTCGATGGCTTGTTGGCCAAGTGCGGTTCGGTCGACCAAAAACAAGATGCGCTGAAAGCGCTCCGCTTTCAGGAAACGGTACATTAAGCCAATGATGGTGCGGGTTTTGCCCGTGCCGGTAGCCATCGCCAATAGTGCGGTGCGTACTCCTAGTGTTAAGGCCTGTTCGGTGGCTTTAATGGCGTTCTGTTGGTAGTCACGCAGTTTCAGGTAGCCAAAGGGCTCATCTTTGAGCTGTTGTTCGGCGCTGGCTTTATCTCTTAATAGAAGGTCTAGCAAACCATTAGGGGTGTGGAACTGTGGTAGTGCCCGGCGCAGGTTGCTGGGTTCTCTCACATCTCGAAACCACGTACCCGATTGTTCCGCGAGCTGCGGGATGTAGGGTCTGCCGTTACAGGAATACACGAACGGTATATGAAAATGACCGCTTTCGTCGGTAGGCCAAGCGATGGTTCTGCTGGTGAGTTCCCAAGCGCCAATTAACGGCGCGTCGATTTTGAACCCTTTGCTGTAACGCTCGGCTTGATGGATTTTCCCGGCTACGTTGGTGTTTTCTTTCTTGGCTTCCACTACTGCGATGGGTGTTAGTCCGGCAAACAATACGTAGTCGGCCCGGCCGTTCTGGTTTGCATAGCGGGTGGGCCATTCGGCTATAGCACGGTTAACGCCTTTCTCTGGGCGAGCACCTTTTTGAAAGGTGATTTCTTGGCTGTCTGCTTCCCAGCCTGCTTCGACCAGTTGTTGGTCGATCAAGATGCGAGTGAGTTCTTCGTTCAGTACGAGCGTGTCGCTGGCGGCTTTGACTTTGTGAGCGACCTGCTGGCGCTGTTGGTTGACGGCGGCTTCGCCTTGATCTGTCAGGGCTTTTTGCAGGGTCTTAATTTTGTCTTCATAGGTTTGTCGCTGTTGTTCTAACGCTTGTTCGTGTTTTTGGGCTTGTTCAGCCAGAGCCCGAGACTCTTCATCCATCGCGAGTGCCAAGGTTTCGTACTCGGCTTTTTCTTGTTCGATCAGATGGTTGAGTTGTTGGCTGCCGTCTAGCGCTATGTTGGTTTGCTGCAGTTCATGGCGTAGTTTTTCAATATCGTTCTGCAGCTTACGTAATTCGGTACTGGGGTCAGCGGGGGGTGCGAATGGGCCAGGCTTGAATTGGGCGCTCGGCTGTCCAAAAGAACGATGGAACCAGATGGCCAAAGCGCGAGCCACTTTCAATCCGTCCATCGCTTCTTTGTGCTGGGTGCGGAACTGGTGCGTTGCTTTGTTACCTTCAATGCGAAGAATGTGGAACAGTTCTTTAATCTGCGGCTCAAGCTGTATTTCGCGGTTCAGGCGATAAAGGAGATCTGCTTGGCTGGTCTGGTCGTCAAACTCAACACCGGATAATGCAGCTAAGTGCTGTGCTAGGGCTTCCCCTAATTGACGAAGTTTGATCAGCGTGGTGTTGGGATCGCTGGAGAAAGCTTGTTCGGCGGCGGTAGCCAGCTCAACGAACAAGGCATCGTGTTCGACAAGGAAACTAAAGTTTGAGGTTACTGCTTGATCACCTTGACTCACCGATAGCTCCTTTACAGTCACCTTTCAATTCGAAACGCTTATGTACTTTACGCATCACCTGAGCAATGGGCAAACAATTGTTGGGCCGGTTGGTGGTCTAGGCGTTTCGTTATATGGATAGTCGGATCACATAAGGCATGTCGACCATGGGCATCAACATCGCCGCGGACAAAAAGCTGTCCGCGCAGTGGGAACACACGATAGCTGTTACGGCCGATGGTTATGAGGTTTTGACGCTGCGTGATGAGGAGCGCGAATTGCTCGCCGCAGCAGGTGGCTGAAGCACCACCCACATTGTTTTTGTCCCATCTGTATCTTCATGTCACAGTCTGCGATGATGTCTTTCAACGAAAAGTGAGGTGTCGGCAACATGTTGAATGCTTTGTGGGTAATGCTGGGCATTCTGTTGCTGACCGGTGGCGGTGAAGCGCTGATCCGGGGTTCCTTGGCAGCCGCGAAGCGTTTGGGGGTTTCGCCATTATTGAGCGGGCTGCTGATCGTCGGTTTTGGTACGTCGGCACCGGAGCTTGTGGTGTCGATAGATGCGGCCATCAGTGGGCGGCCAGACATCGCAGTGGGCAATGTCGTCGGCAGTAATATTGGCAATTCTCTGTTGATACTCGGGCTGTGTGCTTTGATCACTCCGCTGGCGGTTAAGCCGCTGGTGTTGCGGCGCGATGGACTCATGGTGGTGGTCGCGAGCGCCCTGTTCTTGATACTGTTGGGTGGCAGTGCACTGGTCCAGTTAGATGCTGCTATTCTGTTGTTTGCGTTACTGCTGTATCTCGTTTTGGCCTATCGGACGGAACGTTCTGGTGCTGCGCCGTCTGCCGAGCTTCACCTGGCTGAAAGTGAGGAGGTGACGGCACTGCCCACGCAAGCGTGGCAGATCATCGGAGCAATCTTGTTTGGCTTGGCACTGTTGATAGTAGGGTCGCAAGTGTTGTTGCGCGGTGCGACCGGAATTGCGACGTCATTCGGTGTGTCAGAGGCCGTTATCGGGCTGACGCTGGTGGCCATTGGCACGTCATTGCCTGAACTTTCCATCTCGGTCATCGCCGCTTTCCGGCGTCATGCTGACGTTGCCATCGGCAACATATTGGGCAGCAACATCTTCAACGTGCTGGGGATTCTCGGCATTTCCGCGCTGCTTCAACCACTGCCTATTCATCCACGCATCTTACAATTTGACCAATGGGTGTTGATGGGTACGGCGCTGTTGTTGTTTGTGTTCCTATATACAGGTCGACGTTTGAGTCGCACAGAGGGCGGCATACTGCTGTTCGGTTATGGGGCCTATTTGACGGTCAGTTTTACCTTGTTTGGCGCATAACCAATAATTTTAGAAACCAAGGAGGCTCGCATGAGCAATAAAGGAAAAATCCTGCTGGTCGTGGGTGCTGCAGGCAGTGCAATCGCAGCACTTGCTCACATCGGGTGTATTGTATTCGGTGCCGAATGGTATCGGTTCTTCGGCGCCGGCGAAGAAATGGCGCAGATGGCCGAGCGTGGCGAGTGGTATCCGGCGGCTGTTACGTCGGTGCTGGTAGTGGTGTTGAGCCTGTGGGCGTTGTATGGCTTGTCGGGGGCGGGTGTTATTCGGCGTTTGCCGCTCCTTCGGTTGGGCTTGGTGACCATCAGCGCGGTTTACCTCCTTCGGGGTGTGGCCTTTGTCGGCATCATGCCCATGTTTCCAGAAAACAGTCTGACGTTCTGGCTGGTCAGTTCAGCCATTTGCTTGAGCCTCGGCTTGCTTTACGCGGTGGGCACCTATCGGGCGTGGCCACAACTAAAGTAGACATACGATAGTATTTCGCGAAGGAGATATGTAATGCCCCATCAGCTTGCCCAACTGAATATTGCGCACCTACTTGCCCCAATGGACTCTCCTCAGTTGGCGGACTTTGCTGCTAACCTTGACCGCATTAATGCCTTGGCAGAGAGCTCGCCGGGTTTTGTCTGGCGGTTACAAACCGACGAGGGCAATGCGACCGAGATCGATTTCTTTGGGCCGGATTACATTGTGAATATGTCGGTGTGGGAGGACCTAGACGCGTTGCACAACTATGTTTATCGCTCTGCCCATACGGAGATTCTGCGCCGCAAGAAGGAGTGGTTCCATACCATGAGTGAGGCACACATGGTGCTGTGGTGGGTGCCTGAAGGTCATCGACCAACGCTGGAAGAAGCGGCGCAAAAACTCAATGTATTGCGCGAGCAAGGGCCCAGTGTTGATGCTTTCACTTTCAAGCAATCATTTCCAGCATCTATAGCTCAACGTGAGTGACAAAGAGGGCATCAGCATGACCATTCCAAACCCCGCTGTAGATGAGTATTTAGCCGAAGGCTGTGGCCGTTGCGACAAAGTGGGTACGCCCGAATGTAAGGTCAACTCGTGGCGTGAAGGCTTGGTCGCATTGCGCAATGTAGTGCTGGATACCCCGTTGGTCGAAGACCGGAAATGGGGCGCGCCCTGTTACACGCTGGACGGTCAGAACGTGGTGATGATCGGTGCATTCAACACTAATTTTGTGCTGAGTTTTATGAAGGGCGCGTTGCTGAAAGACGAGCATGGCTTGTTGGTCGCGCCCGGCGAAAATACCCAGTCTGGCCGAGTGATTCGCTTTACTGATACGCAGCGGGTAATTGAGCTGGCGCCCGTGCTGAAAGCCTACATTCTGGAAGCGATTGAGATTGAAAAAGCGGGCCTGCGTGTTGAGTTAAGAAAACACGAAGACTACGAAGTTCCATTAGAACTGCGCCAAGCGATGGACCAAGACGAAGACCTCAAAGAGGCCTTCTTCGCGTTAACACCCGGTCGGCAGCGCAGTTATATCCTGCACATTAGCAGCGCCAAACAAGCCAAAACCCGCGAAGCGCGGATTGAAAAATGCCGTGATAAGATTTTTGACGGCAAGGGGTTTAACGAGTACTAGATGGGCCTGAGCCGGGGGCTTTCGGGGTATGCCTCCGGCGCTCCACGGCAGGCCGGGAGTGACCGAGAAAAATGTTTGGGCATTTTTCTCGCCCTGCGGGCGCCAAATGGCGGTGTCAATTGCTGTCGCATTTGATCGCGCCTTGAGGCATACCCCTACGCCTTCTCATGCGTTCACTAGTAGGCACACTCCAAATAGATGATCTTACATCCGCTCCATCACTTCAATGCCCAGCAAATCCAAGCCTTGCTTCATCAAACGCGCTACCACCATAGACTGCATCAAACGGCTGGCGCGCACGTCGGGTGCGATGCCATCCTTCAAGATAGGGCAAGCTTCGTAGAACGACATAAAGCGGCTGGCTAGGTCGTACAAATAGCCGCACAACACGTGTGGCGTGGCTTCACGCATCACTTGATCCAGCGCTTCCTCAAAGCGCAACACGGCTAAGCCCAAGGCTTTTTCTGCGTCTTCGCTAACCACAATGGGCGCGCTGAAGTCTTCAGCCAATTCGGCCCGGCGGACAATGCTGCGAATGCGCGTGTAGGCGTATTGCAAGTAAGGTG
This sequence comes from Salinispirillum sp. LH 10-3-1, assembly GCF_030643825.1. Taxonomy (GTDB): domain Bacteria; phylum Pseudomonadota; class Gammaproteobacteria; order Pseudomonadales; family Natronospirillaceae; genus Salinispirillum. The sequence continues at coordinate 383,519 of NZ_CP101717.1, forward strand.
CTGTGGCGCCCTCAAAGCTCAGCATGGCGTCCCAGTTGAATACGTAGTCGCTGGTGCGGTGCTTCGACAGGTCGGCAAATTTTACCGCGCCAATACCTACTTTGCGGGCCACTTCATCGATCTCGTCCGCCGTCAGCTCGCTGGTTTTCTCCGCGATGACCTTACGCGCACGGGTTACGGCTTCATCCAGCAATTCCGACAGTTTTACCGTACCGCCGGTACGGGTTTTGAACGGTTTGCCGTCGCTGCCCATCATGGTGCCGAACGGGCAGTGTTCGTAAGTGCTTTCCTCGCGCAGGAAACCGGCTTTGCGTGCCACCAGTTCCACTTGCTTGAAGTGCAAGCCTTGGCGGGCATCGGTGAAGATGATGATGCGGTCGGCACCCAGCGTTACGCTGCGGTATTCGCACGCCGCCAAATCCGTGGTGGAATACAGGAAGCCCCCGCCGCGCTTTTGTACGATGAACACCGATGGGTTATCGTCTTTGTCGGCCAGTTCCTGCAAAAACACCACCTGCGCACCGTCGCTTTCTTCGGCCAGGTTTTGTTCTTGTAGGCGCTTAATAACGCCTGGCAGCATGTCGTTGTAGGCGCTTTCGCCGCGCAAATCGGCGCGGGTCAGACTGACGTTCAGCTTCTCATAAACTTCTTCGCTGTGTTTCACCGAGGCGTTGATGAACAGTTGCCACAGTTTTAAAACGTGTGCATCGCCACTTTGCAGGCGCACAACGTAATCGCGCGATTTGTCGGCAAAGGCTTCGTCGTCATCGAAGTGTTTTTTCGCCGCACGATAGAAATCTTCCAAGTCGGCCAAGGCCACGCCTTCAAGGTCGACCCCCGCGGCCAGTTGATCTTCCAGGTGCGCAATCAACATACCGAACTGCGTGCCCCAGTCGCCAATGTGGTTGTGGCGAATGACTTTGTCGCCCCAGAATTCCAACGAACGCGCAACTGCGTCACCAATGATGGTGGAGCGCAGGTGGCCGACGTGCATTTCTTTCGCCAAGTTGGGTGCGGAATAGTCCACCACCACGGTATTGGGCGTGGTGTTGCGGCTCACACCCAAACGCACGTCGTTCGCGGCAAGCATCAACTGCTCGGCCAGCCATTCCGGCTTCAGCTTCACATTGATGAAGCCGGGGCCAGCGATCTCGGTACTGGCGGCTACGTCGTTGAGATCCAACGCGTCGATGATCTGCTGCGCGAGTTCGCGCGGGTTCTTTTTCAGCGCCTTGGCGGCGGCCATTGCACCGTTGATCTGATAATCGCCAAATTCAGGGCGGGTGCTCTGGGTCACCGCCGGGTTGGTGTCGGCCGGAATACCAACCTGTTGCATGGCCGCGCGGGTGCGCTCGGCGAGTAATTCTCTGATGTTCATAGTGGCTTCCGCAGATCGAATTCGTAATGGGGCGCGATTCTACCACCAACCGAGAGGCGCGGCGACACAGACGCTCTTGAAGCGGAGGAGCAATGCGTTAATTGATAGGCGCGTTAATTGATGGATGCGTTATAAATCACCGGCATTTTGCCCTGCCATTGCAGCCACATATCGTCTTGCGTTATCAGTTCGGCCATGAAATGCGCAACGTTAATGCGGCTGGTCTTACCGGGGTTAAACAAGGCGCTTCGGGTAGGCGATGGATGTAAGTTATAAGGGGTGACGGTGTCTTGATCGACCAGTGTATCGGGCCGCACTGCTGCCCATTGAATCAAACTGCTATTTAGCGTGCGCAATACATCCGATGCCTGTTCGTTGTCGGCATGGGGTGGCAGCAGGCAACGAATCAGGCCAATCAGACAGCGTTCGCGAAAGGATATGCGCTCTTGCCGGTCACGGTTCTGATTTCCCGCGGTATTCATTAACACAAAACGCGTAGATGCGTCTGAGGCATTGGCAACTATGGCTTGGCACAAGCGCGACGTGGCCTCGGTGACCAGCCGACGCGGGGCGCCATAGATACCCTTCAATGTGAGGTTGTGACCGAGACAAGATGCCACTGCTCGACAACCATGAACGTGCTGCGCTAACTCGGTGGCGCTGAAGTCCAGCACGCTGCCTTGAATCAGCGTCAAATTGTCATGCTGCGTAATCGCCTCGGGCAGGCCATCGGGTCTACGCACGATCGCCCGAACTGGCTCGCCTCGGTGCAGCAGTTCTTGTACCAATAACCGCCCAGTGGCGCCAGTGGCACCTATGACCAATACCGTCATGTTGTTAACCCTCGAGCGTTTTCCTGAAATTCATGTCTACAGATTAGTGCGCAGAGTGAGCGGCAACCAGATACTAAAGTAGGGTTATTGTGGTTCTATTCGTAGAAGCAAATAGAGCGTCTGTTATTTTTGGCGGTATTGGGTCTACCTAACCACCCCAATTGTATATACTTTCGCTCAGACGCCTGATTAGAGAGAGTTGCTGTGGCCACCCCGCGCTATCAAGTCATTAAACAATACCTACTCGACCGTATTGAATCCGGCGAATATGCACCGCATCATCAGATCCCGCCGGAAGAACAGTTGGCGAAGCAATTTGACGTCAGCCGGATGACGGCCAACAAAGCCATCCGGGATTTGGTGCAAGAAGGCCGACTGACTCGTCAGGCGGGTTTGGGTACTTTTGTGACCGACCAGAAAGCCGAATCGCCTTTGTTGGAAGTGACCAACATTGCTGAAGAAGTGCGCCAACGACAGCACGTATACAGCAATCAGGTGTTGGTGTGTGAGGCCGTGCCGGCAGATGACGAAACGGCATTGCGCTTAAGCGTTCGACTTGGTGCGGAGGTATTCCACACCATATTGCTGCACGAAGAAAACGGCGTACCGGTGCAGCTGGAAGAGCGTTTCGTTAACCCCCGTTGGGTGCCGAATTATTTAACCACCGATTTCTCAAAACACACCCCCAACGAAGTGCTGGTGGCCAGTTGCCCCATCACTGATTTAGAGCACATTGTTGAGGCCGTATTGCCTGATGCGCGTGCCGCCGAGTGGCTGCGCATAGCAGAGCAAGAACCCTGCCTACAAATGACTCGACGTACGTGGTCAGACGATCACCTGATCAGCTACGCACGGCTACTGCACCCCGGTACGCGCTATAAATTGCGTTCTGCCGTACGTCGGGGCTAATTCAAACTACACTTTAGCGAGTGCGGCGTTTGGCTATATAACCCTGAGGGTCTTTTGCAGTCACAAAAGGGAACTCGGCGGCAACCAGAAGGTGAATAAACCAGAAAGGAGTAACCTATGAGTTTCAAACCCAAGAGTGCCAGCATCGTTTACTATGTCAGCGATATTCTGCGTACGGAAAAATTCTACAACGAAACCTTTGATCTTGGCTTAGAGCGGATGGAGGGTGCTGAGCCCTTTTGGCTACAAGGGCATTTGGAGAGTGGCCTCGACCTGATCTTTTTCGAAATGGAAGGCGTGCGCGGTGATACGCCGGCCATTGTGTTTGAAGTCGATGACGGTGGAATCGACGACATTGTTGCCGAACTGGCGGCGGCCGGTGTCACCATTGTGACCCCAGTGTCGGAGGCGCCTGGCGGTTGGAGTGCGGATTTCCTAGACCCGGATGGTTTTGGCCTCGGGCTCTGGCAGTCGGGTGAGCTACCGCGTTCGCTTAAGTCTTAGTAATGCTCGTGCAGTAAACAGGGTGGTGGGTGTGCAGGCACCAGTGCCTCGGTCTGCGGTTAGGTTGAGCATCAACTACCTGACGACATAGTACGACATTGTACTTGTATGGTACGAAGTCGCACTATATGATGGGTGCTCCTTAACCAATGAGGCGCACCCATCGTGAATCATTCATCATCGACTAAACTCTCGCGGCGGCATTTCATATCCTTGGTCGGCGGCGGCACTATTGTTGCTGCTGGCGGTGGATTGGGCTTGTTCGCCGGTACTCGTACACCGCATGCTGCTCTGGCACCGTGGGCGCAGGCGGGGACGTATGATGAGCCGCGCCGATACGCTCTATCGCATGCCATACTGGCGCCTAACCCGCACAACCTTCAGCCATGGCTGGTCGACTTGAGTGAAGAGGGCATCGTCACGTTATTGCCTGACCCCAGTCGTCGGCTGCCTGCTACCGACCCTTTCGATCGTCAATTAACCATTGGTCTTGGATGCTTCTTAGAGCAAATGACCATTGCCGCATCAGCCCGTGGGTATCGCGTTGAAATCGCCCTGTTTCCTGAAGGCTCATCCGCCGACCTGCTCGGAGACCGGCCGGTGGCAAGGGCTCGATTCGTTTTTGATAACAGTGCGCTGGATCCACTCTTTGCACAGATTCCACATCGTCGCTCGACCAAAGAGCCTTTCGATATTTCACGTCCTGTCGCCATAGAATCTATTGGAAATCTTGATCCGTCCGTTCAAGGTATTCGCTATGCAGGCACTGTCGATCCGTCTCGTGTCTCGGAACTCAAGCAGTTGACATGGGATGCATGGATGATTGAGTACACAACCCCGGCGGCGATTGGGGAAAGTGTGGACTTGATGCGTTTGGGCAAAGCAGAAATTAACGCTAATCCGGATGGCATTGATGTTGGCGGAATGCCTTTAGACGGGCTGATTGCGTTGGGTTTGGTGACCCGCAAAGACCTCGCTACGCCGGGCACCATAAGTTATAAGGCCGGGATAGACATTTACCAACCCATGCTGGCCGCAACGCCCGCTTTTGTTTGGTTAACCAGCGCCGATAATACCCGTAGCACCCAAATTGCCGCCGGGCGAGCGTGGTTGAGGCTCAACCTGATGACAACAGAACGAGGTCTCGCGTTGCACCCGGTGAGCCAGTGTCTGCAAGAGTATCCGGAAATGGCAGAGCACTATGAAACGGCACATCGAGAATTAGCACGGACAGGAGAAACCGTTCAGATGCTCGGCCGATTAGGGTATGCTGCACCCGTGCCGCAAACCCCGCGCTGGAGCCTAGATGACAAGATCAAACCTACCTGATGAAACCGCCGCCGAAGGGCGAGTGATGTTTGAGTTGCTCAATGAAGTCGGCATTATTGCGCAACTCAGCCGATCCTTATTGGAGTCTCGACTGGAAGACGGTCTGACCATTCATCATTTCACGGCGTTAAATCATCTGGTGCGGTTAGGTGATGGGCGAACGCCGATGGACATGGCGCGCGCTTTTCAAGTACCTAAAACCAGTATGTCGCATACCCTCGCCGGACTGGAAAAACGCGCACTGATTCAATTAGTGCCCAACCCGGCAGACGGTCGAGGCAAGCTGGTCCTGCTGACCGACGAAGGGCGAGCGTTACGCGAACGCGCAATACACAGCATCACACCGGATATTGCGCAGATGATCCCGCAGTTCGGCCAGGAAGAAGCGCAGAGCATCTTACCAACCTTACGCAAACTGCGTGCTTTACTGGACAATGCGCGTGAGCTTTAGAAGCCCAAGCACTTATCCATAACCAAATCAGCATACTCAGAGTACGAGTACACTCTATCAGCTCCGTTCAACGTCACCGTGATGTTGCCGTCTGCAAAGACCACGTCTGCTGTCTTATTTTCAGCATCGGTAAGCAGTAAGCTCCCTGAAATGATTTCGCGTGTCATCACCATATCCATGTCTTCGTCGTCGAACCATTCCTGCGAGTGTATGTCGTCCAACGTCTTCGCATGAATTAGCCCATAATTACAGATGGGGCTGCTCTTGGTGCGTCGGAACACGGCGCCCACGTAGCCGTTGTAGCTCTCTTCTATCTCATACTCTCCTGAATCAGGATTGGTAGTGTGGACATACCGGAATTCGAGGGGTTCGCCAGGCTTGCCCATCTGGCTATGAAACACCGTGCCATGGGAAGCGAATTGAGTCAGGTCATACAGTTTCACCCGCCCTTGTACGTCGTCTTCGGCATCGTCATGACGCTCTACAATGACTTCGATGTCACCGTCGTAAAAGCGCTGATGAGAGAAGAAATCAGTGCGGGCGATAAAGGGTTTGTTGTTTTCGCCCGAAATTTCGTAGCCATAGTACGTGATGCCGTCGGAATTTTGGGCGTAGCCTATTTCGCGATAGCCGTGCATTTCGCTATCGCCAAAGATGGCATCGTTACCGTAGTTCAGGCAGTTTTTTAACCAGGATTTACCAATGTCGAACAGCACCTCAGAGCCGGCATAAGACGTTGGGCGATTGTGTGTGATCCTCTGCGAATCAACAGAACCAGAGTCGCAGGTTGTGAATTCAGGCTCAATATTGGGCAGAGCAATTAGGGTGTGCAAGCCTGCGTAGGTACGGTCATAAAGCGAGGTTGGCATCAGCAGCAGGACATCTTCATGGCTGGAGAACGTGCCAGCTTTCAAGGGCAGAAGTGGTTCGAGTGCCACATCACTTTTGTTGTCTGAGGGCAGGCAACCGCTCAAAACGAGAGCGCTGCCAAACAAAACGATAGCCGGGAAAACGCGAACATTGCGGGTGCTAGTCATACTGAGCTCCTTTCACTGATGTTGGTCGATGTGACTTCCTGAGCGCAATCTATTTGAAACAATCAGTCCTTAGCAAATTTGCCTATTCGGTTTTGTGAGGTTGATCACTTTTCATCTGTAAAATTCGATTTACATAGGTTTGCACACCATAACTTGACTTCAATAGCCGTATGATCAATTGTATATACAAATGGCTATTCATTGAGTGCAAGCGATGCAAGCAACCAACAAACCATTACGTCTATGGACTGACCTCACCCTCTTTGATGGGGTGCGGATACATGCACAGCCGATGGCGGTGGTGGTGGAAGGCGAGCGCATCGCGTGGGTCGGGCCAATGTCGGCACTGTCCTCAGCGCATCAAGCGAGTGCAGAGCGTGTGAGGGCAGGTGGTGTGATGACCCCAGGCTTGATCGATTGCCATACGCATTTGGTGTTCGGCGGCGACCGAGCGGATGAATTTGCGCAGCGCTTGGAGGGCGTGAGTTATGCCGACATTGCCGCCAACGGCGGTGGCATTCTCAGTACGGTAAAGGCAACGTGTGCGGCCAGTGAAGACGACTTATGCGCAAGTGCACAAGGGCGGCTTAACGCACTGATGGCCGATGGCGTAACGACCATAGAAATAAAGTCGGGCTATGGTTTAACCGTAAACGACGAATTGAAGATGCTGCGCGTAGCGCGTCGTTTAGCCGAACAAAACCCCGTTCATATCCGCACAACATTGCTCGGTGCGCACGCATTACCGCCAGAATATGTCGGGCAGGCCGATGCGTACGTTGATCTTATCTGCAACGAAATGATTCCTCGTGCAGCCGCCGAAGGGTTGGCTGATGCCGTGGATGTATTCTGTGAAGGTATTGGCTTTTCCATTACACAGTGCGAACGCGTGTTTCAAGCAGCGCAGCAGCACGGCTTGCCGGTGAAGGCGCACGCCGAGCAGTTGTCGAATTTGGGCGGCTCTGCTTTGGCGGCGCGTTATCAGGCGCTGTCGGCAGACCACATTGAATGGCTGGATGAGGCCGGTGTTGAGGCTATGGCAAAGGCGGGTACGGTGGCTACCTTGCTGCCGGGCGCTTTTTTTACCCTGCGCGATACGCGGGTGCCGCCCATAGATTTGCTACGCCAGTACGGCGTGCCCATTGCGGTAGCGACCGACGGAAATCCCGGTTCTTCACCCATTTTCCAGCTCACTCTGATGCTAAATATGGCCTGTACGCTGTTTCGTTTAACGCCCTTGGAAGCACTGCAGGGGGTAACGAAACATGCCGCTCGGGCGTTGGGTATGGCCGACCACGCAGGTTTGATTACCGCTGGCCAAACGGCTGATTTTTGCTTATGGAATATGCGCAGTCCGCTAGAATTAGCCAGTACCGTGCAGCCCGGTCGGTTGCAGCAACGGGTTTTCAGTGGAGTCCCTACTCATGGTTAATGCAGAACGCGATAGAGTCAGTGTAACGGTCGATCGTGGCCCGTTAATGAATGTGTGGCGCGGGCGTGTGGACACTGAACCGCACAGCGAGCGCTGGCATCAAATTGTGCAACCCTTGAAGTCCGACAGTGAGCCAGGCTTAGCGGTCATCGGTTTCGCCAGTGATGTAGGCGTTAAACGCAATCAAGGGCGAATTGGCGCGCAAGGCGGGCCGGAAGTGTTGCGTAAGGTGCTGGGTAATTTGCCGGTACACCACAGCAGCCCGCTCTACGAGGTAGGCGATGTGGAATGCCTGAACGAAGACCTTGGTGGGGCACAGAAGCGGCTGGCCCACACCATCGCGCGTACCTTGCAGTACGGTCACTTTCCCGTCGTGTTGGGCGGCGGGCATGAAGTGGCCTTTGGCTCTTGGCAAGGCTTGGCACAGTTCATAGATGATCTGGACGGTGCATCGACATCACCACGCATCGGTATCATTAATTTTGATGCGCACTTTGATCTGCGCTCGTTTGAAGCGCAGGCATCGTCTGGTACGCCCTTTACCCAAATCGCCGCGCAGTGTGCAGAACGTGGCTGGCCTTTCCAGTACGCGTGCCTGGGTGTTTCGCGTGCCGCCAATACCCGAGTGCTGTTTGAGCGCGCCGCCGAATTGGGTGTGTGGGTACGTGAAGACCACGCAATGGTCGTGACGCAATTGCCAGAGATCACCCAGCAGTTGGATGCCTTTGTGGCGCAGTGCGACCACCTTTATTTGACCATTGATCTGGACGCCTTTCCCGCCAGCGTTGCTCCCGGTGTCAGTGCGCCCGCGCCGCGTGGCATTGGGCTGGACGTAGTGGAGTCTTTGATCGGCCGTATCCGCGACAGTGGCAAATTGCGCCTGCTGGATGTGGCGGAGCTGAACCCGCATTTTGATGTGGATTATCACACCGCCCGGCTGGCGGCGCGCTTGATTCATTGGGCGACGTTGAACCAGTAGCCGGCCAGCCCATCCGTAGGAGCGCAGCCCTCTGCGCGATTTTCCGTAGGAGTTCGGCCAGAGGGCTGGCCTCCTACATTATTTGAGGACACAACCATGACAACCAACCGCCACGATGCCACCCGCCGCATCACCGCGCCGACCGGCAGCACGCTGACCTGCAAAAGCTGGCTCACCGAAGCGCCCATGCGCATGTTGATGAACAACCTGGACCCCGCCGTGGCCGAGCGCCCGGAAGACTTGGTGGTGTACGGCGGTATTGGCCGGGCGGCACGTAATTGGGCGTGTTACGACAAAATTGTGGAAGTGCTGCAGCGCTTGGAAGACGACGAAACCTTGCTGATTCAGTCGGGCAAGCCGGTCGGGGTGTTCAAAACCCACGCCGACGCGCCGCGTGTGCTGTTGGCGAATTCCAATCTTGTGCCGCATTGGGCGAACTGGGAACACTTCAATGAGCTCGACCGCAAAGGCCTGATGATGTACGGCCAGATGACGGCCGGTTCGTGGATCTACATTGGCTCGCAAGGCATCGTACAGGGCACCTACGAAACCTTTGTCGAAGCCGGGCGGCAGCATTACGGTGGTGACTTAAAAGGCCGCTGGATTCTCACCGCAGGTCTTGGTGGTATGGGTGGTGCACAGCCTTTGGCAGCTACGTTAGCGGGCGCTTGCTCACTGAATATTGAGTGCCAGCAAAGCCGCATCGACTTTCGTCTGCGGACGCGCTACTTGGATGAACAAGCCTCGGACCTGGACGATGCCTTGGCGCGCATCGCCCAATACACCGCAGCGGGTGAGGCCATGTCCATCGGCTTGTGCGGCAATGCGGCGGACATCTTGCCGGAACTGGTGCGCCGTGGCGTACGCCCCGATATGGTGACCGACCAAACCAGCGCACACGATCCGCTGCATGGCTATTTGCCTGCCGGTTGGACATGGGATGAGTACGTGCAACGCAGCGAAACCGAGCCCGACGTCGTGGTGAAAGCCGCCAAGCAGTCGATGGCGGTGCACGTACAAGCTATGCTGGCGTTCCAACAGCAGGGCATTCCGACCTTCGACTACGGCAACAACATCCGCCAAATGGCGCAAGAAGAGGGCGTGACCAACGCCTTCGATTTCCCCGGTTTTGTGCCAGCCTATATTCGCCCGTTGTTTTGTCAGGGCATCGGGCCGTTCCGCTGGGCCGCACTGTCGGGTGACCCGGAAGACATATACAAAACCGACGCCAAGGTGAAGGAGCTGCTGCCGGACAACCAGCACCTGCATCATTGGCTCGACATGGCGCGCGAACGCATCAGCTTCCAAGGTTTGCCCGCCCGTATTTGCTGGGTGGGCCTGAAAGACCGCGTACGCTTGGGCCAAGCCTTTAACGAAATGGTAAAAAACGGCGAGTTGAAAGCGCCTGTGGTGATTGGGCGTGACCATCTCGATTCCGGTTCGGTCGCCAGTCCGAACCGTGAAACCGAAAGCATGCAAGACGGTTCGGACGCCGTATCCGATTGGCCATTACTGAACGCCTTATTGAACACCGCAGGCGGCGCTACCTGGGTGTCACTGCACCACGGTGGTGGGGTCGGTATGGGCTTTTCGCAGCATTCAGGTGTAGTCATTGTGGCCGACGGAACCGACTCAGCGCACGCCCGTTTGGGCCGCGTGTTGCGCAATGACCCCGGCACCGGCGTCATGCGCCATGCCGATGCGGGTTATGACCTCGCCATTGACTGCGCGCACGAACATGACTTGGATCTGCCCATGATCCCTGCAGCAAAGGGAGTGAAGTAATGACGCACTTACTGATTCAGCCAGGTGAAATGACCTTGGCGCAACTGCGCACCGTTTGGCAAACGCCGGTGCAGGTCAGTTTGCCGGCCAGCGCGAACGCCGCCATCGAGGCATCGGTCGCTTGCGTCAATACCGTCGTGGCGGAAGACCGCACCGTCTATGGCATCAACACCGGCTTTGGTCTGTTGGCACAAACACGCATTCACCATGACGACTTGGAAAATCTGCAACGCTCGCTGGTGTTGTCACACGCCACTGGAGTGGGCACTTACATCGACGACGCGCTGGTGCGCTTGATCATGGTGCTCAAGGTCAACAGCTTGGCGCGGGGGTATTCGGGTATTCGGCGTGAGGTGCTGGATGCCCTGATGACGCTGATCAATAAAGAAATTTACCCCGCCATTCCACTGAAAGGTTCGGTCGGTGCTTCGGGTGACCTCGCCCCGCTGGCACACATGAGTGCTGTGCTATTGGGTGAAGGCCAGGCGCGGTATCGCGGGGAATGGTTGAGTGCAGAAGACGCCTTGCGTGTCGCCGGTTTGCAGCCCCTCGCGTTAGCGCCGAAAGAAGGCTTGGCCTTATTGAACGGCACGCAGGTGTCCACCGCGTATGCGCTGCAAGGGTTGTTTCAAGCCGAAGACCTTTATGCCGCCGCGACCGTATGCGGTGCGTTAACCGTGGAAGCTACTCTGAGTTCGCGCAGTCCGTTTGATGCCCGCATACACGCCATTCGCGGCCAGCAAGGGCAGATCGACGCGGCCGCAGCGTATCGTGAGCTATTGGGTGACAGCAGCGGCGTCAGTGCCACCCACGTGGCCTGTGGCAAGGTGCAAGACCCGTATTCCCTACGTTGTCAGCCGCAAGTCATGGGTGCTTGCTTAACGCAAATGCGTCAAGCCGCCGACGTACTGGCAGTGGAAGCCAACGCGGTGTCCGACAATCCCTTGGTGTTTGCCGACAGCGGCGATGTGATTTCCGGCGGGAATTTTCATGCCGAGCCGGTCGCCATGGCAGCGGACAATCTGGCGTTGGCGATCGCTGAAATCGGCAGTCTGGCCGAACGGCGCATTTCGTTGATGATGGACACCCACATGTCGCAGTTGCCACCGTTTTTGGTGCAAAACGGCGGGGTGAATTCCGGCTTTATGATCGCGCAGGTCACGGCGGCCGCGTTGGCGAGTGAAAACAAAGCGCTGGCGCATCCGCACAGTGTGGACAGCTTACCGACCTCGGCTAATCAGGAAGACCATGTGTCTATGGCGCCGGCGGCCGGTAAACGCTTGTGGGAAATGGCCGAAAATACGCGCAACGTGATTGCCATTGAATGGCTGGCGGCGTGCCAAGGGTTGGACCTGCGCGGTGGTGATTTAAAAACCACGCCGGTGCTGGAAGCGGCGCGTACGCTGCTGCGCCAAGACGTCTCCTACTACGATAAAGACCGCTTTTTTGCGCCGGATATCGCGGCCGCATCCAGCTTATTGGCCGGGCGTGCGTTGAGCGAGCTATGCCCTTTGCCGGTACTGCCGTCTGATTGACGGCTTTACAACTCTGGGGTCAGTCCGTAGCATTCTTACAGACTGACTCCCGAGGCCCACCATGAAGATCACACCCTCCGTTACCGAATTCACTATTACACGTCCCGACGACTGGCACATTCACCTGCGCGACGGCGCGGCTTTGATCGATACCGTGCGAGACGTCAGCCGTTACATGGGCCGCACCATTGTCATGCCGAATCTGGTGCCGCCGGTACGAAATGCCCATGAAGCCCAAGCCTATTACGACCGGATCATGGCGCAGCGGCCGCAGCCGCATTTTACGCCGCTTATGGTGTTGTATTTGACCGAACAAACCACCCCCGACGATATTCGTGCGGCCAAAGCCGCTGGTTTGGTGGTGGCGGCTAAGTTGTATCCGGCTGGAGCGACCACCAATTCGGATTCCGGCGTGCGCGATGTGAAAAGCATTTATCCGGTGCTGGAAGCCATGCAAGAAGTCGGTATGTTGTTGCTCGTACACGGTGAAGTGACGGACAGCAGCATTGATATTTTTGACCGGGAACAGGTGTTCATCGATACGGTTTTGACGGATTTGGTGAGCGCCTTTCCAGACCTGAAAGTCGTATTGGAGCACATTACTACTGCGAACGCGGTGGACTTTGTCAGCACGGCCAATGCAAATGTGGCGGCTACGATCACGGCCCATCACCTGTTGTACAACCGGAATCACATGCTGGCAGGTGGCATTCGCCCACACTACTACTGTTTGCCCATTTTGAAACGCTCTACGCATCAAGAAGCGCTGATTAAAGCCGCGACCAGTGGCCATTCGCGGTTCTTTCTCGGTACAGATTCCGCACCGCACGCGAAAGATAAAAAAGAAGCCGCCTGTGGCTGTGCCGGTGCGTACACCGCGCACGCCGCCATCGAGCTTTATGCCGAGGCCTTTGAAGCGGCGGGTGCATTGGACAAGCTGGAAGGCTTTGCCAGCCATTTCGGACCGGACTTTTACGGCCTACCGCGCAACACCGACCAGATTACGCTACGCCGCGAGGCGTGGAAGGTGCCCGCAGACTACCCCATGGGTGAAGATCGCGTAGTGCCTATCTGTGCCGGTGAAGACATTGCCTGGCGAGTGCTTCCTTAAACCGCTTTCATGAGGGCGCAGCCCGCATTAGCTGCGTCCTAAGTGTCAATCTTTCGTCAAAAACCGTCTCGTGCTATACTCTTTCAACACTAAGTAAAAACGTTTGCGTCTGTGCTGGTAAATATCGGCTTTTTGAAAAGAGAGTCAGTATTTATGAGCACGTTGCCTAGCACGCATTCTCTATAAAATACTATGGAGTGAAAGAAAAGCATGACCGACAACACGGACATCATGAAGCCAGACGGTGAGGTCACGCCCATTGATACAGACTATCAAATTGGGCAAGACAACATCGCACTCAAGGTGGGCCCGTTCGGGCTCGACATCCACAACCGCGTCTTTCTAATCTCCGGTTTAGCCATCGTCGCCTTTGTTATTCTAACGCTGGCGTTTCAGTCTCAGGTAGCACCCCTGTTCGCCAGCACGCGAGATTGGCTGACGGGTAATCTGGATTGGTTCTTCCTTACCGCCGGTAACATTTTCGTGCTGGTTTGCCTGTATCTGATCGTATCACCGTACGGCAAAGTGCGTATTGGCGGTACGGAAGCCACACCGGATTACAGCTATCTCGGCTGGTTCTCTATGTTGTTTGCTGCCGGTATGGGCATCGGACTGATGTTCTATGGCGTGTCAGAGCCACTGTCGCACTACGGCGCAGCTTACGGCGGCACCAGCGTTGGGGCCGATGGCCTGCGTACTGACTGGGCACCTTTGGGCGGTGCGGTGGGTGACACCTTGGCCGCTGAAAGACTGGGTATGGCCGCCACCATTTACCATTGGGGCCTGCACCCATGGGCGATCTATGCTGTATTGGCCTTGGGCTTGGCACTGTTCTCATTCAATAAGGGATTACCACTGACGGTACGCTCAGTGTTCTACCCACTGTTGGGTGAGCGTGTGTGGGGCTGGCCTGGTCATATCATTGATATTCTGGCGGTGTTCGCGACCATGTTTGGTCTGGCCACATCACTCGGTCTGGGTGCGTCGCAAGCGGCGGCAGGTCTGAATTACTTGTTTGGCGTACCGGCGGGTGTGACCACACAGGTGCTGTTGGTCATCGGTATTACCGCCATTGCACTCGTGTCTGTGTTGGCGGGTTTGGATGCCGGTGTTAAGCGTTTGTCGCAAATCAATATGACGTTGGCGACCATACTGCTGCTGTTTGTCATCATCGTGGGTCCGACACTCGCCATCGTGACCGGTTTCTTCGGTAATCTGTTCGCCTACGTGCAGAACTTACCTGGCCTCTCAAACCCCGTTGGCCGTGAAGACGCTAACTTTGCCCAAGGTTGGACGGCGTTTTACTGGGCGTGGTGGATTTCTTGGTCTCCTTTCGTCGGCATGTTCATTGCGCGCGTATCGCGTGGCCGTACGGTGCGTGAATTCATGATCAGCGTCTTGCTCATTCCTTCAGCTGCCTGCGTGTTGTGGATGACGGCCTTCGGTAGCACGGCAATCAGCCAAGTGGTGAATGACGGTTATCAAGCGGCTGCGAATGCTGACTTGGAATTGCAGTTGTTTGCGATGCTGGATGTATTGCCATTGGCGCAGATCACTTCGTTCATTGCCATTATTTTGGTCATCGTGTTCTTTGTGACGTCTTCCGACTCAGGCTCGTTGGTGATTGATACCATTGCCGCCGGTGGTAAGGTCGATGCACCGACACCGCAGCGGGTGTTCTGGTGCACGTTTGAAGGCCTGGTGGCCATTGCGTTGCTGTTGGGCGGCGGGCTGGTGGCCTTGCAGGCCATGGCTGTCTCGACAGGTTTGCCGTTCACGGTTGTGCTGTTGGCATCCTGTGTGGCGCTCTTTAAAGGGCTGGCAACCGAGCCACGCGGTAAGTAAACCGCTACACTGAAAACGGGGCCGGTGATGCAGTCTGCTGGATTGTGTCACCAGCCCCGTTTTTTTATTTTTTGGCGTTTTCGTTTGGAGAGGTTGGGATATGCAGGTCGAGCAACTTGAAATCAGGGAGCACCTTCGTCGTTTCGCACCTTTTCAGTCCATGGAAGAAGCGGTGCTGGACCGCGTAGCCAGCGCAGTCGAGGTGGCTTATTTCAAGGCCGACACTGAAATACTGGCCTTTGGTACAGAGATTCATGACCTCTTCTTTATCCGCAGTGGTGCGGTGGAAATCTATCGCCGCAGTGGTGAGCTTTACAACCGCTTGGCGGAGGGCGACATCTTTGGTCAATTGGGCCTGTTGATGAACAAGCGGGTGCGCTTTCCGGCGAAAGCCATGGAAGACACCCTGCTGTATTGCATTCCCGACACGGTGTTTACCGAGCTGTTTGAGTCTGACGAGCAATTTGCCGACTTCGTTGAAGTGGAAGACCGGTCGCGTTTACGTCAGGCCGTTTCTGAACACAAAGAGTCGAATGAACTGCTGACCTCACCGATCAAACAGTTGATCAGCCGGGAGCTGGTGACCTTGCCGAGCACAGCCACCGTGCGAGAAGCCGCCGAACGCATGACCAGCGAACGCGTGTCGTCGTTGGTCATCGTTACAGCGCAAGAAGACCAACCTGCAGACGCCACCATGGCGGGCATCATCACCGACCGGGATCTGCGCAAACGGGTGATGGCGCAAGGTCTGCCGTTCGAAACGCCCGTGGCTGAGATCATGTCGACCGATTTAGTGACCGTGCGCGGTGACCAATTTGTCTTCGATGCCATGCTGACCATGTTGCGTTACAACGTGCACCATTTGCCGGTGATGCAGAACCGTCGACCCATCGGCGTGGTGGGCGTATCCGATATTGTGCAGTACGAATCACAAAACAGCTTGTTTGTGGTGCGCAGTATTTTCCATCGTCAGTCGGTTGCCGAACTGCAGGAACTGACCAAAGAAGTGCAAGGCAGCTTCAAACGGATGGTCAACGAAGACGCCAATTCACGCATGATCGGCAGCGCCATGGCGGGCATCGGGCGTACGTTTACGCAGCAACTGCTGACCTTGGCGGAGGCCGAGTTGGGGCCGCCACCGGTGCCCTATTGCCTGCTGGCTTTGGGTTCCATGGCGCGTGATGAGCAGTTGATTGTGACTGACCAAGACAACGCGTTGATTTTGCACGATGACTTCGATCCTAAGCAGCACGACGACTACTTCAAACGTTTGGCAGCGTTCGTCAGTGACGGACTCGCAGCGTGCGGCTACAGCTACTGCACGGGCGGCATTATGGCCACCAACAAAAAATGGCGGCAGCCGTTAGCCGTTTGGCAGTCGTATTTCACGCACTGGATTGAACGACCGAATTTGGAGTCTCTGCTGCACAGCTCCATCTTTTTTGACGTGGACGGCGTAGCGGGCGATACGTCCATGGCTAACGCGCTGAAGGAGTTGATTGCCAACAAGGCACCGCAAAATCCTCGCTTCTTAGCCGCCATGGCGCACAACGCACTGGGACGAACGCCGCCGCTCGGCTTTTTTAAAGACTTCGTGATGGAAAAAGACGGCAAGCATAACGACTCCATCGACCTCAAACGACGGGGTACTGCGCCGCTAGCCGACCTAATTCGTGTGCATGCGTTAGCCTGTGGTTCGCAGGCGCAGAACTCCTTTCAGCGTCTGGAAGACATTGTAGCGGGCGGCTGGTTAACGCCTGGAATTGGTGCGGATTTGCGTGACGCCATGGAGTTTATTTCACGCGTGCGAATTCGCCACCAAAAGCTCATGTTGGAGCAGGGCGAGGAGCCGGATAATTATGTGCAGCCGGAAAACTTGTCGCCTTTTGAGCGGCGAAACCTTAAAGACGCGTTTCAGATTCTCAGCAATGCGCAGAAGTTTCTGAAATTCCGCTATCACCCCAATCGGGCGCGTTGAGATGCTGCATCTGGATAGGAAACCGGCCACCGCGCCTGCAATCCCTGATTGGGCAGAGCGTTTCTCGGAATTACACGACCACACGCACCATGAGCGGGTGCGCGCGTTTTATGGTGCCGGAGTGGTGTCTGGGGATACGCCCTTGGCCGAAGTGCCCTTTGTCGCACTCGACTTTGAAACGACCGGATTGAATCCCGAGCGTGATGGCATTGTCAGCATCGGCTTGGTGCCTATGACTTTGGCGCGCATTCAATGCAGCGCGGCGCGACATTGGGTGGTCAACCCGCGCCGTGTACTGCAGGATGAATCGGTGGTAATTCACGGTATTACGCATTCGGATATTGCCGAAGCGCCGGACTTGATGGACATCTTAGATGAACTCCTAGCCGCACTCGCCGGACGTATTGTGGTGGTGCACCACCATCGCATCGAACGGCAGTTTCTGGATGCGGCGCTTAAAGTACGCATCAACGAGGGCATTCAGTTTCCAGTGGTCGATACCATGGAATTGGAAGGGCGTTTGCATCGCCAGCGCCCACCGAGCTTATGGGACAAGCTGTTGCGCCGACCTCCGCCTTCTATTCGGTTGGCCGACAGTCGGCAACGCTACAATTTGCCTTACTATCAACCGCATCATGCCCTAACCGACGCGCTCGCTAGTGCTGAATTGCTGCAAGCGCAAATTGCCCACCATTATTCGCCAGACACGCCAATAAAAGCATTGTGGTGCTAAGGCGCTGTGGACTAAGTCACAGGATGCATCGGTGCTTCCGGGTGCTTGATGGTGTTCATTGACTGTGTATCAGGATACTACCCATGCAAGCCTAAAATCTAGGTCAGCCCCCGTCGCCAAATTTACAGTTTGTATAAAAAAACGGCTGCTCAGGCGTGCCATACTGGTCGCTGTATTCGTTCGTTACGCCTCGTGGCGTATTCATTCTCGCTTCATTCGACGGCTGCCCGACACCGGCTTGTCTCATGCAGCCAGCAAACAAGGAGACCCCTGTGGTCTGGTTTCTGCTACTGCACATAGCGGCGTTGTTAGTCTGGGCCGCGGCCCTGCTTTACCTGCCCATTATGATCGGCGCGTCGCCTGAGAGGCCGCCCGATATCGACCAAAAGCCCAAGCCCTACGACTCAGTAGGCAGATTCCTGTTTACGCAAGTGGCAACGCCAGCGGCACTGGTCGCCATTATCGCCGGGACCGTGGTCTTTTTGCTTAACCGCACGGTCGATACGTGGCTGATCATCAAGTTATCGTTGGTGACAGCGCTGGTGATGGCACACGCCGTGGCGGGTATTTTGGTACTGCGCGAAGAACGCTTGGGGAAGCAACGCCATATTCGAATTTTGAGTCTGGCTTTGCTGGTGGTGTTGTGCGTGTTGATGACCGCCATTGTCTGGGTCGTATTGGCTAAACCCGCTATGGAGTGGTTGCCATGAAATACGCCCAGCTCAAGCATCTCGCAGTACTATTCCGGCGCGGCCTGCTTGCTGCCCGGCAGACTGGTGATGCGCGCCGCGTCAATGTCGACACCCACGGCGTACTCATAAACCAGCTTGCCGCCCAGAAAACCGGTGATGGCGATCAACCCGGCGGTGATCAACGACAGATACAGTCCCATGGGCCACACCGCAGCCGCTGGCTCACTGACCCGCAACAGCCAGTTGAGCGATGCGAGCGACAACAGCATGATCGCCAGAATGGCATGGCACCACGCGGTGATCAGTCGACGAATTCGGGGCACAACAAGCAGGTCGATGAGACCAACCGTGCCGGAAACTGCGCCGCCCAAAGCGCCAATACCGACCAGCCACAGGCTGGCACGGGCCCAGAAAAAATCACCTGTCCACAAGTAGGCCAGGTCCGTACCCACCAGACCCAACAAGGCAGCGACCGGAAAATGAATGAGCACCGGATGAATGGGGTGGCCTCTGATGGCCATCCGACTGGCAATGGGTTGTACGGGCATATTGCCTCCGTTGGCAGATTTCAATTGACGAGGTTATTCAGGTCATGCCGCACCACACTAGCAGGCATGGGAGCGGTGGTCATTTCTTTACAGTTAACGGCCTGCAGCGGCCCTTTCTCAGCGTTAGACCCCGCTGGACCTGCGGCGCGTGACGTGGCGGGTCTGTGGTGGGCGATGTTCGGGTTTTCGACGTTGGTGTTGATCGCGGTGACGGCGCTATGGATCTATGCCATACGTCGCCCTGCCTCGCATGCGGATGAGCAGTCAGCAAGGGCATTGCAGAACCGCTGGATCATTTGGGGTGGGCTTGCCTTGCCGCTAGGGAGCATTGCCTTGCTGCTGGCGTTTGGCATTCCCATCGGTCACCGTATGCTGCCCTTACCCTCGGCAGACGGCGACGTATTACAGATAGAAGTGACCGGCCATCAATGGCGCTGGGAAGTGCACTACCCGGAACAGGACATTGACCTAGCCAACGAAGTGCACATTCCGGTCAATACGCCGGTTGATGTCGTGTTGCGCAGTAACGACGTGATTCATTCGTTTTGGGTGCCGCGCCTCGGCGGCAAGATGGACATGATTCCCGGGCGTACTAATGTGCTGCGTTTGCAGGCTGATGAACCCGGTGAGTATCGGGGCAGTTGTGCCGAGTTTTGTGGCGTGGGTCACGCGCACATGCAATTCACGGTGACCGCACATACCGAAGAAGACTTCGCTCGTTGGCAGCAACAAGCTCAGGAGAGCGCAGAATGACGGGCACGGTAGAGACGTCTAAATTTGTTCGAGAACTGAACCGGGTATGGGCGAATTTGCCGGGCTGGGGCAGCTTGTCGGCGGTCAATCACAGTACCATTGGCCTGCGCTTTATGGTCACGGGGATGGTGTTCTTTCTGATCGGCGGCATCCTGGCGATGCTGGTGCGCACTCAGTTGGCGTTGCCGGAGCAAGACCTGATCAGTGCCGAACTGTACAACCAAGCCTTCACCATGCACGGCACGGTGATGATGTTTCTATTTGCCATTCCGGTGTTGGAAGGCTTGGCGATTTATCTGATTCCGAAGATGATCGGCGCGCGTGATCTGGTGTTCCCGCGCATCAGTGCGTTGGGTTATTACTGCTATTTGTTCGGCGGCATCATCATACTGTCCAGCCTGTTTCTCGGCATTGCACCGGACTCGGGTTGGTTCATGTACACACCACTGAGCAGCAGTGTGTTTTCGCCTGGGCCGGGCTCTGATTTCTGGTTGCTCGGCATCACCTTTGTCGAAATCTCCGCTATGGCGGCGGGCATTGAACTCACCGTGTCCATTTTGCGCACCCGCGCACCTGGCATGACATTGAGCCGGATGCCGATCTTCTGTTGGTACATTTTGGCCATGGCACTGATGATCGTGTTCGGCTTTCCGCCGTTGATTCTTGCCAGCATTCTGTTGGAACTCGAACGCGCGGCTGGTATGCCGTTCTTCGATGTCGCTGCCGGTGGCGACCCGCTGCTGTGGCAGCACCTGTTCTGGCTGTTCGGACACCCGGAGGTCTACATCATCTTCCTGCCTGCGGCGGGTATCGTATCGACGCTGATTCCGGTGTTCTCCGGGCGTCCGCTGGTGGGTTATCGCTGGATCGTACTGTCGATCATTCTTACTGGCTTCATCAGTTTCGGGCTCTGGGTGCACCACATGTTTACCGTGGGCATTCCGCAGTTGGCGCAGGCGTTTTTCTCGGTCGCCAGTATGATGGTGGCAGTGCCTACGGCGATTCAGGTGTTCGCGTGGCTGGCGACTTTGTGGATGGGCAAGGTGGTGTTCCGCTTGCCAATGCTGTGGATCATGGGCTTTTTGGTCATCTTCGTGTGCGGTGGTTTGACTGGCGTGATGTTGGCGTTGGTGCCGTTCAATTGGCAGGTACACGATACGCACTTCGTCGTCGCGCACATGCATTATGTGCTGGTCGGTGGCATGTTCTTCCCGTTGATGGCGGGGCTGTATTATTGGCTACCGCTGGTCTCCGGGCGTATGCTGTCGGAACGCATGGGGCGGTGGGGTTTCTGGCTGACCTTCATCGGGTTTAATACCACCTTCCTGCTGATGCACCTGACCGGTCTGCTCGGCATGCCGCGCCGGGTCTATACCTATGAAGCGGGCTTGGGCTGGGACTGGCTGAATCTGCTGTCATCCATTGGCGGGTTCATTATGGCGGCCGGTGTGGCCATGGTGCTGCTGGATCTACTGCTGCACTACCGTTTTGGGCGTAAGGCAACCAGTAATCCTTGGCAGGCGGATACACTGGAATGGGCGCTGGATAAACCACCTGCGCCGTACAATTTCGTGTCTTTACCACGCATCCAGTCTCGCAGTCCGCTGTGGGACGATCCGGAACTGGGTGAGCGCTTGCAAGCCGGTGAGGGCAGCTTAGTCAGTATCGAGCACGGCCGCCGCGAGACCTGGGGCACCGATGCCGTGACCGGTGAACCCAGCGAAATCTGCCATTTGCCGACCAACTCTTGGTGGCCGTTAATGGCTGCGGGAGCCTTGGCACTGGTGTGTGTCAGTCTTCTCATGCGCTGGTATCCGGTGGCGATTCTGGGCGCTGTATTGGCCGCGTTGCCGCTGTTTCGCTGGAGCTGGGAAAACGGTGGGCACCCGAGTGCCGCGCCGCTGACCCCGAACGACGTCGAAGACGAGCTGCCGCTGGAATCGAGAACACTAGACGGACCGGGACGCTGGGGCATGATCATCACCTTACTGGCCGACGGCGCGCTGTATCTGTCGCTGCTGTTCGGTTGGTTTTACCTGTGGACGGCCGCACCGCAATGGTCGGCACCGGATGACGGGCCATTAAGCATTTGGGGCCTGGTACTCAGCGGTGCTTTGCTGACGCTGGCCAGCCTGCGCTTTCGGCAGCAGGCACGTCGACTGGCACGAGGCGACGAGATTGGCGTGCAGTCGGGGCTTTGGCAAGCCACTGCACTGGGCGCTTTACATGTGCTCTCGTTGATCGCTGTGCTCTGGGTGGCACCTTTGGCCATTACGGACAACGCTTACGATGCGGTGCTCTTTTTCATGTTGCTGTTTCTGCTGTTTCACAGCGCTCTGGCGGTCATTATTACGGCCTTGCAGGCGTGGCGCATAAAGCTTGGTTATGTGAGTGCTCGCTTGCCGTATGAACCACAAGTGGTATGGCCGTTCTGGTTATACACCACCGGTATCTTCTGGGTAAGCGTGGCGCTGTTTGTGTTTCTGCCTATGGCGTGGGGCGCCTCGACATGAAACAGTTCCTTATGAAACAGACCTTTATGAAGCTGTCGACCGGCCACCCGGCGCAACTGGTGATCGGGCTGACGGTCTGGTGTGTATGGTTTGTTGCGGTCTATGGTGGGCTATCCGTGGCTTGCGAGCTGGCGGCGCCTGAGCCGAACCGGGGCGCGTTCAATACCATCAGTTTGACGCTGATCGTGCTCACTGTGCTTACCGTCCTATGGCTGGCGTGGGGCGCCTGGACGTGCTGGCAAAGCACCACGGACGAGGTCGACTCTACCGAACGACAAACCCCATTCATTGCCCGTGTTTCGGCAGGTTTATACGCCGTTGCTGCCCTCGCTGCGCTCATCGTTGTTTGGCCATTGCTCATGCTGCCGCCATGCCTTTAGGGTCGCCGTCCGGTCAGTCTATGGTTGGCATAGTGGCCTTGATGGCTGTCCTCTGGTGCTTGCCCGTTACGGCGTGGGCGCATGACCCCATTACCAGCGAGGGCGCGGCACGCTGGGTCGGCGTTGTGAATGTGCTGTGGCTGGGTGCCTTGTGGGTGTTTTATATCGTCGGGCAGCGTCGTCATGCACCGCCAGTGTGGCGCGCCGTGTTGTTTCACTTCACGTGCGCGCTCGCGCTGATCACGCTCATGGGGCCATTGGATGGCTGGGCGGAAACCAGCACCGCGGCTCACATGGTGCAACACATGTTGGTCATGGTGGTGATCGGGCCGTTATGGGTGCTGTCTCGACCCTTTCCACAATGGTTCCATGCGGGCTTGAAGAATAAAGCCGGTTGGCACCGCGTGACCCGAATCAGCCAGTACCCAATGACCATGGCGTATTTGCACGCCGCCGCTATTTGGTTTTGGCACTTACCCAAACCCTACATGCTGGCGGTCGAGCAGCCGTGGTGGCACTGGGTAGAGCATCTGTGTTTTTTACTGACGGCGGTGGGGTTTTGGTGGGCCGTGCTGCTCGGCGGGCGGCGCAACCGACCTTTGGCGTTGCTCGCGGTGCTGTTTACCCTGATGCACACCGGCTTTCTCGGTGCCGTGCTCACCTTCGCCAATGACGTGCTCTATGGTGAGGCGCGCAGCATTCAAGACCAGCAGTTAGCAGGCCTGATCATGTGGGTTGGCGGTGGCATTCCCTATTTGATCGCCGCAGGCTGGATAGGCCACCAGTGGTTGCGCGACCTTGAACGCCGGATGCAGCGAATCAAGGTCGCGAACGGGCCACTAAGAACTCGCTAGAGGCTGCTGCTGGGTGATGCAGTGAATGTTGCCGCCGCCCAGCAGGATCTCCCGACCTGGCACTTGCACGATTTCATGGTCTGGTAGCAGCTCACGCAACAACTGCGCGGCCACTTCGTCCATGGGGTCGTCGAACTTAGGCATGATGACGCCGCCGTTCACAAACAAGAAATTGATGTAGCTGCCAGCCAGTCGCTGCCCGGCGCTGCGCGCCATGCCGTCGGCGACCGGATCAACACCTAAGGCTTCTTCTGCGGTAATGAACAGCGGACCGGGTACGGGGATTTTGTGTACTTTCAGAGCGCGGCCTTGGGCGTCGGTCTGGTTGATCAGGTGGTCGTAAGCCGCTTTGGAGCGCGCGTATTGTGGGTCTTGCTCGTCGTCCGTCCACGCTAAGGCGATCTCACCGGGGCGAATAAAGCAGGCCACGTTGTCGATGTGGTCGTTGGTCTCGTCTTCGTAGATGCCTTCGGCAATCCACAGGACTTTTTCCACGTTTAGATAGTCGCACAGGCGTTGTTCGATATCCGTGCGTGACAAATCCGGGTTGCGGTTGGGGTGTAACAAACAGGCTTCGGTGACCAGTACCGTGCCTTCGCCATCCACATGAATGGAACCGCCTTCTAGGATGAAATCGGTGCGGTAACGGTCTTTGCCTTCCATTTGCAGCACTTTGCGCGCCACTTGGTCGTCGCGGTCCCACGGAAAATAGAGCCCGCTGTGCAAACCACCCCACGCATTGAACACCCAGTCTACACCGCGCAACTCACCAGCTGCGTTGCGTACAAAGGTCGGCCCAACGTCACGCATCCACGCGTCGTTGCTGCTGATTTCAAGTACGCGAATGCCTTCATCGGCGGCGAATTGCAAACAAGCGTTCTCATATTGCGCCGCCGATACCCCAATCGAAACGGGCTGAAAACGGGCAATGGCACGTGCTACATCTACAAAGGTCTGCTGCGCGGGCTTGGCACCCAACCGCCAGTTGTCAGGGCGCTCCGGCCACAACATCCAAGTTTGCTGTTGCGGCGCCCACTCGGCTGGCATCGTAAAACCGTCAGCACGCGGTGTAGTAGTTAGGGTCCGGCTGGTCATCGAAGACTCCGCTTAAAAGGTTTTACCGTCTTTGGTGAGTATTGCGTCATAGAGATCCGGACGGCGGTCACGGAAGACACCCCAGCTGTGGCGTTTAGTTGCCAGTGCTTCGAGATCAAAAGTATGCACCAACACGCCTTCTTCAGTGCGGTTCAGTTCTTTCACTTTAGTGCCCGACTCATCAGCGATGAAAGACGAGCCGTAGAAGGTTTGTGATTGCTCACCTTCGTATTCGGTGCCAATGCGGTTACTGACGATCACCGGCATCAAGTTGGCCGCCGCGTGGCCACACTGGGTGTTTTGCCAATGCGCAGCGGAATCCAATGAGCTGTCGTGCGGTTCGCTGCCAATGGCGGTTGGGTAGAACAGCAGTTCAGCGCCCATGAGTGCCATGCAACGTGCGGTTTCAGGGAACCACTGATCCCAGCAAATGCCAACGCCGATTTTGGCGTACGCGGTATCCCATACTTGGAAACCAGTGTCGCCAGGAGTGAAATAGAATTTTTCGGAATAGCCGGGGCCATCTGGAATGTGCGTCTTCCGGTAAATACCCATGACGGAGCCATCGGCGTCGATCATAACAACGGTGTTGTAATAGGCGTTATTGGCGCGCTCGTAAATGCTGATGGGCAACACGACCTTCAGTTCAGCCGCGACTTTGGCAAAATGCAGTACGGCGGGGTTTTCTTCCACGGGTGTGGCGAATGCGAGGTACTCGTATTTCTGCTTTTGGCAGAAATAGCAGCGTTCAAACAGCTCTTGCAGCAAAATGATTTGCGCCCCTTGGGCGTGTGCTTCGCGGACTTTCACTTCAGCGTTACGGATGTTTTCGTCGACATCCCAGCCGCAAGCCATTTGGGTGGCGGCTACGGTTACGTTTCTCATAATAACCTCTTTAATTGTTGGCGCGCATGATGCCAGAAGCGTGCGCCATTGCTAGCTAAATTCGGCCCTAGTTGGTGGAGGGTGTTTGTCGGGGACGCCGTGAAAGCGTCCCTGCTGGCTCATTGCCGCCATCCATGGCGGCAAATGCCCCGCCAAACACCCTCCACCGCCAAGGGCGATAATTCATCATCACGTCTATCTGGGGCGCTTCGCGCCCTGCTACCTATATCATTATCGTTGAGCTGTCGGCGGGCTGTGCGGGGTAGTAGGTGCCTGTTTAGGGGCGTCTGCCGCCAAGGAAGGCGGCAGCGAGCCCCCATGGATGGGTTCACGGCGTCCCCAAAACAGGCACCTACTACCTCGTGCGGTACGCCCGCAACACAATCAAAGATAGGGTAGCAGTAATTCCAATTCCATGGGGGTAATTTGCCGCTCAAAGAGCCGCACTTCGGACCATTTGCAGATGCTATACATCTCAATGAAATCCTTACCAAACCAATGCAGCACCCGCTGATCGTTCTTCATCGCGCGCAACGCATCGCGTGCATTGTCAGCGAGTTCTGGGTGGTTCTGATCGTATGCGTTGCCTTCTGTCGGAGGTGGCGGATCGATCTTGTGCATTAAACCTTCTGCCGCACCAGCCAATACCACGGCTACCGCAAGATACGGGTTTGCATCAGCACCACTCATGCGGTGCTCAATACGGTGCGCCTCCGTGTTGCCCGACGGAATACGCAACGCCAAAGTACGGTTGTCGTAGCCCCACGTCTTACTCGTTGGCGCTAGGAAATCAGGGCTCAAACGGCGGTAGCTGTTGATGCTTGGGCACAACAAGGCTTGCGTCGCGTCGGCCATAGAAATAATACCGCCCATTGCCCAACGCATGTATTTGTTGTTCAACACATCTTCCGTACCGAAAATGTTGTTGCCGTCTTTATCCATCAGGCTCAAATGGATGTGCATCCCGCTGCCCGCGTGCTCGATGTAAGGCTTGGCCATAAAGGTCGCCTCCATCTCCCACTTCTTCGCCACCTGTGTGATCACTCGCTTCAAGAGTACTGCGTGATCAGCGGCTTCCAACGGGTCGTTGCAGTAGTTGAGGTTAACTTCAAACTGGCCCGGCGCGTATTCGGTGATGACCGTATCAGCGGGAATGTTCTGCGCGTGGGCAGTGTCGATGACATCACGAATGAAGAAATCGTAGTCGTCCAGATCATCCATTGAATAGACCTGCTTGGAGCTCATGCGACGACCGCTGGTGGGTGACACAGGTGGCTGCAAATGGCCGTCTGCATCACGCTCTTTGTCCATTAGGTAGAATTCCATTTCTACTGCAATGCCGGGGGTATAACCCAGCTTATTGAAGGTTTCCATTACCCGACGCAGTACCTGGCGCGGGTCGATCTTGAACGGCGTCTCGCCATCGGTTTCGTACATGCTGAACAGCGCTTGAGCGCGATCTGGGCCAATCCAAGGAACGGGCGCCAGTGTGCCGGGCACGGGAAGGCACAGGTAGTCTGGGTCGCCTGCGTCGGCGCCTAGGCCGGTTTCTTCTACCGTGGTGCCGGTGGCGTCGAGTGCCATAACGGAACCGGGCAGGTTAAACCCTTCTTCGAACACCTTTTCCAAGAGATCGATTTCAATGCGCTTGCCTCGAATCACTCCGTTCAAGTCCCCGATCAACAACTCGATGGTTTGCACATCCGGGTTTTGCTCTAAAAATGCTGCTACTTCTGCGTTTGCCATGATCTTATCTTCCAATTCTAAGAGCGGCCTCTAAAGACCACCCATACACATATATTTGATGTCGAGGTATTCGTCGATGCCGTAGTGTGAGCCTTCACGCCCCAATCCAGACTCTTTCATACCACCAAAGGGTGCTACTTCTGTGGAAATAATGCCTTCGTTGATGCCGACCATCCCGTATTCCAGTGCCTCGGCAACGCGCCATACGCGGCCGATGTCACGGCTGTAAAAATACGCCGCCAGACCAAAGGGCGTGTCGTTCGCCATCTGAATCGCTTCTTCTTCTGTCTCAAAGCGGAAGAGCGGGGATACCGGACCAAAAATCTCTTCTTGAGCGACCGCCATGTCGGGTGTGACGTTGGTCAATACCGTAGGCTGATAGAAATTGCCGCCTAATTCGTGGCGCGCACCACCCATGACCACGGTTGCACCCTTGCTGCGTGCGTCTTCTACGAGGCGCTCAACTTTCTGCACACCGGCTTCGTTGATCAGCGGACCTTGGGTAGTGCCTTCATCGGCACCGTTACCGACTTTTAAGCCAGCGACGGCTTTCGCCAATGCGTCGGCAAAGCGGTCATAAACGCCAGACTGCACCAAAAAGCGGTTAGTGCAAACGCAGGTTTGACCGGTATTGCGGTATTTAGATGCCAAGGCTCCAGCCACTGCAGCGTCAATGTCGGCGTCATCAAAAACGATAAAGGGAGCGTTGCCACCCAGCTCCATGGAAACACGTTTCACCGTGCCAGCGGCTTGCTTCATCAGCAGTTTTCCGACAGGCGTGGAGCCGGTGAAGGATACTTTGCGCACCCGTGGGTGTTCGCTCAATACAGTACCGACGTCTTTGCCGTTGGCGGCGGTTACGACATTGAACACGCCGGCAGGAATGCCTGCCTGACGCGCCAGTTCGGCCAAAGCCAACGCGGTTAATGGGGTGGCTTCCGCTGGTTTGACGACCACGGTGCACCCAGCCGCGAGTGCAGGGGCGCATTTACGAGTAATCATGGCCAATGGGAAGTTCCATGGCGTGATTGCGGAGCACACGCCGACCGGTTGGCGAGATACCAGCAACCGACGTCCGTTGGCGTTGGTCGGAATGACATCGCCGTAAACACGGCGCGCTTCTTCGGCAAACCATTCAATAAAGGAACCACCGTAGGCCACCTCACCTTTGGACTCGGCCAGAGGTTTGCCGCATTCCTGCGTCATTAACAGGGCCAGGGCGTCTTGATGGCTGTTGATCAGGTCAAACCAGCGCTTCAACAAAGTTGCACGCTCCTTGGCGGTGGTCTGACGCCAAGTGAGAAAGGCGGTGTGTGCTGCTTCTACTGCACGTTCGGCGTCGCCAGCGCTGCAGTCAGCGACCTGCGCGATGGTTTCTCCGGTCGCTGGGTTACGGACTGCAAAGGTTTTTCCTGTATCGGCTTGCTGCCATTCACCGTTGATAAAGGCGTGGTCAAAAAGAAGCGTTGCAGTTGTCACGTTGAACCCCCGAGGTGAAAAGACGTGCTGTGTGGGCAGTAGGCTTTGCAGCCATACGGTGATCACAGAGCAGCTCGATACACCTTGTCAGTATGTTTATTGTTGGTTTCACTCTTTAAGCGTGCTGCCAAATGAACAGAATAATGGACAGCACAGCACACAAAAGCGGCATTTCAGGCCGTCAGGTGTTTAATATAATTAACATTAAGCCGATTTTGAACACTTTTGTTAAAAATATTTTATACCCGCGGCATTTGTCGGTGCTATTTAAGGTGGCGCGAAATTGCCTCGCAATTGTTGTGCCTTTGCTTAGAATTGGTGCCTTAATCCCAACGCAGGTACCCAGCATGACTTTGCAGCAAACTCTGGGCAGTCGGTGGCCGTTGATTCAGGCACCGATGGCTGGCGTGCAGGGGAGTGCGCTCGCCATTGCAGTGTCTAACGCAGGCGGGTTGGGGTCGCTTCCTTGCGCCATGCTCAGTGCGGATGCTTTGCGTGCTGAGTTGCAGCGCATTCAGGCGGAGACGCCAGAACCCTATAATGTGAACTTCTTTTGCCATCGCCAACCCAAAGCCGATGACGCAGCGGAGCAGCGTTGGCGGTTGGCATTGGCGCCTTACTATAAAGAGTATGGTATTGACCCGGATAGCATAGAGGCGGGTGCTGGGCGGCAGTCTTTCGATGAAGCCATGGCCGATGTGCTCAGTGAATTCGAACCGCCCGTAGTGAGTTTTCATTTTGGCCTGCCGGAAGAGCCATTGTTGCGCCGCGTTAAAGCCTGGGGAGCGACCGTTCTGTCATCAGCAACCACCGTCGACGAGGCGCGTTGGCTGGAGGCCCATGGGGTGGATGTCATCATTGCGCAAGGCGTGGAGGCTGGCGGGCATCGCGGTATGTTTCTCAACGATGACCTTACGCAGCAAATGGGTACCTTTGCCTTGCTGCCGCAAGTTGTCGCTAGCGTGCAGGTGCCCGTTATTGCGGCAGGAGGTATCGCTGATGTTAGCGGCATAAAAGCGGCCTTGGCGTTAGGTGCGCAAGGTGTGCAAGTGGGCACTGCGTACATGCTGTGCCCGGAAGCCACGACCAGTGCTGTGCATCGTTCGGCCTTGGTCGGTCCGTCGGCTGGTCATACGGCATTAACGAACATCTTCTCTGGTCGTCCAGCGCGTGGCATTGTGAATCGCTTGATGCAAGAGATGGGCTGTATCAGTGCTGTCCCGCCAGACTTTCCGCTCGCTGCTTCAGCGTTAGCGCCTCTGCGGGCGGCGTGCGAGCGTCGCGGCAAAGGCGATTTCTCGCCGTTATGGGCCGGACAAAATGCCAGTGGCTGCAGGGCATTGCCAGCTGCCGAGTTGACCCGAGAGTTAGTTGCTGCCTTTTCGTAAGTCATTGGCTGGAAGTCCATAAATGTCGGTGCTGCTGCGTGACCTTTCGACGTTTGCCTTCTATGCTAATCAGCAGAGCTTTTTTTTGGTGCAGCCTTTGCAGGACTAGAGTGCAATTGTGTCGCAGTGGTGGTTTTGCAGTCCGCATGCCCGCTGCACAGTCGGAAAGATGTGTGTGAAGGTTCACTTTGGTGCGGAAGGGCACGGAATCGGGGCGCATTATGGCCGTTCGATATACTTTACAAAATCGACCTTTCAGCCTCTTGTGTTAATTATATTTTATGTTAATGTTGTAAAAAACAAACACTCAGCGTGCTGTTAAGCAGCAAAATAAGTGCTGAAAAATGTAGGTGCATGATGCAGGAAAAAGCTCAAAAACCTTTGGTAGGTGTAGTTGCTGATGTGAAATTCATCGCCCCGCATCCGTTTCATACGGTCGGTGACAAATACCTTCGCGCGTTGGTTCAGGCAGCCGATGTGGTCCCTGTTCTGATTCCTGCGCTGACCGATATTGTTGCCGTGAAAAGCTGGCTTAGCCGCCTCGATGGTGTGTTTTTGCCCGGTGGCTACTCTATGGTTCACCCTGGTCACTACGAAGGTGAGTTGATCGATGGCACGCTGTACGACGAAGCGCGTGATGAATTGTCGTTGACCATAATCCGAGCGGCGCTGGATTTGGGTAAGCCCTTGTTTGGGGTGTGCCGTGGCCTACAAGAAATGAACGTCGCCTTGGGCGGTTCATTGCATCAAAATTTGCATCTCACCGGTCAATATATTGAACATCGCGAAGATAAGTCGCTGACCGTTGAAGAGCAGTATGCCGATGCGCACGTGGTGCGCTGTCACGCCGATGGTCAGTTGGCGCGCATTACCGGTTTGGAAGAATATCGGGTCAACTCCCTGCACACGCAAGGGATTGATCGTCTAGCACCTGGGGTAACCGCGGAAGCCGTCGCCGAAGACGGACTGGTGGAAGCCTTCAGTGTTGACGGTGCCACCGCATTTGCTATGGCAGTGCAGTGGCACCCGGAATGGCGTGTAATGGATAATCAACCTAACAAAAAACTGTTTGAGGCATTCGGGGCCGCCTGTCGTCGTGCTATGAAATAACGACGGCGCCACCCCATTGAAACACTATGGAAAAGCTCACTAAGTGGCTGAAAGAACACAACATCACTGAAATCGAGTGCATTACTCCGGATCAAACCGGTATCGCGCGCGGTAAGATCATGCCAACCGATAAGTTCATCGCAGAAAAGGGCATTCGCCTGCCTGAGTCTGTGTTGCTACAAACGGCAACGGGTGACTACCCTGACGACGACATTTACTACAGTCTGTTAGATCCCGCCGACATTGATATGCATTTGCGGCCCGATGACGGCGCATTATTTCTTGTGCCCTGGGCCCTGGAGCCTACAGCTCAGGTGATTCACGATTGCTACGACAATATGGGCAACGCCATTAATTTGTCGCCGCGTAATCTGTTGAAGCGCGTGCTGGAACTGTACGCCGACAAAGGCTGGAAGCCCATCGTAGCGCCAGAGATGGAGTTCTATCTGACCGCGCGTTGTACTGACCCCGATTTACCGTTGTCGCCCCCGATCGGTCGTTCCGGACGCACCGAGAGTGGTCGTCAATCATTCAGTATTGATGCTGCGAACGAATACGATCCGATCATTGAAGACATCTATGACTGGTGCGAAGCGCAGAAACTGGACATCGATACGCTGATCCATGAAGAAGGTACCGCGCAGTTGGAATTCAATTTCCGTCATGGTGATGCCTTGAAGTTGGCTGACCAGGTGTTTGTCTTCAAGCGCACCGTGCGTGAGGCCGCGCTAAAGCACAATATCAGCGCGACCTTTATGGCGAAGCCCATCACCAACGAGCCAGGCAGTGCGATGCACATTCATCAGTCTATTGTGGATGCGAAGACGGGTAAAAACCTGTTCTCCAACCCCGATGGTACAGCATCGAAACTGTTCTATAACTTCATCGCGGGCTTGCAGACCTATATCCCGCAAGCCATGCCGATGTTTGCACCGAACGTTAACAGCTACCGTCGTTATCTGCCGGGTGCTGCGGGTAACAGCCCGGTGAACATTGAGTGGGGCGAAGAGAATCGTACCGTCGGCCTGCGCGTACCTGCGTCGAGCCCAGAAGGTCGCCGGGTAGAAAACCGTCTGCCAGGCTCGGACACCAATCCGTACATCGCCTTAGCCGGTAACCTCGTATGCGGTTACCTAGGTATGATCGAAGATCTGAAGCCGCGTAAACCGGTATCTGGTCGCTTGGGTGACCAAGCTGATGACCATGTGCCGTTCAATCTTGAGGTCGCTTTGGACATGATGTCGGAGTGTACTGAACTGCGCGAAATATTGGGCAGCGACTTCGTCGATGGTTTCGTGGCAACTCGTTGGGCGGAATATGAAGGCTTTAAGAAAGTCATCAGTTCGTGGGAGCGTGAATACCTGCTGTCATCCGTTTAATCGAACGCACCTAAAATAAGAATAAGAGGTGAGGCCGTCACGGCCTCATCCGGAGGTAGTAATGGCTGCACTTCAACAAACACAAGCTTGGCAAGCCGCCAATGCTCAGCATCACTTTCATCCGTTCTCGGATAACGGTGCTATTCGAGCCGAGGGCGCACGGGTGATTACTCGTGCCGAAGGCTGTCACCTGTGGGACAGTAACGGTAAGCAATATCTGGATGCTTTCGCAGGTCTATGGTGTGTCAATTTGGGCTATGGTCGCCAAGAGTTGATTGATGCAGCAACCCGGCAGATGCAAGAGCTGCCGTACTACAACCTGTTCTTTAAAACGACAACAACGCCGGTTATTGAACTGGCCCGTGAAATCGCTGAAATCGCCCCCGCACACATGAATCAGGTATTTTTTACCGGTTCCGGCAGCGAAGCCAACGATACCGTATTCCGTATGGTAAGACGGTATTGGGATGTGAAAGGCGAGCCCGAGCGCAAAGTCATTATTGGCCGGCGCAATGGCTATCATGGTTCTACCGTGGCTGGGGCCAGCTTGGGTGGTATGTCTGGCATGCATAAACAAGGCGACTTGCCGATCCCCGGTGTCGAGCATGTCGATCAGCCTTATTGGTTTGGTGAGGGCGGTGATCAATCGCCTGAAGCCTTTGGTGTGCAAGCGGCGCGTAGCCTCGAAACCAAGATTAAAGAACTCGGCGCGCATCGCGTAGCGGCTTTTATTGCCGAGCCGATTCAAGGCGCTGGCGGCATTATAATTCCGCCGGCGTCGTATTGGCCGGAAATTAAACGCATTGTGAAACAATACGGCATTTTGCTGGTGGTCGACGAAGTCATCTGTGGCTTTGGGCGCACTGGCGAATGGTTTGGCTCCGATTACTATGATTTGCAGCCGGATCTGATGCCCATTGCCAAAGGCCTATCGAGTGGCTACCTGCCCATCGGTGGGGTGGTGATGGCGGATCATTTTGCCAATACCCTTGCCTCTGAAGGAGGCGATTTCAACCATGGCTTTACCTATTCCGGCCACCCGGTGTGTGCTGCCGTCGCGCTCGAGAATATCCGTATTCTGCGCCGCGAGGGTATCGTTACCCGCGTGAAGGAAGACATAGGGCCGAAATTCCAGCAGGCATTGCAGACCTTGGCGGACCATCCTTTGGTCGGTGAGGTGCGCGGCGTCGGGATGCTGGGTGCAATAGAGTTAGTAAGCAATAAGGACACGCGTGAGCGTTTTCCTGACGAAGGCAGTACGGGCACTCAGTGTCGCGATCTTGCGTTGCAAGAAGGCTTGGTACTGCGCGCCACCGGCGACACCATGTTGATGTCACCCCCGCTGATTCTTAGTGAACAGCATTTGGACGAATTAATTACAAAAACAATGAGTGCACTGGACAAAACCTTGCATACAATTAAGTAACCGCGTCACAAGGG
Organism: Salinispirillum sp. LH 10-3-1; assembly: GCF_030643825.1. Classification (GTDB taxonomy): domain Bacteria; phylum Pseudomonadota; class Gammaproteobacteria; order Pseudomonadales; family Natronospirillaceae; genus Salinispirillum. The sequence continues at coordinate 417,620 of NZ_CP101717.1, forward strand.
AGCGCAACAGCGTCTTGAAACTCGGTGCTATGCAAGCGTGATAGAAAGTAAACAAAATGAACACTCACGACCTGTAGGGGAAGAGAAAAAATGAAACCTTCAATGAAGAAGACGCTGTTAGGCGTGACCATGGCGGCTGTGATCAGCAGCCCGGTCGTCGCCAATGAGGTTCGGATCTATAACTGGTCCGACTATATCGCGGAAGACACGATCGAGAAGTTTGAAGCGGCCACGGGCATTCGTGTTATTTATGACATGTTTGATTCGAACGAAGTATTGGAAGCCAAGGTGCTGGCCGGTAACAGTGGTTACGATGTGGTCGTGCCGACTGCCAACTACATGGCTCGCCAGATCGCCGCCGGTGCTTACCAAAAGCTCGACAAGTCGCTGATTCCAAACTACAGCAACCTCGACATGGGCCTGATGGACACTCTGCGTGCCTACGACCGTAACCTGGAATACGGTGTGCCTTGGCAGTGGGGTACCACTGGTCTTGGATACAACGTCGACAAGATTCAAGAAATTTTGGGTGACGACGCACCTTGGGAAAGCTGGGACCTGTTGTTCAACCCTGAGTACGCTTCTAAGCTGGCGCAGTGTGGCATAGCGGTATTGGATTCTTCCGGTGAAGTATTGCCGTTGGCTATGTTCTATCTGGGTCTGGACCCGAACAGCATCAATGCTGCGGATTACCAGAAAGCTGAAGAATTAATGTTGAGCATTCGCCCTTACATCACTTACTTCCACAGCTCACGCTACATCACTGACTTGGCGAACGGCGACATCTGCTTGGCCATGGGTTGGTCTGGTGACGTGTTCATCGCACAAGCCCGTGCTGAAGAAGCCGGCCGTGGCGTAGAGATCGCGTACGTGATTCCTGAAGAAGGTACGGCCATCTGGTCAGACATGATGGTTATCCCTGCCGATGCACGCAACGTAGCTAATGCGCATGCGTGGATCAACTTCGCACTGGATGCTCAGATCGGCGCCGACATCACCAACTACGTTTGGTACGGCAGCCCGAACCTGGCATCACGTGAGTTCATCGACCCTGACATCTTGGACGATCCCGGCATCTTCCCTGATGATGATGCTGAACTGTTCACGTTCGAAGTATTGCCACCGAGCGTAGATCGTATCCGTACTCGCTCATGGACACGTATTAAGTCCAGCCGGTAAACGCGACGTTTGACTCTGAGGGGGCCGCCTCCGGCCCCGATTCTCTCTATAAAATGGCAGGCCTGACCGTATCGCGGCGCAGGTCCTGCCACTGTGCTGAACACATTACAGTTGGATAAGGGGTTAGCCCGCATGACTAAATCTGCCGGTGCCATGAAAAAACAGAACGCCGCGACCCGCAGCACAGAGTCTTTGCTGCAGATTCAGGGTATCAGTAAATACTATGATGAGATGCTGGCCGTCGATGACGTCAGTGTTGATATCCGCAAAGGCGAAATCTTTGCTTTGCTGGGTGCCTCAGGCTCCGGTAAATCGACCTTATTACGAATGCTGGCCGGGTTTGAAATTCCCTCGGCGGGCAAGATTATATTGGACGGGCAGGACATCACCAACCTGCCACCGTATTTGCGTCCCATCAATATGATGTTCCAATCCTATGCCCTGTTCCCGCACATGACGGTTGAACAAAACCTGGCCTTTGGTTTGAAACAAGACCGTTTGCCGAAAGCGGAAATCACCGACCGCATCGCACGCATGTTGAAGTTGGTGCACATGGAAAAATACGCCAAGCGTAAGCCTCATCAACTCTCAGGTGGTCAGCGGCAGCGTGTGGCACTGGCACGCAGCTTGGCAAAACAGCCTAAGATGCTGCTGTTGGATGAGCCGATGGGCGCGTTGGATAAAAAGCTGCGCACGCAGATGCAACTGGAAGTGGTTGATATTTTGGAAAGTGTTGGTGTGACCTGCGTGATGGTCACACACGACCAAGAAGAAGCCATGACCATGGCTGATCGGATCGCCATTATGGACGAAGGCATGATTGCGCAAATCGGTAGCCCGGTCGATATCTACGAAAGTCCAAAGAATCGTATGGTGGCGGAATTTGTTGGCTCGGTGAACATTTTCGAAGGCCAGATTGAAGCGGATGAGCAGGATCATATGATTTTGCGTAGCCCGGACCTGACCGCACCGATTTTTATTGGTCACGGTGTCAGCTCGGGGGTTGATGAAAAAGAGATGCTGTTTGCTGTGCGTCCGGAGAAAACCTGGTTGAGTTTAGACAAGCCGGAAGGTGAGTTTAACTGGTCGGAAGGTACAGTTTACGACATCGCCTATCTCGGTGGGCACAGCCAGTACTACGTTGAATTGCCTTCAGGCAAGGTGGTGCAGTGTTTCTTGGCGAATACCGAACGGCGGACTGATCGCCCGACATGGGACGATAAAGTCTATGTCCATTGGCGCGACGACAGCGGGGTGGTGCTGAGATCATGAACATTAACCTGAAATCACGTTGGGATTTAGCCCGCGTGCCAGGGTCGCGTTGGGCTATTATTGGTGGCCCCTATCTCTGGCTGGGCGTGTTCTTTTTACTGCCTTTTATTATTGTCGCCAAGATATCGTTCGCGGAAGCGCAGATATCCATACCGCCGTATTCTGCTATGGTGGAATGGGTGGGCGATACGCTGACCATCAACCTCAGTCGGGGCAGCTACGTTTGGCTGTTCAGCGACACGCTATACATTAATGCCTATTGGAACAGCATCAAGGTGGCGTTCTTCAGTACGCTGTTCTGCCTGCTGATCGGCTATCCGATGGCCTACGCCATTGCGAAAGCGCCGTCGTACCAACAGCCTACCTTGTTGTTGCTGGTACTGTTGCCGAGTTGGACGTCGTTCCTGATTCGCGTTTACGCGTGGATGGGCTTGTTGAGTAACAATGGGTACATCAATCAGCTTTTGATGGGCCTGGGGCTCACCGACAGCTCGATCCAAATGATGAACACCAACTTCGCGGTCTACATCGGGGTGGTGTATTCGTACCTGCCCTTCATGGTGTTGCCGCTGTACGCCAACCTGTCTAAGCACGATGGCACGCTGTTGGAAGCGGCCAGTGACTTGGGGGCGCGGAAAATCGTCAGCTTTTTCCGCATCACCGTGCCGCTGTCAAAGAACGGCATCATTGCCGGTTCTATGTTGGTGTTTATCCCGGTGGTCGGTGAATACGTCATCCCCGAACTGTTGGGCGGTACGCAAACCACGATGATCGGTAAGGTATTGTGGCAAGAGTTCTTTGACAACCGCGACTGGCCAGTGGCGTCAGCCTTGGCGGCGATCATGATTATGATACTGATTATCCCGATCAGTATCTTCCAGCGGTACCAACAAAAAGAACTGGAGGCACGCTGATGAAGTCGTTCAATGTTTCTCGCTTCTTTTTCTGGTTTGGTATTCTGTTTCTGTATCTGCCGATGGCGATACTGGTGATCTACTCTTTCAACTCCAGCCGCTTGGTAACGGTATGGGCGGGCTGGTCGACCCAGTGGTATGGCGAACTGTTTCGCGACCGCCAATTGATGAACGCCGTGGGGCGCTCACTGCAGGTGGCGTTCTTTTCGGCCAGTGCCGCTACCGTGTTGGGTACGCTGGCCTCGATAGTGGTGGTGCGGGTACGGCGCTTCCGTGGGCGTGGTCTGTTTAACAGCATGATCACCGCACCCTTAGTCATGCCGGACGTTATCATTGGTTTGTCGTTGTTGCTGTTGTTCGTGTCGTTACAGCAATGGATCGGCTGGCCAGCCAATCGCGGGTTGACCACTATCTGGATAGCGCACACCACCTTCAGTATGGCCTACGCCACGGTGGTGATCTCCTCGCGCTTGCGCGAGATGGATACCAGTATTGAAGAGGCGGCGCAAGACCTCGGCGCAACACCATTGCGCAGCTTTATCTTTATTACGCTGCCGCTGATCGCCCCCGCCTTGATCTCTGCCTGGTTGCTGGCTTTTACCCTGTCGTTGGACGACGTGGTCATTGCCTCGTTCGTCACTGGTCCAGGTGCGACGACTTTGCCAATCGAGATACTGTCATCGGTTCGGCGTGGCGTTACACCGAAGATCAACGCGTTGGCTACGCTGATCATTCTTGCAGTATCTTTTGTCGCCTTTACCAGCTGGTATTTAACGCGGCGGTACGACATGAAACGTCGCGCCGAACAGCGCATGGCAATGGAAGGCTAGCAGGGCGTATTGCACCCATCACTCAATCACGGATAATGCAGAGCCTTGTATTGTCCGTGATTGAGACGCCTGAATATGACCACCACTGCTCGTGAACTGCGCGGCCGCTTCGAAGCGTTGCGCGCCAACAAATTCTTCGAAAGCTTTGTCATTGCGGTCATCGTAGTCTCCGCCTTACTCATCGGGGCCAAAACCTACGATGAAGCCAGTCGCTTTGAACAAGTCATGCGCTGGTTTGACCTCTTCATTACCTTGTTTTTCCTCGCTGAAATTCTGATTCGCATGGTGGCGGAAGAACGTATATTGCGGTTTTTTCGCAACGGCTGGAACATCTTCGATACCGTCATCGTGGTGGCGAGCCTGATCCCGGTGGATGACTCGGAAATGGTGTTGTTGGCGCGTCTGTTACGTATCTTCCGGGTGCTTCGCCTGGTGTCGATCATTCCTGAATTGCGCATTTTGATGGGCGCGCTGATCAAGTCCGTACCGCGCATGGGCTACGTATTACTGCTGATGTTTATTATCTTCTACATCTACGCCGCCATTGGGAGCTTTCTGTTCGCCGAGGTGGATGAGTTCTTATGGGGCAATATTTCGGTCGCCATGCTGACCTTGTTTCGCGTTGCGACCTTTGAAAGCTGGACTTCGGTGATGTATGGCACCATGGAGCTGTATGGGTGGAGTTGGATTTACTACCTGACGTTTATCTTTCTGACCGCCTTTGTTTTTCTCAATATGATGATCGGCATCGTACTGGAAGTGATGCAGAAGGAAAGCGCTGCCATGGAGCTCGAAAGCGGTGAAGGCGAGGCGGCGGATGTGAAATGGTTACGCGAGCAAATGGTGAGTCTGCAAGCACAGTTAGCGCGTATGGAAAACAAGCTGGACCAGAAGTAGCACGCAACAGGCCACTATGTCGGTTGCGGTTCATTGGTATCTGTGGGTTGAACAGCTATAGTGAACAGAGCACCAATGGAGTGAGTAGATACTATGACGGATGACAGGCAGCAAATCCAGGAGGTCAATGTACAGGCTGCGTTAGCGCTGCTGGACAGTACACGTACTCTGGTTGCCATTCACGACGACCATGATCGATTGGTCTACGCTAATGACGCTTATCGCGGTGCGTTTTATGTGGCCGCTGATGAAGCCGTCGATTGGTACGACATGATGCGAGACAATTTTAAGCATCAACGTGGGCCCATTATTGATTCGGACGATATAGAGTCTTGGCTGGAGTATGCACGGACGCGTCGTCGGCGTGAGCACTATCGTGAGTTTGAGGTGGATCTTATTGATGGTCGCTGGATTCGAATGACCGAAACGGTCTTGGCCGGCGTCGGTATGTTGTCTATCGGCATTGAGGTCACCGCGGCCAAGCAAACAGAGAGTTCCCTAAAAGATCAGTTTGGCCGGGCGTTACGGGAGGCTGAGACCGACCAATTAACGGGATTGGGTAATCGTCGGTTATTGGAGCGCCTTGAACGTGTGATTTTGCACGACGAACACCTGCATGAGCTGTCGGCCATTATGATTGATATCGACCACTTCAAACCCTACAACGATACTCTCGGTCATCCGGAAGGCGATGTCTGTTTGCAACGGGTGGCAGAAGTGTTGGCGGAATCGCTGCGCACCGAGCACGACAATGCGATGCGCTATGGCGGTGAAGAGTTTCTGGTGTTATTGCCGGGAACCAGCTTGGCTGTTGCTAACGAAGTCGGGGAACGTATTCGCCGCACGGTCGAGGCACAGGCCATTCCTCACCCTACCAGTGAATTCGGTGTCATTACCGTGAGCGTTGGGGTAGCGCATGTCTCAACTGAGGCGCCGGAATGTGTCAATGATGTGGTCAGTTTGGCGGATAAAGCGTTGTATGTCGCGAAGGAAGCCGGGCGTAATCGTGTGGAGGTAGGGGTCGTTGAATAAGCAAGGTTGGCGCACGATGCGGCGTTGGTGTCTGGCAGTGTTTTTGGTTTGTGCATCAGCCAGCAGTTACGCCGATGTCGATTGGCGCGAAGTTAGCTTGAGTATTGGTTCACGCGCATTGATCGCTGAAGTGGCGGCGACTCCTGATGAACGTTCGTTAGGCCTGATGAACCGTGAATTTATGGCGGAAGATCGCGGTATGGTGTTTGTGTTTGAACAGCCCGGCTACCATTGTTTTTGGATGCGTAACACGTTGATTCCGTTAACGGTGATCTTCCTTGATGCACAGCAACGCATATTCCAAACCAACGATATGCAGCCCCTGTCCGAGCAAGTGCATTGCGCCAATCAGCCAGCGCATTTTGCCTTAGAAGTGAATCAAGGCTGGCTGCAGCGACAGGGCTTACAATTGCAGTTGCGTCGTCCTGGCGGACTGTATGTGGAGTCCACCCCTCCACTGGCGAGCTTTTTGGCACCTTAACAGGTCAGCCCTCAGCCAACATTCTCGCCTTGCTAGCACAAATAGGCGCTCAGTTGTTTGGCGAAAATGGCATGCGAAAGAAACGCTCAAATTCGCGGCGCTCTGTTTGTATTGTTGGCAGGTGGGCCCACGCAAAGGACACTTCGGCACCGGGGCCGCGTTGACTCAAGCGGTAACAATCCAGCGCACTCACACAGCCAATCTTTGGATAGCCACCGATGGTCTGGCGGTCTTGCAATAAAATAATAGGCTGCCCATCGGGCGGGATCTGTACACTGCCCAAGGCAATGCCTTCCGAGATGAGCCCCTGTGCCGGTGGCGATACAGCCGGGCCTTGTAGGCGATAGCCCATGCGGTCGAGCTGATCGGTGAGGCGGTAGGGGGCGGAACAAAGCTGGTGCTGCGCTGACGCCGAGAATTGCTCGTATTGATACCCCGCAACCACCCGCAAGGTTAAAGGTGCCGCATAGTCAGGAATGAACTGCGGGGGCACCTGATGCAATACCTTGCGTGACATAGGGCGGTAAGGCAATACATCACTGCTCTGCAGCGCGGCGCCGTTGATTCCTCCAATGCCTTCGCGTACCACCACGGACCGACTGCCAAAACGCTGCGGTGTCATAAAGCCTTCTGACACAGCTAAGTAAGCGCGCAAGCCAGAGGCTGCGCCCTGTTGTGGGTGCTGAAACGAGAGCTCGTCGTCCGGACCAACATGCAGAGAACACCAGTGTCGGTGTGGTTGTCCATTGAGGCGAAGGCCCAAGTCGGCTCCGGTTACTGCGATGGTGGTGGGCTGCGTAAAGGTGACACTGAACAGGCCGATGGTGACTTCTACCGTGGCCGCTGTCGCCGGATTGCCAAGCAGCCGATTGGCCCAGTGGTGTGCATGCAGGTCAGCGGCACCACCGGCTGTTAACCCGTACTTGCCACCGAGCACGCGCCCGGTGTCTTGAAGTAAGGCCAGGGCACCAGCTTGTTGGACCAGCAGACTCATGGTACTCCGCCTTGAGCCAGGAACTCAGCTTCGGTGATCGCCATAAAACGAACGCGGTCGCCGACTTGCAGGGTTGCTGCCATCGAGTCTGGTGCCTCATGATCAAACAGTTTTTTTGCCGTACGCCCGACGATTTGCCAGCCGCCGGGTGAGCAGCGCGGGTAGACGGCGGTCTGTCGGTCGGCAATCGCCACACTGCCTGCGGGTACTTGCGTGCGTGGGGTAGCTTTGCGCGGCGTGGCAAGGGCCGGGTCGACTTCGCCCAAAAAGCCGAAGCCGGGGGCGAAGCCCAAGGCATACACTTGATAGACCGGCCGGGTATGCCGCTCGATCACTTCGCTGACACTGAGTCCACGAGCGTTGGCCAATGAGAGCAGGTCGAGCCCTACTTGGGGGTCATACCAAACGGGAATGTCGATGTGCCGCCCGGGCACCGTGACAAGGCTGCCATCGGTCAGTTGCGCGTGCAATCGGTGTATGCGCTCAACAAGGGATGCCTCATCGATACACAGCACGTCGTAGGTAACCAACAGCGTGGTGTACGACGGCGTGAGGTCCACCACGGCCGGAACCAATTCTGTTTCAATCAGTTGCGTCAACGCCATGATGTGCGGTGTTAACTGGGCGTCAACACGATTACCGAAGGTCAGCATTACCGCATTCTCAGCAACGGAAGCCGCCTTCACTCACCGACCCCCAGCGCCTGTCGAATGGCGGCTACTGCAGCGAGTGCCTCGGCATTGTCACCGTGCACGCAGAGACTGTCGGCGGGTAAATCCAGCCAGCGCCCGCTGGCCGACTCAATACCCTGCTTGTGGGTAAAGCTCAGCGCTTGTGCGACTATGTCTTCCGGGTCGTGCAGTACCGCACCCTGCTCGCGTCGTGAGAGCAAGCGACCGGTATCGTCATAAGCACGATCGGCAAAAGCTTCCAGGATCAGCGTTATGCCGACTTCCTGGGCCATGGCGCGATGGGATGCATGATCACAGGTCACTGGAATCATCAGTGGGCATTGGTCATCGTAGGTGGCAATCGCGAGCATAACCGTATGCAGCAGCTCAGGGTCGGCCATCATGTCATTGTTCAATGCGCCGTGCGGTTTAATGTGATCGACGGTGATGCCGTGGATACGAGCCAAGCCCTGCAGCGCGCCGACCTGATACCATATAAGGGTTTTGACTTCTTCAGCGGACAACGCCATTGAGCGCCGACCGAAACCGACTAAATCCGGGTACGCCGGATGAGCCCCCACGCTGATCTTGTGCTGTGCTGCCAGCGCAAGGGTACGATGCATAGTGACTGGGTCTGAGGCATGAAAGCCACAAGCGATGTTGGCTTGATCGATGTATGGCATGACATCAGCGTCCTGGCCCATGGTCCAAGCGCCAAAGCTTTCACCTAAATCACAGTTCAGTTTCACGATCGATTCTCCCCGCAATGGAGTAGGCATCATACCGTATTGGGCGTCGGGATGCCTGCTGATCAGAGGTGTGGAAGGTTAAACAACTGCTGTAAAAAGCCCGCTTCGCGCAGTCGATCCAGCGCTTGACGCAGAGGCTCAGCATAAGGTTGATAGGGGCTGAGATGTGATAGGTAGAGGTGGCCGACTTGCGTACGTGTAATCACGCTGGAATGAAATTGGTCGGCTGTGATGCCTAAACGTTGGGCGGCATTGTAAACTGCTTGGTCGGTGGTCACGATGGCGTCTACCCTGCCGCGCTGCAATAACTGCAGGGCATGCGCGCCGTCTTCAGCAGGGATTTTTATCGCATCAAATTCGGCGAAGACTTCGCCGTAATAGGTGCCGCGAATAAAGCCTACTCTCCGCCCGACGAAATCGTCCAACTCGGGGGTGCCCTGAGCGGGCACGGCCAATACCGTCAACAGGGTGAACGACTCAATGATGATGCCCAGGCTGATGGCGTCGGGATTGAGGGTGGGGTCGGCAAACAAATAAGCAAAGTCAGCGGTGCCATCGGCAATCCCGTTAATGGCCCGCAAGTGCGGTCGGAGTTCGACGCGGGCTTCAAGCTCCGCTTCAAGTAATAGCCTATCGGTAAGAGTGACCAACAATCCAGCCGGTTGACCGTCATCGTCGTAGCCCCAAGGCCACACATCGGCAATGGCAAAGAATGGCAATTCAGACGAGCGGTCAGTGGTGGCATCGGCCGTCGAATTCAAGGAGAAGGTCAGTAGCGCAGCCAATAAACAGAGCACGCGCGTGCTGTTGATTTTGCACAAGCACATCAGATGTCGGAGCCTTTTTTGTCGTTATTGTCGAACACCTCATAGTCGAATATACGCCACTAAGTGGCGTCCTGCCACTATTAACCTATGCTGGCGTGTTCTCTATGGGTAAACTGAGCCTGCTGGGCGGCGCCGTTTACCGGTGAGACGCCTGAGCGCAAAAGTGCTAAGGTGCGTGTGGTCCAGATTACAATCATCAACATCATCCCAGTCACGGTTCTCATATGCTGCCATCATTCGACACTCTGCCTCCGTGGCTCACCTACTGGGTCGATTTGTTGCGCTCAGCGGGGAAGAACTGGCTGGAAACCAAGGCGTTCATTCACGCGGCGGCCCTGGCTTTTTTTACCGTGTTTTCTATAGCGCCGGTCTTAATTGTCGTCGTCACCATCACTGGCATGGTACTGGGGGAATCGGCGGCCGAAGGTCGTTTGATGGAATATGTTTCGGCGTTGATCGGTGCGGACGCGGGCCAGTTGGTGGAAGATGCCGTGATGAATGCTCAGCTGGATCGCGGTGGCCTTGCACCCACGCTGATCGGTTTGGTGGCTATTGTGGTTGGTGCTACCACGGTGTTCGCACAGATGCAGCAATCTCTGAACGCCATCTGGGATGTGGTCCCTAAGCCGAATCGCAGCGGCGTTCTGTTGTATCTGAAACAGCGTCTGCTTTCGTTGACGGTGGTGTTGTCGATTGGCTTTTTGCTCTTGGTGTCGCTGGTGTTGAGTGTCGCTGTGCAGGCGGTACTGTCTTATGCGGACCAATGGGTTTCGCTGTCGCCACGCGCGGTGATCGGGGCTGACCTCATTGGCTCGGTCTTGGTGATCAGTTTGTTGTTTGCGGCCATTTTCAAGGTGTTGCCGGATGTACGTCTGCGCTGGTTCGACGTGTTACCGGCGGGGCTTTTGACCGCCGTCTTATTCATCCTGGGGCGTTATCTGATGGCGCGCTACCTGACGAATACCGCCATTGCCTCGGCTTACGGCGCGGCCGGTTCCTTGGTGCTGCTGTTGATGTGGGTGCATTACTCGGCCTTGATTCTGCTGTTCGGTGCGGCCTTTTCGCGCGCGCAGCTTGAAGCGCGCGGTCGGGTTATTCGTCCCACGCACGGCGCTGCGTTGGTAACGCGTCAGTTGCTGTAATCTTTTATGAGTAGCCTACAGGGAGCATCTAAAAACCTCAGAGGCTTGAGAAAAGGGGTTTTTTATATGCTCCCTACAGATTCATGCGGTCGGACAGAAAGTCTATGAAGGTACGCACCTTCGCCGACAAATAGCGCCGACTGGTATACACCGCGTAGAGGCGGCTTTCTTGCGGGCAGTAAGCGGGTAGGATGCGCAGTAGATTGCCTAACTCGATTTCCCGGTCTGCCAAGCCGCCGGGAATGATGGTAATGCCCATGCCGTTGAGCGCCGAGGCGAGCAGCAGCGATTCATTGTTCGATTGCAGTACCGGTTTTAGAGCCACCGTCACCTCGCCGTCCGGCCCGGTCAGCGTCAGTTCCGCATTTTTCACCAGTGAATAGCTCAGCATATCGTGCGTGGCCAGTTCACTGGGGTGCGTTGGAGAGCCGCGCTGAGTCAAATAGCTCGGTGCAGCCACCAAGTGGAATTGAATCGGCATCAAAGGGCGAGCAATCAGGTGCGGTTGTAGGGTGCGACTGGCTCGCAGTGCCAGATCAAAGCCTTCTTCGACGATGTCAACGAAGCGCCCACTGATGTCGATGTCGAACAGCACGTCCGGATACAGCGCACGAAACTCTCGCAGCAAGCCAGTGAAGTAGTCGGTGGCGAGCCACATGGGGGCGGTCATGCGGATGGTGCCGCGCGGTGTAACCGTTGCCCGACTGATGGTGGCTTCCACTTCATCCAGCTCTTCCAGCATGGTACGGCAGCGTTCTAGATAGATCTGTCCTGGCTCCGTCACGCTGAGGTTGCGGCTGTTGCGGTTCAAAAGGCGCGCCCCTAAGCGGCTTTCCAGGTTCATCACGTGCTTGCTGACCATGGCCTTAGACATGTTCAGCTGTTCGGCCGCTTGCGCAAAGCTGTGGTTGTCCACCACGGCCACCAATACCCGCATGCTGTGCAACGTATCCATACTCATGGTTTCTCAATAAGAAATGAATCGTCAATATTAATGCAGTTGATTGCCTGTGAGTAGTCTTCATACTGTGCTCACGAAACTAATTTCGAATGGCCAATCGGGCCTTTCCACAGGAGAATACTATGCTGAACATCGCCGTTGTCACTGGCAGTACACGTCCCGGTCGTAACAACATCGCCGTTGCTAACTGGGTGTTGGAAAACGCCAGCAAGCGTACAGATGCCAATTTTGAACTGGTGGACATTGCTGACTTCAACCTACCCGTGCTGGATGAAGGCATGCCTGCAGCATACGCCCAATACAGCCAAGAGCACACCAAGAAATGGTCTGCTGCCATTGCTAAATACGACGGTTACATTTTTGTCACCGCTGAGTACAACCACAGCATCACCGGTGCATTGAAAAACGCGTTGGATTACCTGAACCAGGAATTCAACAACAAAGCCGCGGGCTTTGTGGGTTACGGTTCAGCGGGCGGTGTGCGTGCCGTGGAGCACATGCGTCAAATCGCTTCTGAACTGCAGTTGGCGCACGTGCGCAACCAGGTTCAACTGTCATTGTTCACCGACTTCGAAAACTTCAGCGTGTTCAAACCCGCTGCCCAGCACGTTGATTCTTTGAACGCGATGTTGGACCAGTTGGTACCTTGGACGACCGCTATGAAAACACTGCGCTAGTATCTGCTGGTGTGGTTTAGAAAGGCGCTACGGCGCCTTTTTTTATGAGTTTTAAAGCTTAGCAAGGGATCTAAGACTCAAGTGGGATTGATCCGCCCATGCCGCGCCTCTATAGTCGGTCTACTTAACCGTCCGGCTATAAAAAGAAGAGGATCCATCATGCAGTGCCCCCATTGTCATCGCCCCATTCCCCTGTTCAGTGTTGAACGCATTTTCTCGTCATGGGTGGCGAAGCAATGTAAGCAGTGCGACAAACATTATCGCGCTCAAATTCCTGCGGCTGTGGCGATGGTGGTGGGTATTCCCTTAGTGGGCATGATTTGGCTGGCACCGGAACATTGGGGCATTGCGTATTATCTGCCCATTGGTCTGGGTTTTGGTTTGCTGTGCAATATGTTCAGTCGTTTGGTGCCGGTGGAGTCCAAAGACGTGATCTGAGAAATGCCTGCTAGCCCGATTCATGGCGGGACTGGATGTCATTACCCCTATTTTTCCTAAGAGTGCATTAACAACCGGCGGCTGTGTCGGTGCACGGATGTGACTTACGATGGCGATGCATTAATTTCTTCTACCCGTCATCGTAAGGAATCATCCAATGAAGATCGCTCGCCGCACCAGTTCACGCCCTAAGCGGATTATGTGTGTGGCACCGCTGTTGATTCTGGCGTGTGCTACCTATGGCCATACTGTGTCTCTTAATGTTGAGCTGGCGCGTGTGAACGAGCAACCCGTCGCTGCCGGCACGCTGGTTTATCGGGGCAGCACCTACCCCCTTGATGCCCTCGACGAAGCCCCGTTGTTTCATTACGAACGTCATGTGTTAACCGTTGGTCGGGATAGGGTCGCCACACACCGCACGTATGACCGGGCAGGCACGCTGATGCAGTCGGAAGCCGTTTGGACATCATCGGCGTATGATGTGCGGCAAGTAGCCATTACGGACTACCAAGGCATTGTCAGTGGCACTGCCACGGTAGATTCTGCGGCGGGCACGCTGACATTCAATGTGCTGGAAAACGGCCGTGAACGGCAAAAAACCGAGCGGCTTTCGTTGCCCTTAGTCTCAGGGCCTTCATTGTTTGGCTACATTCATCACCATTGGGACGAGGTGGTCAGCAGCGATAAGCAATCTGTGCGCTTTATCGTGTTGCAGGACATGGCGACCTACGGCTTCACCATTCGAGCCGAAGGGGTGACGGAGGGGCTGATGGTGTTCAGCGTGACCCCGACCAGCTTATTGGTGCGGTTAGTCGTGCCGTCCATGCACCTGATGTTTGATGCGCAAACTCGGCAACTGGTGCGTTTCGAAGGTCGCGTGCCTCCAAAGGACAACCGTACCGACAAGTTGAAAGCCTTGGACGCACGGGTTGAATACGAGACATTGCTGCCCCTCGATTAATAAGACAGCATCAAGCAGATAGGATCAGTAAGGGAGCCAAGGGTCTTCTTGCGCGTCTTGATAGATTGCCACGAGGAAGTCCAAAAACGCACGGGTATTGGCGGGCACAAACTGCCGAGTAGGAATGGCCGCGTACAGATGCAAGGCACCGGCGTGCCATTCGGGCAGCACAGGCTGTAAGCGGCCGTCGGCCAAAGCGCCTTGCGCCATAAAGGAGGGCAGGCCGGTAATGCCGAGCCCGGCAACCGCAGCGTTGAACAATAAATCCAGATGCCCGGTTGCGAGCAGCGCCTGCTGTGTTGGAATAGGCACGGTCGTCGGCTCTTGCGATTCGGGCAGCTCTTGGAGTATCGCAGACTGACGGTAAAGCGTCAGCTCTTTGCGCACGGCGTTGACCGCGGGCAGTAAGCCATTGTGACGTTGCAAGTCAGCCGGAGTGGCGGGTGTGCCGTGACGCGCCAGGTAACCGGGGGAGGCACACAGCACAAACGTGGCTTTGCCCAACGGGCGGGCGATGAACTCACCTTTGGTCAGCGGTTGTGGCAGCGAGATAATGGACAGGTCAAACTGGTCATTCAGCGTGGTCACCGTAGGTCGGGTGGTGACGGCAAGCTGCACGGCTGGAAACTGCTGATAAAACGCGGGCAGGTATTTAACCAATTCATGCGCCGCGAAAGCGGGTGGGCAGAGCACACGCACAGTACCGGAGGGTGCTTGGTGTGACTCGGTGACCATGGCATCGGCTTCGTCCAGATCGGCCAGTATCTGTCGCGCCCGTTGCACGTAGCGTTCGCCAATGTCAGTCAGTGCTAAACGCCGCGTCGTACGGTTCAGCAAGCGAGCGCCGAGCGCGGTTTCCAGTTCAGAAACAGCCTTGGTGACGATGGGTGGAGCTATGTTTAACGTGCGGGCCGCACCAGCGAAACTACCCGCCGCCACTACCTCTACGTAGATACGCAGAGAACGCAGTTGATCCATAACATCGTTTCCTTGGCTGTGATCGGACGAGGCTAGCATGGCATAGTAAGAGCACGTCAGCCACAATACCATGAACTCAGACTATGGAGTCCTTATGGAACCCTTGCCCAATCTTCATTGTCCCGTGTGTGGCGAACCGAACGCTTGTGCTCCGGCGGCCTCGGGCAGCTTCGACACGCCATGCTGGTGCACCGAGGTTGTCATTGACCCGGATGCATTGGCGAAAATACCTGAGCATCTGCGCCAACAAGCGTGCCTATGCAAGCGCTGTGCGACCAAAGAGAGCGCTAACGTGGACACCCGGCCAGATCAGTAACCGCGGCACAGGCAAATTCTTTGGCAATGCTCACGTCCGTGACGTAATACAGTGAGGCGAAGCCAAACTGGTCGCGCCCGAGGTTGTGGTAGACCATCCCCAAGGCAATATCCTCGGCGGTGAAGCGCTCATGATGGCGGACAAAATATTGGGCAGCACCACTGAGTGCTTCATCCGTCATCAGGCGCTGAATGCGCCGCACTCCGCCATGATAGGCTTGAATCAATAACAGGCTGTAAAGCGTATCGGCTTTGTCTTCCGGCAGGTGCCCAAAGGTTGCGTCAAAGGTCGGGTACAGATTACGGTGGTTTTGTTCCAGTAAACGAAGAGCGCAATCGATCTGCGCCATACGATGGAAATAAAAGCGCTCGGCCAGTTCGCAATCGCTCAAGGCAGCGGGTGACAACTGCATGATGCCGCGCGCGCCAGCGGCGGAATGCGACTCGCGCAAGCCACCACTTTCAATAATGGTTTTGCCCGCCAGTGTACTCAGCACTTCCGGTGGCATGCTGATGCGTCCGCGCTCGACCCAGTATTCATATGTTTGGCGAATGGCGTCGTGCAGGCTAATAGGCTCAGCCTCGGTGCCCAATGCCAAGCCGTCCCATGTACCCCAGAGCCGGGCTGATTCGTCGCTGCCCGTGTAGCGCGCCAGTGATTCTTGCAAGCGTGCATCGGGTTGGTTGCAATTTAAGGCGAAGGGGTAGCCCGCACGGCCATCTTCGCCCGCTGACCAGTTATCTACTCGTGCGTTGCTGGCCCATTGTTGGCGTTGATCGTTCAGGCGGGCTTGTGTTTCGACGCGGTCTTCGCTGTTAATGATGTAGCCGAGAAAGGCAGCGCGGCGATCAAAGAATACATGACGATTAGGATTTTCACAGAAAGCTTCGCCATTCAATACCCAGCGGCGGATGGTTAACAGGTTGCTGTGCATACCCTGGCTGACCCAGTACGGGCTTTGCCTGATAACGTCCTGCCAGTCATTCAATGGCGCCGGAGCCGGTGCGTCCGGCTCGGCGGAGTTTGTTTGCGCCGCAGTGTTACTCGAGAGCAGTGCCCAAAGGCAGAGCACGGCAAGGAATCCTGCTAGCAGAGGATGACGTCGCATAGTCATTGGCCGTGAATTAAAGTAGTAAGAGCAAGGGTCATTACCTATAGTCTTTCATGATTGGGTGCTGATATTAAACCCCCTTTGCTGCTTAACGACATTAGGGAGCGAGAACTGGCCATGGCGCACGCGTTTCATCTGAACTGTGAACTGCATGATTACTTGGAAATCGCCTGTACCTTTGAGTATCAGGTCATACTGAGCTTGCGTAATGGCGAACAATTAGTTGGACGTTGCGTGACGACCAGCGCACAAAACGGTGAAGAGTTTTTATTGTTTCGCTGTGCCGGCGAACTGCGGCGCATTGCCTTACAAGATCTGGGCAGTATGCGTGTGCAGACATCCAAAGCATTGTTTGGTAGCGTGACATTTCATTGAGACACAATAATGATAGGGAAAGACAACGATGCACACTCATTTGATTTTTTGGCCCGTGCTGGCGCAAGTACTGCTGACCATCAGCATGTTCGGACTGTTGGGCTGGCGGAAAGCGCAGGCTTTAAAAGCCGGTGGTATTGATCTGAAGGCGGTGAAACTGAACAACAACGCATGGCCGGACAGCGTGGTGCAGGTAGGCAACAACATCAACAACCAGTTTGAAACGCCGGTGTTGTTTTACATTTTAGCCGTGGCGTTGTTCATGCTGGGTGCGGTAGACACCGTGGTGATTGCGCTGGCATGGCTGTATGTCGGTTTGCGAGTAGCACATGCGGTGATTCATGTGACGACGAATCGCGTGCCTATGCGCATGAAGGTGTTTACTGCAGGTATGCTGGTGTTGATTATCTTAGCGGGCATGCTGGGCTGGCAGCTTACCTTGCTCTAACCGAATTAAGGGCGCCCAACATGACTGCTGGGCGCCCTTAATTCTAGCGTACACCGCTTAGCGGTATTCTTCTGTGCTCGGGCAACTGCACACAAAGTTACGGTCGCCGAACACGTTGTCGACACGGCTGACCGCAGGCCAGAACTTCGCTGCTCGAGTGGCGCTGGACGGGAATACAGCGGTTTCACGGCTGTACGGATAGTCCCATTCCTTCACCAGATCGAACTGCGTGTGCGGGGCATTGACCAACGGGTTGTTGTCCGCTGGCCACTCGCCGCTTTGCACGCGCGCGATTTCCTGCCGAATACCCTTCATGGCTTCAATAAAGCGATCCAGCTCAGCTTGTGATTCCGATTCCGTCGGCTCCACCATCAAGGTGCCAGGTACGGGGAATGACATGGTCGGCGCGTGGAAGCCGTAGTCCATCAAACGCTTGGCGATGTCTTCTTCCGAAATACCGCTGGCGGCTTTCAAGGGGCGAATGTCGAGGATGCACTCGTGCGCTACGCGACCCTTGGTGCCGCGATACAGAATCTCGTAGTCATCGGCCAGTGCGTCCGCAATGTAGTTGGCGTTTAGAATGGCGACCTCGGTTGAGCGCTTCAAGCCGTCTTTGCCCAGCATGCGGTTATACATCCACGTGATGGGTAAAATACTGGCCGAACCAAAAGGTGCTGCCGACACCGCACCCGCGCCGTTGCCGTTCACACTGTGACCGGGCAAGTAAGGAGCAAGGTGCGACCGCACGCCGATGGGGCCCATGCCAGGGCCGCCGCCACCGTGTGGAATGGCGAAGGTTTTGTGCAGGTTCAGGTGCGATACGTCGGAGCCGATCAGCGCCGGGTGGGTTAAACCCACTTGCGCGTTCAGGTTGGCACCGTCGAGGTACACTTGGCCGCCGTGCTCGTGAATGATCTTACACAGCTCCGATACGCCTTCTTCAAACACGCCGTGCGTGGAGGGGTAGGTGATCATACAGGCCGACAACTTGTCACCCGCCGCTACCGATTTGGCGCGCAGGTCGTCGAGGTCCACGTTGCCTGAATCGTCGCAGTTCACGATGACGACCTTCAAACCCATCATCGCAGCAGTCGCTGGGTTGGTGCCGTGCGCCGAGGCCGGGATCAAGCAGATGTCGCGCTCGCCTTCACCCTTGGCCGCTTGGTAGCGACGAATGGCCAGCAAACCGGCGTATTCGCCCTGGGCACCGGAGTTCGGTTGTAAGGAAAATGCATCGTAACCGGTCACGGCGATGAGTTGCTGCTCCAGTTCTTGCAACATGATCTGATAGCCCTTGGCTTGCTCGACCGGCGCAAAGGGGTGCATGTTGGCGAATTCCGGCCAACTGACCGGAATCATCTCAGCGGTCGCATTCAACTTCATGGTGCAGGAACCCAGCGGGATCATGCCGTGCACCAAGGAGTAGTCACGATTTTCCAAGCGGCGAATGTAGCGCAGCATTTCGGTTTCGCTGTGGTAACTGTTGAAGACCGGGTGCGTCAGCACCGCATCGGTGCGCCGCCACGCTGCGGGAATGCCGGTTTCACCGCTCTGCATCAATTCGCTGTCTAGAGCGCTGACGGACAAGCCGTGGCCTTCGCCCAGAATCAGATCCAGCAGCTGCATGACGTCATCTTTGGTGGTGGTTTCATCGAAACTGACACCGGCACGACCATCGTCAAAGCGGCGCAAGTTGCAGCCTGCGCGCACGGCCCGTTCGTGCAGTCCGGCGTCCGCGGCAAAAGTCAGAGTATCAAAATAGGTGCTGTTGGTGGTCACGCCCCCCAGCTTCAAACCACGCGCCAGAATACTGGTTAAGCGGTGTACACGTTCAGCGATGGTGCGCAGACCGTCGGGTCCATGGTACACAGCATAGAAGGCCGCTAAGTTCGCCAGCAGAGCCTGCGCGGTACAAATGTTGGACGTCGCCTTTTCACGGCGAATGTGTTGTTCGCGGGTTTGCATGGCCATGCGCAAGGCCGTGTCACCGTGGCGGTCTTTCGATACGCCGATGATGCGACCCGGTACTTGGCGTTTCAGGTCATCTTTGGCGGCAAAGAAGGCCGCGTGCGGACCACCATAACCCATGGGTACACCGAAACGTTGTGCTGAACCGAAGACAATATCGGCACCCAGTTCACCGGGCGAGCGCAGTAACAACATCGCCAACAAGTCTGTGGCCACCGCCACCATGGCACCTTGGTCTTGTGCGGCTTTGATCAGGGCAGCCAAGTCGCTCACTGTGCCTTCGGTGTCCGGGTACTGGAACAGTGCACCAAACGGCTGGTAATGGCTGATTTTCTCGGCCGGAGCAACCACCAACTCCCAACCAAAATAGTGAGCGCGCGTGCGCAACACGTCCAATGTTTGCGGGTGCACGGTATCGGCCACGAAGAACACTTCGCTCTTGTTGCGTGCGTTGCCACGCTTACACAGCGCCATGGCTTCTGCTGCCGCGGTTGCTTCATCCAACAGGGAGGCGTTTGCCAACGGCATGCCGGTGAGGTCCATCACCACTTGTTGGTAGTTCAACAGAGACTCAAGACGGCCCTGCGAGATTTCCGGCTGGTAAGGCGTATAGGCAGTGTACCAAGCGGGGTTTTCTAGTACGTTGCGCTGAATGACCGCTGGCATACGGGTTGGGTAATAGCCTTGGCCGATGTAGCTCTTAAGCACTTGGTTTTGCTGCGCCAGTGCTTTCAGTTCTTCCAGCGCATCGGTTTCAGATAAGCCAGCATCCATTGGGAGGTCGTGGCTGAGGCGGATGGCCGCAGGGACGACTTGCATCATGAGTCCATCGAGTGACTCCGCACCGAGTGTTTGCAGCATGGCGTGCTGTTCATCGGCGGACGGGCCCACATGGCGTTCGGTGAAACTGTGGCTAACGAGGTCGGCCAGAGGTTTTTGCGTGGTGTTGCCTGTACTCATGAGGAGTCTCCCAAAAATGCTATCAGTCGGCCAGTGATTGAGTATAGTCGTCGGCGCTCAACAGGGCATCGACATCGGCCGCATTGCTGGGCTGCAAACGCAGAATCCAACCGGCGGAGTGGGCGTCGTCATTGACGGTGTCCGGGCTGTCAGTCAGGGCTTCGTTCACGGCAACGATGGTGCCGGCCACCGGGGCATAGATGTCAGACGCGGCTTTTACGGATTCAATGACGGCAATTTCTTCACCGGCGGCGACTTCGCGGCCTTCTTCGGGCAGTTCAACAAATACGATGTCGCCCAGCAGTTCTTGCGCGTGGTCGGTAATGCCCATCAGATAGACACCGTCGGTGTCGGCTTTTAGCCATTCGTGGGTCGCGGTGTATTTGCGGTCAGCCGGTGCGTTAGACATAAAATTGTCCTGTATTTGTTATGAATGAGGGGCAGGTTGATAATGGCGCGAGCCTAGCAAGCTGGGTGCAGTCGATCAACAAAAATTTCTTATCGGAAACATAAGCTAAATTTGTTCCCAATGGCGTATGATGTACTGGTCTGGAATAATTCAGTGGCTTCTTTGCCAATGTTGAAGTGTTGCTGGGCGCGGTGAGCAAGTTCGGTAGGCCTTTGCAGGGGCATTTGCCGCCATGGATGGCGGCAGTGAGCCTCCATGGATGGATTCACGGCGTCCCCGAAAAGGCCTACCGAACTTGTAATCCGTGCCTATCGAATTGCAAAAGAAAGAGTTTAGATAATGCCCGAAGAACCGCAGTTTCTGCGCGATCAGCGCAAAGAGCCGCTCACGGTAGAGCGCGAAGGTGGTGTAGAAGCCACGGTAGAGCCGTTAAAGCTGGGCGAACGCGTGCGTGCGATTCGACTGAATCAAAAGCTCACGTTGGAAGAGGCCGCGAAGTTGACGGGCTTGGCGCGGTCTACTCTGTCAAAAATTGAAAACGAGCAGATATCACCGACGTTCAGCGTGGTGACCAAGCTCGTGCGCGGCCTCAATATCGACGTGCCGCAGTTGTTCAGCCAGCCCAGCTCCGGCCCCAGCGCCGGTGGCCGTCGTGACATCACGCGCAGCGGCGAAGGCAAGCCCCACCCTACGCCAACGTATGAGCATGAGTTGCTGGCCACGCAACTGACGCACAAGAAAATGATTCCGTTCCGGACGCGCGTGCACGCCCGTGATTTCGCCGCTTTTGGTGGTTGGGTGCGGCACGAAGGCGAGGAGTTTCTGTATGTCTTGGACGGGTCAATACTGCTGTATACCGAGTTCTATGAGCCCATCGAACTGTTTGCGGGGGATTCAGCGTATTACGATTGCAGCATGGGGCATGCGTTGGTATCGACCAGCGAACAAGATGCCTTCGTCCTATGGGTCACTGCTTAAAACCCGCTTTTACTCAATCTGGCGTTGTTAAAAATCCCCTTAATTCGCTCGTTTACTCGATGTGAACGTCGCTCATTGCGGGGATTTTTGCCTAGCCAGATTTTCGCCTCTTCGGGTTTTCCTTGTTCATATCTTCCCTGGTTTCGTGGTCATTTTTGCCTTGCTAGTATTTCGCTCGTGACGCTTTAAGTCAGAGCCACGCCATTCCAACTTATCTAAAGGAATCTGTTCATGGCGGGGATTCTTGCCTAGCCATATTTTCGCCTCTACGGGTTTTGCCTGATACATAAGAAAGCAGTTAGCATGGACTTCGGACGAAGTTTCCTATTGGAAACACGATGGACTTGGTGCATCATGGGCAAAAATTAAACACCCCAGCATAAGGTGATCTCCATGACCGAACAGACTGCGCTGCTTACCACCCCTCTGAACGATCTTCATATTGAACTCGGTGCCCGTATGGTGCCTTTCGCAGGCTATTCCATGCCGGTTCAGTACCCTTTGGGTGTCAAGCAAGAGCACCTGCATACGCGCGCTGCAGCGGGGCTGTTCGATGTGTCTCATATGGGCCAGTTGTGGTTGACGGGCGATAATGTCGCAGCCGAGCTGGAAAAGCTGTTGCCGATTGATGTGATTGATCTGCCCGTGGGCAAGCAGCGTTATGCGCTGCTGACCAGCCCGGAAGGCGGCATTTTAGATGACTTGATGGTTACCAACTACGGGGATGCAGGCTATTATATGGTGGTCAACGCGGCCTGCAAAACGCAGGACATCGCGCATCTGCGTCAACACCTGTCTGCCAGCGTCCAGCTTGAGGTGTTGGAAGACCGCGCCTTGGTGGCGTTGCAAGGCCCTAAAGCGGCGGAAGTGCTGAGCCGCTTGAATCCTGATGTGGCGTCCATGGTATTTATGGACAACCAGAAAATTAAACTCGACGGGGTCGACTGCTACGTTTCTCGCAGCGGCTATACCGGCGAAGATGGCTATGAAATTTCCATCCCGAACAGCGACGCCGTGCGCCTGTGCCGTTTGATGTTGAATGAAAGCGAAGTAGAGTTTATTGGCTTGGGCGCACGCGATTCATTGCGCCTTGAAGCGGGTCTTTGCCTGTACGGGCACGACATGAACGCCACGACCACGCCATTGGAAGCCAGCCTGATTTGGGCCATTTCCAAAGCGCGCCGTGCCGATGGCGAACGCCCTGGAGGTTTCTTAGGCGCCACCGTGATTCTGGATCAGATCGCCAACAAGAGCTGGACGCGCAAGCGCGTGGGCTTGAAAGGCCAAGGGCGTGCGCCGGTGCGCGAAGGCGCTGAACTGTTCGATGCAGAAGGTAATAAAATTGGCGTGGTGACCAGTGGCACCTTTGGTCCCAGCGCCGAAGCCGCCGTGGCCATGGGTTATGTGCTGACCCCGCACAGTGCATTGGAGACGGAAGTCTTCGCCGATGTGCGCGGAAAGAAACTGCCGATGACGGTGAGCGCCATGCCGTTTGTGCCGCAGCGGTATTACAGAGGATAAGTTTCCCGGGCAGAGCAAACCTCGCGATCAGTCGCCGTCAATAGTGCGGCGACTGTCAGGTGAAAAACTCGGCATTCCAAGGTAGAATGCCGCTCGTTTTTTGCTCAGGGTGTACAGTACGACCATGAAATTGATCACCGAGCTGGTTCACCCGAGACTGAACAGTAAAGAAGGGCGTATTTTGCGTCGTCACGCGGCGCGCGGCATTGTTCTGCGTGCTGAACAAATCTTGCTGTTGTATACCGAACGCTACAACGATTTCAGTTTGCCCGGTGGCGGTATCGATGAAGGCGAAGACATCACTGTTGCGTTATGCCGTGAGCTGGAAGAAGAAACCGGAGCGCGGGATATTCAAGTCAACGAACACTATGGCTACATTGAAGAATACCGCCCGTATTGGAAGCCAGAATACGACCTGATGCACATGACCTCGCACTTCTTTCTGTGTGACGTAGCACCGACGCTGGCTGACACCAAGATGGAGAGCTACGAAATCGCCAACGGTATGCGTCCTATGTGGGTCCCGGTAGAGGAAGCGATTAAGCATAATCGCTACGTGATGTCCCGGCAGGAAGAGTCCATGGGGCAGTCGATTCAGCGTGAAACTTTCATGCTGGAAAAGGTCATGTCTGAGCTAGTGGAGCTCTAACGGATTCTCTCGTTCGTCAGCCCGTCTAACTTAAAAAAGCTTAATTCTATTGCTTTAGAAATTATCCATAGCCATAGACTATTGTATGCTTTAAGAAGATCAATTTTGAAATGTCACGCAAACCCCGTACGATGCAACCTGTTTTCAACCACTAACGTTTAATCTTAAACCTTAAGGAGCATGTTAATGATCAACACTGAGATCAAGCCATTCACAGCTACCGCCTTCAAAAGCGGCGAGTTTGTACAAGTAACGGAAGCTGACGTAAAAGGTAAGTGGGCAGTATTTTTCTTCTACCCAGCCGACTTCACCTTCGTATGCCCAACCGAACTGGGCGACCTGGCTGATCACTACGAAGAGCTGCAAAAGCGTGGCGTAGAAGTATTCTCTGTTTCAACAGACACCCACTTCACGCACAAAGCATGGCACGACAGCTCTGACACCATTGGTAAGATCGACTACTACATGCTGGGCGACCAGACGGGTACCATCACCAATAATTTCGGTGTAATGCGTCCAGGTCAAGGCTTGGCGGATCGCGCTACTTTCTTGGTTGACCCTGACGGCATCATCCAAGCAATGGAAATCACTGCAGAAGGCATCGGCCGTGACGCAGAAGATCTGCTGCGTAAAGTGAAAGCAGCGCAGTACGTTGCGTCTCACCCCGGTGAAGTTTGCCCTGCGAAGTGGAAAGAAGGCGAAGCGACATTAGCTCCTTCTTTGGACCTAGTAGGCAAAATCTAAATCCAAAGCTAGCTGCGTTGTCAGGGCTTTGTTGGAAACACCCGTAGAGTGCTCACTTAGTGCACTAAGCTCCGCCCTTCTACGGGTATTTCCGCCGCGCCCTGACGGCCTCGCTGACGCTTTGTGGCTGTATGATACCTAAGCCCGAAACACTCTGCTTTCGGGCTGTTTTAACCCCAGAATTTTATGATCGACGGTTATTCTGCTGCTCTTTTGCTAGCTGGAACGAGAAGGTTTTGCCTGACGTTTACGCAGGGAGAGCCTCACCGTCACGAACTCAAGCGGAAACAATCATGTTAGATGCAACCTTGAAACAACAGCTGGACGCCTACCTGCAACGACTCGTGAACCCGATTGAGTTGACGGTAGCCGTTGATGACAGCGCAAAATCGCGAGAACTGTTCGAGCTGGCGAAAGAAATCGAAGCCCTGAACAGCAAGATTTCTTTAACCGTACTGGACAACCCAACGGGTCGAGTTCCGCGCATGGAAGTGGGACCGAAAGGTGAGAAAGCACGGGTGACCTTCGCCGGCATCCCCATGGGACACGAATTTACCTCGCTGGTACTGGCACTGTTGCAAGCGGGTGGTTATCCATCGAAAGAAGATCAGACGCTGCAGGATCAAGCGAAAGGCCTGAGCCGCGAACTGAACTTCGAAGTGTACATTTCGTTGTCGTGCCACAACTGCCCAGACGTTGTGCAGGCGATCAACTTGATGGCGATTCTGAACCCGAACGTGAGCGCCACCATGATCGACGGCGGTGTTTTCCCGAAAGAAGTGGAAGAGCGCGGCATCATGGCCGTACCTACGCTGTTTTTGAACGGCGAAGAAATTGCCAATGGTCGTATGACATTGGCGGATATCCTGAACAAAGTCGACGATGAGGCAGATGCCAAAGCCGCCGCGTTGTTGGCCGAAAAAGCACCCTTTGATGTGCTGGTTGTGGGCGGTGGCCCTGCGGGTGCCGCTGCTGCGATCTATGCGGCGCGTAAAGGCATTCGTACCGGTATCGTCGCCGAGCGTTTCGGTGGCCAGGTATTAGACACACTGGCGATTGAGAACTTCATCTCCGTGAAAGAAACCGAAGGCCCGAAAATGGTCGCGGCGCTGGAAGAACACGTTCGCCAGTACGAAGTGGACATCATGAACAGCCAGAAGGCCGTCGCCTTGCGCGAAGGCAGCGATGGCTTGAAAGAAGTGGAGTTGGCCAACGGCGCCGTGCTGAAAAGTAAAACTGTTATTTTGGCGACCGGTGCCCGTTGGCGCGACATGAACGTGCCGGGTGAACAGGAATACCGCACCAAGGGTGTGACTTACTGCCCACACTGCGATGGCCCGCTGTTCAAAGGCAAGCCTGTCGCGGTAATCGGTGGTGGTAACTCCGGTATCGAAGCGGCGATTGATTTGGCCGGTTTGGTCGACAACGTCACCGTATTGGAATTCGCCGATACGCTGCGGGCGGATGCGGTATTGGTGCGCAAAGCGGAGTCGATGAAGAACATTCGCATCATCAAAGAAGCGCAAACCACCGAGGTGGTGGGTGCGGACGGCAAAGTGAAGAGCCTGACGTACAAAGACCGCGCCACGGACGCCATGCATGAGCTGAACGTAGACGGCATCTTTGTACAGATCGGTTTGGTGCCAAACACCGAGTTCTTGAAGAGCACCATCGAACTGACGCCGCGCGGGGAGGTCATCGTCGACGCGCACGGCCAGACGAGTATGAAAGGTGTTTTTGCCGCCGGTGACGTTACTACAACACCGTACAAGCAGATCATTGTGTCGATGGGTTCAGGCGCGACCGCAGCCTTGGGGGCGTTTGACTACCTGATTCGTAACTAGGTTGCCGACAAGGCTCTGGCGCATAACTGTGCGTCGCCCCCAAAAAGCCTGACCGTAATGATACGGTCGGGCTTTTTGTATTTGAGCAAGGGCTGCGACGGCTGTCCATGA
Source organism: Salinispirillum sp. LH 10-3-1 (assembly GCF_030643825.1). Lineage (GTDB taxonomy): Bacteria > Pseudomonadota > Gammaproteobacteria > Pseudomonadales > Natronospirillaceae > Salinispirillum. The sequence continues at coordinate 444,057 of NZ_CP101717.1, forward strand.
TTGGTGTAGTGCTGTTAGTATAGTTTGTATTAGCGAAATGAAAGGTTTCTAAAATGCATAAAGTTTGTCGGGTGGCTTCATTTTGGCTGCTATGCTGCTGCGCCCTAGTGCTGTCGGCCGCCGTGGGTGCGACGGCACCGTCAGTTTTTGATCCTGCTCGTTTATTGATGCAGGGTCAGAACTCACTTAGCCAAAGCGATGTTGAGGAAATACTTGGTAGTGCCATTGCTGCTAACATTCGAGTGCCTGCAGAGCATCTTGGCGTAGCCTTTTATGACATGCGCTCTGGTCAAGCCTTCGATCGCACTGAAATACGCGCGCTAATGGGAGCCGTACGCCAAGATGGTGCCTATGAACTGTTAGCGATGGTTGAACAGTTGACGGGAGGTCGCTTGCCGCTTGCCTTGGAGCAGTTGCAGGATTTGATGGATGCGGCTTATTTAGCGAGCATGCGTAACCCGCCAGCCTATATTGATATAGAGTTTTATGATCGCCGTACCGGGCCAACGGGTATCGGCGGCGGCGTATCGGGGAGCACACCAGAATGGCAGCCGTCTCCCCCTAGTTCATCGAAAAGTCAGTCGCGCAAACAGCGTTTGCGCGACAGTAGGGGCATGTAGGCCGTTACATCGTATTCGTGGAATCAAAGATCTTGTCCGCATTGCCTTCGATGAAACTGTCGAACAGGATGCCATCTGGCTGGACATGCCGACGGGCGAATTCATAGAAACAGCTTGGGATCGTCCGCGTTTCACCGCCAGCAAAGGTTACCTCTACCTTATCCGCCATGGTTGACGACTGTTCCAGGAACAGCGCTGGAGAACCCTTCACCAAACCACCGACTTGATTCAGGGCATAACCCTCGTCCAACAACAGCTGATTAACCTGCTCGATGGTGGAGAAGTGTTTTAGATGGTTAATGCTGACCGTAAAGTGGTTGGCCTGCATGCCCATGGTACTTAGCCAAGCCGCGTATTCACTGTGTTCCACCAAGGTTGAGTAGTCGGCTTCGCTGGGCATATCCCACAGACGTTTTTGCCAGAAAATCTCTGGACCTGTTACCGCATCCGCTGGAATCTCGGCGATCAGGCGGTGCAATATGTCTTGGCAATCGGCCGGTAACTCGTCGATCAGCAGCTCAGACAGAAAAATCTTTGGTGCATCTGTTTCAGATACATGCTTATAGCAACGAGCACGTAGGTGCTTATTTTCAAAACGGAACGCGCCATAGGCTTCGTAACCCATTGCGGTGAGTTGTGGCTCTAATTTATCCAACGCTATGGGTGACTGTGCAAAAGTGCGAAACGCCACATGATCATTGATCACCTCTTCACCGCGGGCCTTAAACAGTGCTTGAATGCGCTGTGCTTGCGGGGTGACATCAGTGTAGGTATCCCACAGCTGAGCAAAAAAATCGTTAACCTGCATTGAGGGTTTCTCCAAAGACGAGTCAATAGGCTGTTACTTTAGTCATGATCTAATGGCATGGCAAAAGGTAAAAATGCATGTTGTCATGCCTAAAACGCATGTGACATCATGAGTTATTGATTTCTATGGCTAGAAAGAGTGCCTTGCTATGCGCCGCTATATCCCGTCTTCAACCGCGCTGACCTGCTTTGAAACTGCAGCACGTCACCTCAGTTTCACCCGCGCGGCACAGGAGCTGCACCTGACGCAAAGCGCCGTGAGTCGCCAAGTGGGCAAGCTGGAACAATTTTTAGGACGAGAATTGTTCATTCGTTTGAATAAACGGCTGATGCTTACGCAAGCGGGCATCACTTACTACAAAGACGTCGTGGCGCTGCTCGATCAGATGGAAAACACCAGTTTACGATTGGTGCAGCGTGAAGACGAAAAAACCACATTAACGCTGTCTGTGCTGCCCACGCTGGCTTCCTATTGGTTGATGCCGCACTTGGCTGCGTTTCAGCGTGCCCATCCGCAATACCATTTAACGCTACTGGCGCTGGATGAGATAGACGCTATTGATCCCGAACGTGTTGACGTCATTGTGCACTACGGAGGTGATCATTGGCCACGTGCCCAGTCGCACCACCTTTTTCATGAGCAGGTTATCGCCGTGTGTGCTCCGGACAAAGTGGCAGAGCCTGACACGGATTGCCTACGGTATCTTCCTTTGCTGCATTTATCGACGCGCAGTAGTGCGTGGCCAGATTGGCTTGAGAAACGGGGCATTGAACGCACCGAGCTGACGGGGCCGACCTTTGAGCACTTTCATATGCTATTGGAAGCGGCTAAGCACGGCATGGGCGCCGCGATAGTGCCGACGGTGCTGGTCGAGCAGGCATTGCACGAGGGCAGCTTGATTGCTCCGTTTGGCGACGCGCTGGATACGCAACATGAATACTTGTTGTCGTACCCAGCGGATAAAGCCGATCAGGAACCCGTGGTGGCATTTCGAGATTGGATTTTAGAGGCCGTGCGGCTTTTATAGTGCTTCTACAGCAATAGCGGTGGCTTCGCCGCCGCCAATACACAGTGAAGCAACACCTTTTGTTTTGCCGTGCGTTTTCAGAGCGTGTAACAAGGTAACCAGAATGCGAGCACCGCTCGCGCCGATGGGGTGGCCCAGAGCACAAGCACCGCCGTGTACATTCACCTTGTTGGCATCCAGCTTCAGCTCCTGAATAGCCAGCATGGTGACCATGGCGAAGGCTTCGTTGATTTCATACAGATCGACGTCGTCCTTGCTCCAACCGGCTTTGGCCAACACTTTTTCAATCGAGCCAATCGGCGCAATGGTGAATTCATCGGGCAGGCGGGCGTTGGTCGCGTGGGCGACGATGCGGGCAATGGGCTTCAGGCCTTGGGCGGCGGCATCACCGGCGCGCATGATGACCATGGCTGAAGCGCCATCAGAGATGGAACTTGAATTCGCGGCGGTCAGTGTGCCGTCTTTGGCGAACGCGGGGCGCAGCGTGGGTAGCTTTTCGACGTTGGCGCGGAATGGCGGCTCATCGGTGTCGACCACGGTTTCGCCCTTGCGATCCTTGATAGTCACTGGAGCAATCTCGTTTTTGAACGCACCGCCTTCAACGGCGGCTTTGGCTTTTTCGATGGAGCGAATGGCAAAGTCGTCCATGTCAGCTCGGGTCAGGCCGTACTCGTCCGACGTTTTCTGTGCGACGCAGCCCATGGCCCCGCCGCCGTAGGCGTCTTCAAGGCCGTCGAGCATCATGTGGTCCATAACCTGGCTGTGGCCCATGCGCATGCCGAAGCGACCATTAGGCAACAGGTATGGGGCCATGCTCATGTTTTCCATGCCGCCCGCAACCACGACATCGGCGCTGCCGGCTTTGACGAGGTCATGCGCGAGCATGACGGCTTTCATGCCAGAGCCGCAGACTTTATTCATGGTCATGCAGGCGACGCTGTCCGGCAGGCCAGCACCGCGAGAGGCTTGGCGGGCGGGGGCTTGGCCCAGTCCGGCAGGCAATACGCAGCCCATGATGACTTCATTCACCAGTTCCGGTTTGATACCAGCGCTGCTGACGGCGGCCCGAATGGCGGTAGCACCCAAGTCGGTACTGCGGACGTTGCCAAGGTTACCACCCATGGCACCTGTGGGCGTCCGCTGCGCAGACACGATGACGATATCGTCGTTATTCATTTTCTTACCTCATTAACATGGTTCGATGTGACAACGATGGCCGTGGGGGTATGCCTTTACGGGGACGCCGTGAATCCGTCCCTGGAGGCTTGTTGCGGACGTCCTGTCCGCAAACACCCCTTTAAAGGCATACCCCCAAGGCCATCTTAGTAATCAACACTCTAAAACTTGTAAAAAGCTGTTTGAGAAAGCAGGTGCGCTGTTCAATTGGGCGGTTTGATAGCTGGTTGATGATCTATCAGCTTGAGGTGTGGTGAGGGCGGTATCGCGGGGCGTGTGCCGCCATGGATGGCGGCATCGAGCCAGCAGGGATGCTTTCACGGCGTCCCCAAGATACCTCCCTCACCACGCCTCAAGCCATTGACAGAATCAGCTCGCCAACTCCGGCAAATCCCGAAACAATTCGAGGGCCTGCGGGTTGGCAAGGGCGTCCTTGTTTTTAACGGCCTCGCCCATGACCATCTTGCGCACGGCTAACTCGACAATTTTCCCCGAAATAGTCCGTGGAATGTCGGCCACCTGAATCACCTTCGCCGGCACATGACGCGGCGTTGTGTTCGCACGAATGGTTGTTTTTATCGTATTGACCAACGCATCGTCCAGAGTGTAACCGTCTTTCAAGCGCACGAAGAGCACAACACGCACATCGTCGCCCCACGGCTGCCCAATACACAGACTTTCTTGCACTTCTTCAACTTTTTCGACTTGCCGGTAAATCTCCGCCGTACCGATACGCACCCCACCGGGGTTGAGTACCGCATCTGAGCGACCGTGAATAATCACGCCACCGTGCTCGGTGATCTCACCGTAATCGCCGTGCGCCCAAATATTCGGGAAGTTCTCGAAATACGCCCCGCGATATTTCGCTTGATCGGCGTCGTCCCAGAAGTAGATTGGCATCGACGGGAAGGGCTTCACACACACCAACTCGCCTTTCTCGCCAACAACGGGCTGGCCGTCGTCGTTAAAAATTTGTACCGCCATGCCGAGGCCACGGCATTGCAGTTCACCCGAGTAGACTGGCAATAACGGCGAGCCTAAGGCGAAGCAGGAGACGATGTCGGTGCCGCCAGAAATAGACGACAGCATGACGTCGGACTTGATGTCGCGGTACACGTAGTCGAAGCTTTCAGGGGCGAGCGGTGAGCCCGTCGAGAGCACGGCGCGCAATTTCGGCAGGTGATGCGATTCGCGCGGTTTGGCGTCGCCTTTTTCCAGTGCAGCAATGTACTTGGCGCTGGTGCCAAACACGCTGATGCCTTCCTGTTCGGCAATGTCCCACAAGCTGTCGATGCGGGGTGCCATAGGAGAGCCATCGTACAGCAAAACGGTGGCGCCGACGGCGAGGCCGCTGACCAGCCAGTTCCACATCATCCAACCGCAGGTGGTGTAGAAAAACAGCGTGTCGTCACGTTGCAGGTCGCAGTGCAGCATGTGCTCTTTCAGGTGCTGAATCAGTGTGCCACCCACGCTGTGCACGATGCACTTGGGCACGCCCGTGGTACCGGACGAGTACATGATGTACAGCGGGTGGTCAAAAGGCACTTGAGCAAAGGTGATCTCGTTGGCGGTGGTGTCCACAAAATCGTGTAGGGTGACGGCCTTGGGCAGCCCTGCGAGGTCGGGCGTGGCTGACAGATAGGGAACAACCACAATGGCTTGTATGGAGGTGATTTTGTCGACAATTTCCCGCACACGGCCTAGGCTGTCGATGCGTTTGCCGTTGTAATGGTAGCCGTCGCAGGTGAACAGCACTTTAGGCTCTACTTGGCCGAAGCGGTCGACTACGCCTTGAATACCGAAGTCGGGAGAGCAGGAACTCCACACCGCACCCAGTGAGCTGGTGGCGAGCATGGCGACGACGGTGTCGATGCGGTTGGGCATAAAGCCGGACACACGGTCGCCCACGGTAACACCTTGTTGGCGCAGGGCGCTGGCGACTTGCGCGACCTGTTGATACAGCTCAGCGTAGCTCAACTGCGCACGGTTACCGGCTTCGTCGCGGAAAATCAGGGCGGTACGGTCATCACGGTAACGCAGCAGATTCTCGGCAAAGTTCAGGCGGGCTTGCGGGAACCAGCGCGCGCCGGGCATCAAGTGGCCGTCGGCCAATACGGTGCCGCCTTTCTGGCTGGCGACGATGCCGGAATAGTCCCAAAAACTGTTCCAAAAGGACTCGTGCTGGTCAACTGACCAATCATACAGCTCGTCGTAAGTACTCAAGTCGAGACCGAATTGGTCATTCATGGCCTGCATAAACTCGGTCATGCGGGCGGCGTTGATACGATCGGCACTGGGGGTCCAGAGTGGCGCAGTCATCACGCTCTCCTAATACTTATTATGTTGATAGATTAACTCATTTTGCGGCCACCGTACGGGTGTACGGTGGCCGAGATAGCTGCATGCTGTAAAAATTTGTGTGCAGGCTAACAGGGCATGCTTATTGTGCATGGTCGCTGTTCATATTTACTGCGCCGTGTAACCACCGTCCATAACCACCGCCTGCCCGGTCACACCACGGGCGCGCCCGCTGGCCAGGAACAGGCAGTAATCTGCGATTTCCCGCGCATCCAGCAGGCGGCGCTGCGGCACCAGCGGGTAAATGACTTCTTCTAATACGCGTTCCAGTGGCACGTTGCGGGTTTGCGCCAGGTCTTCGAGCTGGCCACGTACCAAGGGAGTGTCGACGTATCCGGGGCACAGTGCATTGACGTTTACGCCGAAAGCGGCGCCTTCCAGAGCAGCGACCTTGGTGAGCCCGATCACGCCGTGTTTGGCTGAGTTATAGCCTGCCTTACCAGCAAACCCGACCAGCCCGTTAATGGATGCCATATTGATGATACGGCCGCTGCCTTGTTTCTTCATCACTGGAAAAACGTGCTTGATGGCTAAAAAGGGTGCGGTCAGCATGATGTCGAGCAGCTTGCGATACATCTCGCTGGGAAATTCTTCCAGCGATGCAACGTGCTGCATGCCAGCGTTGTTGATCAATACGTCCAAGCCTTGGAAATGCTCGATCACGCGGTCAATCGCGCCCAGAAACTCTGCTTCATCGGTGACGTCGCACGCCACACCCATACGGTCTTTTCCTTCGCCGCCCAGCAGGTCGAGCGCATGCTGTAGGGCTTCCTCGTTGCGATCAAGAATCGCTACGCGCGCGCCCTCTTCCAGAAAGGCGCGGGCTATTTCGAAGCCGATGCCGCTGGCGGCACCTGTGATGAGTACGCTTTTTCCCATCATGGTTTTGTACCTCTATACCTAAGGTTTTGCTCAGGCAACACCGAACCAGTGGCGCTGCGTGCAGCGCCAGTCCGAGGGTGTTCAGCTCGGTTTAACGTTGGTTCGGTGAGCCAATTTATTGTTATTGAGAATCGCTCTTTTACTTCGGCATCATGCCCGGCAGCCACAACACGATGGACGGAAACAGGATGCACAGAATCAATGCACTCAGCTGCAACAGCACAAAGGGAATGACAGACGTGTAGATGGTGGTAATAGGAATTTCGCCATTGGTGATGCCCTTCAAATAAAACAGGGCGTAGCCAAAGGGCGGGGTTAAGAAGCTCGTCTGCAGATTGATCGCCACCAGTATCGCAAACCACACCAAGAAAGCCTGCTGTGTCATGCCCATGCCGAAATCCATTAAGGTGATGACGGGTAGCAACAGTGGCAGAATAACGTAGCTGATTTCGATCCACTCTAAGAAGAAGCCGAGAATAAAGATCAGTAACATCATCATGATCAGCAGCCCGTACGGGCCTAAGCCAGTGCTGTCGACCAATTCCAGAATCATGTAGTCGCCACCCAACCGCTTGAAGATCGCACTGAAGCAGGCAGCACCCACCACAATGAAGAGGATCATCGCCGTCGTCTTCGAGGTGTCGTAAGTAACATCACGCAGATTCTTGAAGTTGAAGTTGCCGCCGATCAACGCCAGGATCATTGCACCCGCCGCACCGATAGCCGCGGCTTCGGTTGGTGTGGCAATGCCCATCATGATGGAGCCTAGCACTGCAACAATCAGCAGTACGGGGCCAACCAGATCACGCAAGAGTGCGATGGGAAGCGGAGTAGGATCGTGGTCCAGTGCGTTAGGGTCGGGCAAAGGCATCCACTCGGGTTTGATTTTGCCAACCAGTAGCAGGTAGCCGATGTAGAGCACGCCCAGCATCAAGCCCGGCACCAAGGCGGCTTTAAACAGCGCGCCGACCGACACGTTGAGTATAGAGCCCATGAGTACCAACATGATGGACGGTGGGATCAAGATGCCCAGCGTGCCGGAAGCCGCCACTATGCCCGTCGCCATTTCAGGCTTGTAACCTTGTTTGAGCATGATGGGTAGGCCGAGCAACCCCAGCATGACCACTGAAGCCCCGACGATGCCGGTACTGGCTGCCATCACGATACCCAGCAGCGCTACGGAAATGGCCAGTCCACCGTGCACACGTCCGAACAGACGTTGCAGAGTCAGTAGCAAGCGGCGTGCAACGCCGGACTTTTCCAGCATCAAGCCCATAAACACGAACAGAGGAATGGCGATGTACAGCCAATTCTCAATCACACCACCAAATATCCGCGAGCCCACAATGCCGACAAAGGGCATGGGGATGTCACCGATGATGGCGAACATTATGCCAATACCACCCAGTAGAAACGCTACCGGGTAGCCGGTAAAGATGCCGAGGAGCAGCGCCATTACCATTAAAAATGGGAGTAAGTATTCACCGAACATAGAATTTCTCCTTATCCATCCGCGCCGGATCCAATAGAGCGGCAATGGTGGACAGACAGCGAGCGAAGGCATTCAGCGCCAAGAAGCCTAAAGCGATTGGCAGTGCGCCCTTAATCAAGAAGCGGTGCGTGAGTCCACCGTAGTTGGACTGTTCACCGGATATAAAACTCATGCGAACCTGTGGCCAGTTCATTTCAGCCACAATCCAGCAAAAGGGAATCAGTAAAGCCAGATGGCCGACCAGGTCGATGATCAGGCGTACACGTGGCGAAAAGCGTTCATAAATAAAGTCGACGCGTACATGGCTGTTGGTGTGTAAGGCATAGGTCGCGCCAAACAGCATTAATAGGCCGTATAGGTGCCACTGCATGTCGATTACGCTGTTAATGGTTAATGCACGCCCGAGCAGAAAGACTCGATCCTGCCAGCGTGCAAGTTCGTTCATGCCAAGCGCATTCATAACGACGGTGAGCAGTACAACGGCGATGATCGCCAGCACCAGCCAGCTGGTGAGGCGACCGACCCAAAGCCCGGTCAGAATGACCGGCCGGGCTATGGCGTCAAGCACCGCCGCTACTCGTAAGAGAACGGCGGTTTTCATCAGTTCATCTCCTGCAATTCATACCACTGATCGAACATGGCTTTATGTTCCATCAGAGACTCATAAGCCTCACGGAACCCAGGCGTATTCTCGAACTCTTCAGCCAGAACCTTCTGCCAGCCTGATTCAAGCTCTTGCAGTACATCGTCAGAGAAGCGACGCACTTCGATACCGGTAGCGGCCTGCATACGATTCAGGGCATTGATCTGATCAGGCACGGCTTGCGCCATAGACCATTGCAGAGTAGAGCGGCATGCCGTCTCGACTTGCGCTTGCTGAGTTGCAGTCAAACCGTTCCAGACGTTCTTGTTCATCATCAACGAGAACCAACTGGTGGACTGGTGCCAGCCAGGGAAGTAGTAGTACTGAGTGATCTCTTGCAGACCGGTTGATTCATCAACGCTAGGTACTGAGAATTCCGCAGCGTCGATACGACCACGTTCCAGTGCCAGATAAATTTCACCACCAGGGATCAACTGAGTAGAAGCGCCGAACTGGTTCAATACTCGTGCACCCAAGCCAGAAATACGCATGCGCAATCCGTCAAAGTCGCCGATGGTATTGATTGGCTTGTTGTAGAAGCCGCCCGTTTCCTGAGGCGAAATGAAGCACGCCAGCACCTTAACGTTATACGGGTCGTAAGCTTGCTGCAGGTACTTAGCGCCGTCGCCGGACCACATCCAAGATGCCATGACTTCGGCAGATGGGCCAAATGGCAGCGAGCCGTACATGTTTACCAAGGGAACCGTGCCCGCCCAGTAGCCGATCCAATCCCAGCCTGCGTCTACAGCACCGGTTGAAACCGCGTTGAACACTTCAAAAGGCGGTACTAAGTCGCCTGGCTCGTACACGCGCATGTTAATGGCACCGTCGGTGATGGTGCGCAGTTCATCAGCAAGATGCACCGCACCTTGACCCAAGAACATGTTGGTGCCGAAAACGCTGGCAACGTCCATGCGCTTAGTCTGTGCCATGGCGACAGACGCGCAGACGGACAGTGCCGCAGCGGAAGCAAAGGCAAGCGCGAGAGGCTTGATTTTCATAGGTGTTCTCCTGATTTTGAATCATTGTTGTTGTACTTGTAGTCAATATCTACTTCGGAGGGTCCATGCCTACTGTTATCGTTGTTGAGGCAGGCGTGTACACACAAGGTGTGGGACCACTGCGAGAGGACATATCAAGAAAGGTGCCAGTGTTTTAAAAAGCTATATAAAACAAAGGCTTATGTGCTTTTCTGGGTGTTGATTAGAGCGCCCGAAGGACTGAGTGCGTTCGGATTAGTCCGAAAAACCGGAAAAATCCGCTCGATTTGAAGGTTTTAGGGCTTACAGTCATTCCGAAAAAAAAGACACTGTCCGGAATGTCGGAATAAATGGGTCTACAGTCCGAAGCGCGCGAGCTTTTCATACAGTGTTGATTTTGAAATGCCGAGATACTTGGCCGTTCGCAGGCGATTGTCACCGCAGGTGGCTAACGCTTCACGCAGTATCATCCGCTCGGCGCTGGCTAAGCGCTCTTTCAGAGTGCCGCCGGTAATCACATCTTGCGCTCTCGCCCCGGCAATGTTCTCTGGCAAGGCTTGCAGGGAAATCTTGCGACCCTGGCTCATATAGAACGTAGCTTCTAGCACATTCTCTAATTCACGAATGTTGCCCGGCCAGCTGTACTCCAGCAGGCTGGTCAGCGCTTGCGCAGTCAGCTTGGGCGTGCGGCGGCCGGTACGACGGGCCAAGCGGCTTAAGAAATGTTCGGTCAGTGCGGGAATGTCTTCACGGCGTTCACGCAAGGGCGGCAAATTCAACGGTACCACATTGACGCGGTAATAGAGGTCTTCGCGAAATTCTCCGGCTGCAATCAGTTCTTCTAGTGGCTGGTGCGTGGCCGCCACCAAGCGAATATTCACCGGTACGAGGCGTGTTGCGCCTACGGCTTCTACTTCGCGGTCTTGCAGTACGCGTAACAGCTTGGCCTGCATCGACAGGGGCATGTCGCCCACTTCGTCTAAAAACAACGTGCCACCATCGGCCAGTTGGAATTTGCCCGGCTTGCCGCCCTTGCGCGCGCCGGTAAAGGCGCCGTCTTCGTAACCAAACAGCTCGGCTTCTAGCAGGTTTTCGGGAATGGCCGCGCAATTGACCTTAATAAAAGGACCGTCGGCGCGTTCCGACAGTTGGTGAATGGCGTGCGCATACAGTTCCTTACCGGTACCGGATTCGCCACGAATCAACACCGAGACATCGCCCGAAGCGACCTTTTTCACTTTCTCGTTCAGGGCATGAATGGCCGGGCTGCGGCCGATGATGTCATTGAGGCGAAAGTGCGCGCCAGTATCCGGTCCGGCGCTGTCTTTTTGCCCTTGGCGATAATAGTCGCGTTCGGCAATTAAGGCTTTGATCTGGCTGTTGATCTGTTTCCATTCGTGGGTGTCGTGAAACAATACTGTACCGACTGCACCTACAACTTTGCCGCTTTCCACAATCGGGTAGCGGTTGGCAATCATGTAGTTGCCGCGTATTTCCTGCAGCGAGGTGCGCTCCGGCTTGCCCGTGCTTACCGCCATGTGCATACGGGTATTCTCGATCACATCAGTCACCGGCTTGCCCGCAATTTCGTCGCGATTCACGCCAATAAACTGCGCGTAGGGGCGATTCATAAAGAGAATACGCGCCTCATCATCCACGATCACGATCCATTCTTCCATGGCGTCAAACGCTGCCGCGTAGCTCTCTATGGACTGCGACAGTTTAGTGATGGGCGTGTGGTTCACAGCTAGCTCCGGAAAACGGTTTGGCCGAATCATGCCAGCTTTCCGAGTATCTGGATAGTGTCCTGAACTTCGGAATAGGGTGCGCCCTTAGCTGCCATGGGGTGGCGGCGAGTCAGTCCGGCTTTCCGGATGATTTGGCTCAGCGCAGTGGCGCTTCGCATGGCTAAAAGGGCTAAGGGGTCCGTTAAATCATTGATAGTAAACAATAAAATTCAAATGGAACGGATATTGAATAGGCCAACGATTACAACAACAGCGTGGTAAGTCGTCGCACAGCGACGCGTCAAGCCACCCATTCCGTCAAGATAAAACGACAACAAAAAAGGCATTATGATGAAATGGCACCTTACCTTCCAGCAAAGCCTCTGGGGCTTGCTGGCACTTGTCATATTGGGTATGGCAACGTTAATGACCATTGGTATGCGCGGGTTGCACCAACAAAATCAAGCGTTTGCTGAAGTGGGTAATACCGCGGATCAAGCACTCGATTTATTGGCGCTGGAAGCAGAGATATTGCAGCTTGAATTGGCGCGCCGTGATCTGAGCACAGACGAACTGGTGGAGTTTAATGCGCGGTTAGCGGCATTGCCGACCAGTATTGCCGACACCTTAGCGTCTGTCTCGTTGGATACCGCGGACCTCGCGCGGATCGCTGACCGGTTTATGGCGTCCTTCACTGCTACTCTGAATGACCAAATTGCCATGGGCTTATCGGCCACCGAGGGGCAGCAAGGTGCATTGGCAGACAGCGCCGCGGTGCTGTCCTATGAACTTGAAGGCCTGGGTGCGCTGGTGACACGCTTTAATGACGTCCGCTCGCTGGAAAAAGATTTTGTGATACAGCCAAGTCCCGACTCGACCGAGCGTTGGCGCACCGCCATCAGTGATTTTGCAGCCAACTTGGAACGCATTGGATTTGATGATGAATTCGGTGACTTTCTGGCCGACTATCAGGCGGCTGCCGTTGCCCTCATTTCCGGGCGGTTCGCCATGGATGAATCGTCTGCGGAGCTGGCGGTGATCAGTAACGACCTGATCGCTGCGCTCACAACGTTGGCGCGGCGCACCGCCGGTGAACAATTGCAGCTAGCTCAAGAGCAAGCGCGGGCGCAGGTCGGGATTCAGCAGTTCAGTATGGTATTAACCGGCGCGGTAGTGGCTGTGTTACTGGCTGGGGTGATCTTGCTGCTGAGCCGGCGCCTACAGCGGCGTATCAATGCGTTGCTGGCGTTCCTGAACAGTGTGGCGTCGGGCGACTTGCGGGAGCGTATGCCGGTGGCACGTCACGATGATGAGTTGGGCGCACTCGCACGCGGTATCAATCACATGGTGGAGGCGTTGTCTGGGCTGGTGGTCGGTTTGCAGAGTTCCAATCAGCAGTTGCAGCGCATGGCCTCAATGATGGAAGAGCATATAGCCGGTATCAAATCGGCCGGTGAGTCCTTGCATGAGCGCAGTGATGCCTTGGCATCGGCGATGGAAGAAGTCAGTGCCACGACCGATCAAGTCGCCAAGTCAGCCGCCTTGGTGGATGAGTCGACACGCGGCGCCGCAGAGGCAGCCACACAGGGTGGGCAAGTCATCGGGCAAGCCATTGATGCGATGCAGGACATTGCTGATACCGTGGCGAACATTGACCAGCGCGCCGGACACTTGGGTGAGCATTCAGAGAAAATCGGCGCTGTACTGGAGTTGATTAATGGCATCGCCGAGAAAACCAGTCTGCTGGCCTTGAACGCCGCCATAGAGTCAGCACGCGTGGGCGAGGCAGGGCGTGGTTTTGCCGTGGTGGCCGACGAAGTGCGGGCGCTGGCCGAACAAACGGCCGGGGCCACAGGCGATATCGGCCAGCGTATTGCCGGTATTCAAACCGACACGCGCGCCACCATTGAAGCAGTGAAAAATGCCCGCGACAAAGTGGAGTTGGGCAGCAAACTGGGCAGTGAAGCGCTGGTGGCCGTGGATGGCATTCGCACCACCAGTGGCGAGTCCTCCAAGCGGATGGATGAAGTGCGCGTAGCGGTCGACGAGGTAGCGACCACGACCAGCACCATGGCGCAAGATATGGATCAAATAGCCGCCTTAGTAAACGAACAGCAATCGCGTGTGGTCGAGTTGCTGGCCGTGACCAAGGATGTGCATGCGGAGGCGCATGGGCTTGCCGATGGGGTTAGTCAGTTTAAGGTTTAGCTAGTAAAAAACTATTTCGCTCGCACTGGCGGTGTTAAAATTGGCTTCAAAATGCTCACCTACAAATAAGTAGGCTGCGCTCTTTGAAGCCAATTTTGCCTTGCCATTGCTTCGCTCGTTACGTTTTTTGGCCCGCCGTAAGTCCAGATCAGTCACTATTGCTCTGCTAGTAAGGTCTGCAACTCATCGAACAAATACGGATTGGTCACCAGCAGGTTTTCCGACGCCATGCTGGTGGGCAAGCCGTTCAGTGGTGGCCAAATATGACCATAGTGCGCGCCCGCTTCGGTAGCGATCAATTGCGCGGCGGCGCAGTCCCACAAACTGACGGTTTCGTAATAGGCTGATAGGCGTCCGCAGGCGACCCAGCAGATGTCCAGCGCCGCCGAGCCATTACGCCGGATGTCGGCGCAGTTGCGCAATACAGTCTCTAAGCGCGCCAACAGCAAAGGCAGTTCCGGTACCTTGTCGTACGGGAAGCCCGTGCCCACCAAGGCATTCTTCATAACCGCGACCTTGTTGGGTTGTATCGGCTGGCCATTCAGCCACGCACCCTTGCCCCGTTCGGCACTGAAGGTCTCTTGCTGAAAGGGTGCATTCACCACCCCCAGTTGTGGCACGCCGTGCTCGTAAAAGGCAATGGATACCGCCACATGGCTGTGTCCGTGGGCGTAATTTACCGTGCCGTCGATGGGATCAATGATCCACAGCGGGCCGTTCAGATCAGCGATGTCTTGTAGCTTGCTGGCGCTTTCCTCGGCCAGTATTTGATGCGTAGGGAAGTGCCGGCGAATATGGTCGGTGATGAGCTGGTCGGCGGCCACATCGGCATTGGTGACTAATTCGTTGCCGGGTTTGTAGTCCAGCACCAGTTGGTCGCCACGCAGGCGCGCAATCAGTTCGCCCGCTTCGGTGGCCCATGCGGTCAGAAGGTCTAGCGTCGGCTTCATGTAAACTCCTGCATTACTCATACGGTACACTCGTTTTATGGTCTGTAATCTTTGTCCTTTAAGGGCTTAAAGCGTAGACAAAACCCCTTCATTCCCATAGAATTCAGGGAATTTGCCTGCGGGACGGCAGGGCGAAAAAATGTATTCGAGCGAGGTGAGCTTCATGTTCATCTCGCTTTTTTACAACCATTTGGCAGTCAATCTAAACATATCGCTGCATGATGTCGATAGATAGCAACAACTGCCAGCAAAATATGGTGTTCGTTCTGGGGTCTCCGAGCAAGCGTTTCGATTGAACAGTTACCGGGTGAGGACCTTACTTTGACTATACCAGCCATACTTGCGCTCGCCGATGGGAGCGTCTTCCATGGCATCGGAATCGGCGCGGAAGGAGAGACCACAGGAGAAGTGGTGTTCAATACTTCCATGACCGGCTATCAGGAGATCCTGACGGACCCTTCCTATGCAGAACAGATCGTTACCCTGACTTACCCCCACATCGGCAATACCGGTGTTAATTCCGAAGATGAAGAGTGTGATACGCTCTGGGCTAAAGGCCTGATCATCCGTGACCTCCCGCTGTTAGCCAGCAATTTCCGCAGTGAAGAATCCCTATCGTCGTATATGCAGCGCCACAAAATGGTTGCCATTGCAGACATCGACACGCGCCGCCTCACCCGCATTCTGCGCGAAAAGGGCAGTCAAAACGGCTGCATCATGGCCGGGCCACAGGCCACCGCGGAAGCCGCCATTGCTAAAGCGCAGGCTGCGCCTTCATTGAAAGGCATGGACTTGGCGAAAGTTGTCAGCACCGCTGAGTCATACGACTGGCGCAGCGGCGTTTGGGCATTAGGCGAAGGCCACCCAGAGCTGGCAGATGCTGATTTGCCGCACCACGTGGTCGCGTTCGACTACGGTGTGAAGCGCAACATTTTGCGCATGCTCACCAGCCGCGGCTGCCGTGTAACGGTCGTGCCAGCGCAGACACCCGCGAAAGACGTTTTGGCGCTCAAGCCAGACGGCGTATTCCTGTCCAATGGCCCCGGTGACCCGGAGCCGTGTGACTACGCAATCACTGCAATTAAAGACATTCTGGAAACCGACATCCCGGTGTTCGGTATCTGTTTAGGACACCAGCTGTTGGCCTTGGCCAGCGGCGCGAAAACCGAAAAGATGAAGTTCGGGCACCACGGTGCGAACCACCCGGTGCAGGACTTGGCGACCAAGAAGGTGATGATCACCAGTCAGAACCACGGTTTTGCGGTGGCAGAAGACAGCTTGCCGGCCAATGTTGAAGCAACGCACCGTTCGTTGTTCGACGGTTCTTTGCAGGGCATTCGTCGCACCGACAAGCAGGCGTTCAGCTTTCAGGGGCACCCTGAAGCCAGCCCAGGCCCGCAAGACGTGGCCGGCTTATTCGACCAGTTCGTAGAGATGATGGCAGCGCGTTAGTACTGACAAAGGCCTCTGAGGCCAGCCCCCGATTGATCAAAGTGTGTCGGTTGCTTTGAATTGGGTACGGGGTAGAGCCGCAGGCAGTGCGGACCACTCAAAGCAGACCCTTTGCGGCAGGACGCCGCAACGGAGCCCCATGGATGGGTTTATGCGTGTCTGCGGCGAGTGGTCCGTACTGTCGGCGGCGGTGCAGCCAAGCGAGCACCGGCAAGGCGACTCAAGAATGTACGAACTTGAATTAGTAATGAATTTAGGCACCAAAAGAGAAACTTGACTCATGCCGAAGAGAACAGACATACAAAGCATTTTGATCATTGGCGCAGGCCCGATTGTGATTGGGCAAGCCTGTGAATTCGACTATTCAGGTGCGCAAGCCTGTAAAGCCCTGCGGGAAGAAGGGTATCGAGTCATTCTCGTTAACTCCAACCCCGCCACCATCATGACCGACCCCAGCATGGCCGATGCCACCTATATTGAGCCCATCGTCTGGCAAGAAGTCGCTAAAATCATCGAAAAAGAGCGCCCTGATGCCGTACTGCCCACCATGGGTGGCCAGACCGCATTGAACTGCGCCCTTGATCTAGAGCGTAACGGCGTACTGGAAAAATTCGGCGTCACCATGATTGGCGCCAACGCCGACACCATCGACAAAGCCGAAGACCGCTACCGCTTCGACCAAGCCATGAAAGCCATTGGCCTCGAAACCCCACGCTCCGGCATCGCCCACAGCATGGAAGAAGCCTGGGCCATTCAGAAAGACCTTGGCTTCCCAACCATCATTCGTCCCTCGTTCACCATGGGTGGCTCGGGCGGTGGTATCGCCTACAACAAAGAAGAATTTGAAGAGATCTGCCTGCGCGGACTCGACCTTTCGCCCACCAACGAACTGCTCATCGACGAAAGCCTGATCGGCTGGAAAGAGTATGAAATGGAAGTGGTGCGCGACAAAAACGACAACTGCATCATCATCTGCTCGATTGAGAACTTTGATGCCATGGGCGTACACACCGGTGACTCCATCACCGTTGCACCCGCGCAAACGCTGACCGACAAAGAATACCAAATCATGCGGAACGCCTCTCTGGCCGTACTGCGTGAAATCGGCGTCGAAACCGGCGGTTCCAACGTGCAGTTCGGTATCGACCCGAAAACCGGCCGCATGGTCATCATCGAAATGAACCCACGAGTATCTCGCTCGTCAGCATTGGCCTCTAAAGCGACCGGCTTCCCGATTGCCAAAGTGGCTGCCAAACTGGCAGTCGGTTACACCTTGGACGAATTGAGCAACGAAATCACCGGTGGTTTAACACCGGCCTCGTTCGAGCCTTCGATCGACTACGTCGTGACCAAGATCCCGCGCTTCGCGTTCGAGAAATTCCCGCAAGCGAATGACCGTCTGACCACGCAAATGAAGTCGGTCGGTGAAGTCATGTCCATTGGCCGTAACTTCCAAGAATCCTTCCAAAAAGCCCTGCGTGGTTTGGAAGTCGGTGCGGCTGGTCTTGATCCGAAACTCGATGTTAACGAAGCCGGCGCGCGTGAAAAGCTGGTGCGTGAACTGAAAGAGCCCGGCCCGGACCGTGCCTGGTATCTCGGTGATGCCTTCCGTATGGGCATGAGCGTGCAAGAAGTCTATGAACTGAGTGGCGTTGATCCTTGGTTCTTGGTGCAGATGGAAGATCTGATCAAAGACGAAGCCATTATCGCAGCCTCTTCAATGGCGAGCTTGAATGCGGATACGTTGCGCCGCTACAAGCGCAAAGGCTTTGCCGACGAGCGTTTGGCTGCCTTGCTGGGCGTAAAAGAAGCCGAAGTGCGGGCTTTGCGCCATCAGCACGGTATTCGTCCGGTGTATAAGCGGGTTGATACCTGTGCCGCCGAGTTCGCGACCAGCACCGCGTATCTGTATTCCAGCTACGACGAAGAGTGTGAGTCCAACCCCACTGACCGCGACAAAATCATGGTCATTGGTGGTGGTCCGAACCGCATTGGACAGGGCATCGAGTTCGATTACTGCTGCGTACACGCGGCCTTGGCGATGCGCGACGAAGGCTACGAGACCATCATGGTTAACTGTAACCCGGAAACCGTATCGACCGATTACGACACGTCCGACCGTCTGTACTTTGAGTCGGTAACCTTGGAAGACGTGTTAGAAATCGTTGATCTGGAAAAGCCAAAAGGCGTGATCGTGCAGTACGGCGGCCAAACCCCGCTGAAACTGGCGCGTGCCTTAGCGGCTGCGGGCGTGCCGATTATTGGGACGTCGCCGGAAGCCATTGACCGGGCGGAAGACCGCGAACGCTTCCAGCACATGATCCAAAAGCTGAACTTGTTGCAGCCCGACAATGCCACCGTGCGCAGTGTTGAGCAGGCGGTGGTAAAAGCCGCTGAAATCGGCTATCCCTTGGTGGTCCGCCCAAGTTATGTCTTGGGTGGCCGTGCTATGGAAATCGTTTACGACGAAGAAGAACTGCTGCGCTATATGCGCGACGCGGTAAAAGTCTCCAACGACTCGCCGGTATTGCTTGATCGCTTCCTCGACAGCGCCATTGAAGTCGACATCGACGCCGTATGCGACGGTGAACGCGTGGTGATCGGTGCCATCATGCAGCACATCGAACAAGCGGGCGTGCACTCCGGTGACTCCGCCTGTTCGTTGCCGCCGTTCTCCTTGCCGCAAGTCATTCAAGACCAGATTCGTGAGCAAGTCTCTGCGATGGCGCTGGAGTTGGGTGTGGTCGGGCTGATGAACGTGCAGATGGCATGGCAGGACGATAAGTTGTACGTCATTGAAGTGAATCCACGTGCTTCGCGTACAGTGCCCTTTGTCTCTAAGGCTATTGGTCGCTCGTTGGCCGATGTTGGCGCACGCGTGATGGCTGGTAAGTCACTGGTTGAGCTGGACTTCACCAAAGAATTGATTCCAACGTTCTTCTCAGTGAAAGAATGCGTACTGCCGTTCAACAAGTTCCCCGGTGTGGACCCTATTCTCAGTCCAGAGATGAAGTCGACCGGCGAAGTCATGGGTGTTGGTGACACCTTTGGTGAAGCCTTTGGGAAAGCCACGCTGGCCACCAATGTGAAGATTCCGCGCAGCGGCAATGTAATCATCAGTGTGAAAGAGCGCGACAAGCCAAAAGCCGTAGAGTTGGCGCGTAAGCTTCAAGCGTTGGGCTTTACAGTGCTTTCCACTCGTGGCACGGCAGCCTATTTGGGCGAGCGTGGTATCGACGTCAGTGTGGTGAACAAGGTGAAAGAAGGTCGTCCGCACATGGTCGACATGATCAAGAACGATGAAATTCACTTTATTGTGAACTCCACCGAAGGTCGTCAAGCTACCGCCGACAGTGCATTGATCCGTCGCAGTGCGCTACTGCACAAGGTGTATTACACAACCACACTGGAAGGAGCGGCCGCATCTGTGGCAGCATTGGAGCATCAAGCGGACAGTACCGTTCGCAAACTCCAAGATTTACATAAGGAAGCGGTGCAATGACCACGCGTTACCCAATGACCGTCGAGGGCGAAAAAGCCCTCCAAGACGAACTCAAGCAATTGAAATCCGTTGAGCGACCCAAGGTGATCGCGTCAATCGCAGAGGCGCGTGAACACGGTGACCTGAAAGAAAATGCTGAATACCACGCGGCGCGCGAGCAGCAAGGTTTTATTGAAGGCCGTATTGCCGAAATCGAAGCCAAGCTCGGCGGCAGTCAGGTCATCGACGTGAAAGCGCTGCCGCACACCGGTAAAGTGGTGTTCGGCACTACGGTCTCTTTGATCAACTTGGAAACCGATGCTGAGGTTAAATACCGCATTGTCGGGGAAGATGAAGCTAACGTGAAAGAAAATCGTATTTCCGTTACTTCTCCCATTGCTCGCGCATTAATCGGTAAAGAAGAGGGTGATGTGGTGAACGTCGTCACCCCCGGTGGCCAAGTCGAGTACGAAATCGAGAAGGTCGAACACCTATGATGATGACCCCACTGCGCCACTTGGGTGCGCGGTTGATGTTTGTATTCGCCGTGGGCAGCCTGTGGGCAGTGGGGTATCTCGTCGGCCCGTTCTTGGCCGACAGCGTTGCAGCAGAGGAACTTCTGGTGCTGCGTAAAATCACCATGCTATTGGCTCTGTTGTGTTTCGCCATTGTGTTGCTGGCGCGTGCGCAAGCTTTGCAGTGGCGGCCATGGCAAGACACCGTCTTTCAAGTCGGCGGCGCAGCCAGTGTCGTCGGCATCATGTATGTCATGGTCGATGGCAGCGCCACGGCCTCGCCCATTCTCTACGGCATCGTGAGCTTGCTGTGCGTTGCTTGGGTCGCTTTCCAGCAGTAGATCGACTAGGGCTCTCGGGGTATGCCTCCGGCGCTCCACGGCAGGCCGGGGAGTCGCGCCTTGAGGCATACGCCCTGCGCCCTCGCGATACCCCGTCGTTAGCTATTAGATAGAATGTTCGACGTTCAAAAAGGTCAGTCCCGCGTAAAACCGCACGCTTTTTTTCCTTTCTCTGTCCAGAATCTGGCCATCAGCGTCTGCTAAGGAGAATGTCATGCGCGCCTTTCATTTTACGGCTTTAACCACTGCAGCCTTGGTGCTCAGTGCCTGTGCACGGAATGACGGCACAGACGTAGCTTCAGCTGATTCCCTGAGCTCAGAATTGAGTGCACCCGACACCCAAGTCGTAGAGCGCATGATTTTCCCCGGCCCGGACTTCCCCGAACCGCGTGATCTTGGGCCTTCCACGTTAACGCAAGTTACCCAGCCGATGGCGCTGGAACGCTTTCTGAAAGCTGGCTTAGTGCGCGCCTATAACGAAGCACCACCGATGATGATCATGCGCACCATGGGCATGGCAGAAACCACTGCGGACAGCGCACCCTCTGCCCCGGTCAGTGAAACCAATACCATCGAACAAGGTGTCGACGAAGCTGACCGGGTAAAATACCTGAATGATCATCTCTACATTCTTAACCAGCCTGATGTGTTCTATCCGTGGCATCCAGTAGAAGGTGGCTGGCGCGGTGAACGCGAGATAAAACCGGCGAGTATCCAGGCGTTTTCGGTGAATCCGGATGCGACACACCGTGCCCAGGGTAGCTTTGAACTGCACCCCGATCTGGTTTGGGTGAATGGCTTCTACACCCGTGGCGATTCGCTGCTGGCGGTGGGCGGACGCCGTATGCCCTACCACGGTTGGAATGAGCCTCTGTATTGGCAGAATGGTAAGGTGGCCGTGGAGGCGCTTAATGTCCAACGCCCCGACCGTATACGAGCGGATTGGACACTGACCATTGATGGAGACCTCGTCGACAGCCGTCGCGTAGACAATCATTTGGTGTTGGTCACGCGTTTCAGTCCATCCATCAAGGGTATCGAATACGCGTGGAATGACGATGAAGCAAAGGCACGCAACGCCAGCTTGGTCGCCGCTACGCCGTTAAAAGACCTATTGCCCAGCATGACCTTTAACGATCAGCACATTGACCCAGCAGTTTTGGCACAGGGCTGCTATCTACCACTGGATGGCGAATGGGCCGATGCGGGCTATCACACGCTGACGCAGATTACCGTCATCGATCTGGACCATCCCGAGCAGTTCACCACCGAATGTGCCGCTACACCGATCAACGGCATCTATCAGAATCGTGAAGCCGTGTACTTGCTCGACAGCCCTGACTGGAACAGTCAGCGCAGTCAGTTACACCGCTTTGATTTGACCACCGTGCGTCCCGCGTATTACGACAGTTACGACTATGATGGCGCCTTGGGCTGGAATAACCCGGAGTTCCGTATCCGTGAGCACAACAACGTACTGACTTTGGTCACTACGGAATACGTCAACGACGACTGGTGGCACCGTTTGATCAATGTGGCGGTTGAACCGTCTGGATTTCGGGAGTTGGCGGTATTGCCCAATCCGCGCCAGCCGGAACGTATTGGCAAGCCACGAGAAAACGTACAGGGCGTGCGCCTTACTGACGACCGGGCATTCATTGTGACTTTTGAACGCACAGACCCGCTGTATGTGATTGATATCACCCGCCCGGCCGAGCCTTATATGACGGACGCCTATGAAGAAACCGGCTTCTCGGACTACCTGCACCGTGTAACCGACGATCTTTTGGTGGGCATCGGATTTCAAGCGAATTTAGACGGCGTGCAAACGGCATTAAAAGTGAGTTTGTACGATGCGTCGGTACCCGGCGACCTACGTTCGGTATACGACGATGAGTGGGGCGGTCGTGGCTCATGGGCACCGGTGTTGCACAATCATCATGCTTTGACCGGTTTGGCCTGGCCAAATCAGCCGCGTTACCGACTGGCCTTTCCGGTCATGTTGGCGGAAGACTGGAACGACCGCCAAGGGGGGGTGCTGCTCTATGACATCACTACCGCTCCAGCGCCAACGTGGGATAGCCAGTGGGTGCCAATAGATTCGCGCGATCAAGACGGCTGGATGGCCGTGCAAGACGCCCGCGCGTTCTTTTACGGTGACGCTGTGCATCTGGTGTGGGGTCGAGAGCTCATCTCCTTCCCATGGCAGAACCCCACCGCCCAGCGGCGCACTGCCTGGTAATCCGACATAGTTAAAAACGTAACGAGCGCAGTAGTTTTTAACCCAGAAGGGTGGTGAGCGCATCCACCACCCACTGGTGGTCTTCTTCCTGCGGTAACCCCGAAACGGTTACCGCACCGATCACGCCCATGTTGCGCAAGCGCAAGGGGAAGCCTCCCCCGTGTCCTGCGTACACCCGTGCGTCGATGTAGTCCTTCTCTTCAAACACCTTACCGCGCGCTGCGTGTGACTGCCCTAGAAAATAGGTGCTGTGGCCAAAGCGCAATACCGACGCTCGTTTGCGTTCTACCCAATGGTGTTGTTCCGGCTGTGCCCCGGCGGTCGCAACGCGATAGATGACCTGCTGAAACGCAAAGACTTCAATCACTAAGGCAACCTGTTTTTGTAGAGCCCGCTGATGCAGCAGCTCTCCCAATGCCCAACCTGTGGTGTGATCAAATTGAGTGAATTGTAAATCCGACTCCTGTTTGAGTAGAGTGTCGAGGCTGACAATGTCTGGGTTCATAGCGCATAACTCCATGGCAGAGTACGTTGCTCAGCCGCCGATTGCTCGGCTAAATTCATAGTGTAGATCAGTGCACAGGCCTGTGCTGGGGTAACGGGCGCAGCACCGCCTTCACGGATAGCCAACGCCAGTTGGCGATAGAAGTGTCGATAGTCGCCAGGCGGTGGGGTAGTGTTGAAGGACTCGTCGGCTAGAAAACGCTGAATACGCTGCGTGGAGCCGCTGTTGGGGTAGCCGGTGTCCCATGGCATCTGACCACCGCGCAAGGCCTCCTCTTGTGGGTCTACGCCCCAGCACTGCCAGCCACCGTGTTCAAAGCGCGCATTGAAGCGTCGCATGTCGCCAGCCTCAAAAGGCGATGAACCGACGGTCACGGCGCATTGCGCATAGTTCAACTGCACTTCAAACCAATCTGTGGTGCTGCCGCCTTGGCGTAACGTACGCAGATTGGCCTGTAGGCTGTCGGGCGCACCGAGCAACAGCAGTGCTTGATCCAACAGGTGGGGTCCCAGATCCCAAAAAATACCGGTGCCTTCGCCGGGTAGCTCGCGCCAGCGGTGCTGTGGCTGTGGTCTGAATCGATCAAAGCGGGTATCGAGGTGGCGGAGCGCGCCCATTGCACCGTCAGCGATCAACGCTTGCAGGGTTAAGAAGTCACCGTCGAAACGACGGTTCTGGTACACCGTCAATATTCGATCATATTGCGCGGCCAATTCGGTCAGACGCTCCATTTGTAAGAGCTGGGTCACCGCCGGTTTTTCTAACAAAACGTGTTTGCCGGCTTGCAGCGCCTGCTCAGCCAAGGGAAAGTGCAGGTCGTTAGGTGCGGTAATTACCATCAAATCGATGTTCGGGTCATCCATCAACGCCTGACTGGTGCCGACCACACGTGCGCTCGGCACGATACTATGGACTAAATCGACTTGACGGCTCTGTACGGCACTGAGTTCAAAGTCGGCCAGTGCCTGAATAAAGGGCGCGTGAAAAATGCGTCCCGATAAACCAAAACCTATTAGACCAACGCGAATCGGGGAAGCAGACAAAGCGGCAACTCCTGTTTATTTTTTGTCATTTAAGTGGCAGCGCCTGTTGAGAAGCAAGTATCAAAGTGTAACCACTGAAGCCTGAGCAGGCGTGTCGACTAGGTTTTATGAAATTGGTGTGGTTCTTGCTCTCTTGACCGCATGGTCAGTGGAAAGGGGTGTCAGCCTGAGCTGACGCGCCAAAACTTTCCATTACTTTACAGAGATGAGAATTTGCGCCATCTTATGGTGCATGGTGAAGCGCACCAAACGGACTCCGCGAATAAGGAGTGGCGCATTGTTTGAAAGCGTACACCACGCTCAACACCAACAACAACCTAGAGAGCAGAACTATGCTAGAACGTCTGTTTCAGATAAAAGCACAAGGCTCCAGCGTCAAGACGGAAGTGATCGCTGGTATAACCACCTTCCTGACGATGGCTTACATCATCTTCGTTAACCCGGATATTCTGTCAGGCACCGGTATGGATCGTGACTCGATCTTTGTCGCTACCTGTCTTGCTGCCGCAGTCGGCTGTTTGATTATGGGCTTATGGGCCAACTACCCCATCGCCCAAGCGCCGGGCATGGGCCTCAACGCCTTCTTCACCTACGGTGTAGTGTTGGGCATGGGTCACGCGTGGGAGACCGCATTGGGTGCAGTATTCCTGTCGGGTGTTCTGTTCATGCTGCTGAGCATTTTCAAAGTCCGCGAATGGATCATCAACGCCATTCCTAAGTCGGTACGTTTAGGTATTGGCGCCGGTATCGGCTTCTTCTTGGCGATCATTGCGCTGCAAAATGCGGGCATCGTTGTGGGCAATCCAGCGACCTTGGTCACCTTGGGCGACTTGACGGCTGCGCCCGCTATTTACGCTCTGATCGGCTTCTTTGTGATCGCCGCTTTGGCGTATCTGAAGATTACCGGTGCGGTTATGATCGGCGTGTTGGCGGTGACGGTTGTTTCTGCATTGACCGGCCACAACAGCATTGGAGGCGTGGTGTCTATGCCACCTTCCATCGCACCTACGTTCTTCAAACTCGATATCGTTGGTGCCTTGGACGTAGCAATGATCAGCGTGATCTTTGCCTTCTTGTTCGTCGACTTGTTCGACACGTCGGGTACGTTGATCGGTGTGGCTGAGCGCGGCAAACTGTTGGACAAAGACGGCAACCTGCCACGCATCAACCGCGCCATGATGGCTGACTCAAGTGCTTCTATGGCCGGCGCTCTGTTTGGTACGTCAACCACCACCAGTTACATTGAAAGTGCATCGGGTATCGCTGCTGGCGGACGGACGGGTTTAACCGCCGTTGTAGTTGCCATTCTGTTCTTGCTGAGCTTGTTCTTAGCGCCCCTGGCGGGTTCGGTACCTGCCTTCGCTACCGCTGGTGCGTTGCTGTACGTCGCGGTATTGATGACAGGCGCACTGGCTAAAGTCGATTGGGACGATGTCACCGAAGCGGCGCCCGTTATGATTGCCGCTCTGGCTATGCCTTTTACCTACTCCATTGCGGAAGGTATCGCATTGGCGTTTATCAGTTATGCGGTCATCAAAACCTTGTCTGGTAAGTGGAAGGATGTCAGCATTGCGGCCTACGTTTTGGCGGCGCTGTTTGTGCTGAAATACATCTTCCTCGGATAAGTAATAAATGACGAACTCAACCCCCTACAGTGATTACATCAAGAGCGTGATTCGAACGGTACGCGACTGGCCGCAAGCCGGCGTTAACTTCCGTGACATTACGCCATTGATGCAGCAGAAAGCAGCGTTCCGCAAACTGATCGACTCTTTTGTCCATCAGTATCAGGAAGTCGATATCGACGCCATTGCGGCGATCGATGCGCGTGGCTTTATTGTGGGGGCTCCCTTGGCTTACGAGCTGGGGGCGAGTTTTGTACCGGTGCGGAAGAAAGGCAAACTGCCGTTCAAAACACTCAGTGAAACCTACAAGCTGGAATACGGTGAAGCCACTGTGGAAGTGCATACCGATGCCTTCAAACCGGGTGACCGCATTCTGGTCGTCGATGATCTAATTGCGACCGGTGGCACCATGCTGGCGGCCGCAAATTTGATTAAGCGTTTGGGTGGGGAAGTGGTAGAATGTGCGGCTATTATTGATTTGCCCGAGCTGCAAGGTTCAGAGGCTATAAAGAATGCCGGGTTCAGCGTCTTCAGTGTCTGTACCTTTAGCGAATCCGAATAGCCCTCGACGCAGAATTGATCGTCTTCGAAAAGGTGCCTAAGGGCACCTTTTCTCGTAATAACGCTGCCAATGCAGTAGTTTTTAGCTGTGCCCACGCCGGCATGTGCCAGAGGTAGAGAGAACATGACAACAGAACGGTATCGCAAATATTTTGCCATCAGTTGGGATCAGATTCAGCGCGACACACGTGAGCTGGCGCTGCGACTGGCAGGTAACGAATATAAAGGCATCATCGCCATTACACGCGGCGGTTTGATTCCTGCGGGTTTGATTGCGCGTGAGCTGAACATTCTGTGGATTGACACCATTGGTGTGTCGAGTTACGACCACATGGAACAACGTAGCCTAAAAGTGCTGAAAACCTTCTCCGCTGAAGTGGGCGATGGTGAAGGCTACCTGCTGGTTGATGATCTGGTTGATACAGGCTCAACGGCGCGTCTGGTCAGCGAAATGCTGCCCAAAGCACACTTTGTCACCGTGTATGCCAAGCCCGATGGCGCTGCCTTGGTAGATGACTTCATCACAGAAGTCAGTCAGGACACCTGGATCCAGTTTCCCTGGGATATGGGCTTCAGCTATGTGGAGCCGGTTATCTCTCGGTTCGGCAAAGAGAACGAGTAACGCTCATGCCGTTTTAGCGGAGGCCAGAACATGAATTCTGGCCTCCGCTAAACGCGCTGCACGCTCGCTGCTTAATTCGTCCGTTGCAATCAAGTCCACTTGCGCCAATGGAAATACCTTAACCAAGGCGCGGCGCGTCCACTTGCTATGGTCGAACGCCAACAGCGTCTCACTCGCATTTGCCGCCATTACTCGGCTGATCTCCGCTTCTTCTGGTGTAAAATCCATCACACCGAACTGCAAATCAATGCCACCACAGCCAATCACCGCCGCGTCTGCACGAAACTGGTTGAGCCAGCCAACCGTCGCAGCGCCAACGACATCTTGATCGCTATGGCGCAGGCTGCCGCCAGCCACCAAGACCTCGATTTCCGGGTTGTCACACAGCACCCGAGCCACCGCTAAATTGTTGGTGATGATGCGTAAATCACGATGTTGGCGCAATGCTTGAGCCACAAAGACCATGGTTGACCCCACCCCCAGAAACAACGAGCTGCTGTTCGGCACATGGCGCGCTACCTGCTCGGCGAGTGCTGACTTGGCTTCCGCTTCACTGTGCTCGCGCTCCAGCAGCGTGGTGTTGTGTAACCCTGCTGGCAAGCCCACGCCGCCATGATGGCGGCGGGCTAAGCCTTTGTCACAGAGGTCATTAATGTCTCGGCGGATGGTTTGCGGCGTTACCGCCATTTGCTCTGCCAATTCATCGATCAGCAGGTACTGTTGCGCGCGCAGGCGCTCTAGGATCGCTTGTTGTCTTGTGTTGAGTGGCTGCATTGTAGTTATTCTGCGACTTCGTTAGCCTCAGTCTAGCGCAGAAATTATGACAGCTGAATGTAAACCGCTAGGGAAACGGGGTCCTAGCCCGTCAACTCCATGCCAATGATTACCCACAAACCAATCAACGCCAGATTACTCACCTGAAACACCAGCATACGGTGAATCACATTGTTGTAAGTAAGGTGCACTGCAGCGTGTGCCACACGTGACACGAAATACGCCCAACCTAAACCACTGATCAGCGAGCCTTCCAATGGATAAAGTACGCAAATCAAGGCCGCCACATAAAACAACACCGGCATCTCGAACAGATTCGAATAATGGCGCGTCGCCTGCTGCAAGTACTTCGGTGCGTCACCGCTGACCAAGCGGAAGTACCCCAGCGACACCTCGCCAGTACTCACCGCACGATAGCGCATGACAAAGCCGGTAAACAACAGAATGAACGTGAAGGCCACCATGGCCAATAATGGGTAGATCATGATTCCTTGTCCTCGAAGGTTGGTTGCCTTGGCATGGTAGCAAGTTCGCTGTCGTCATGGATAGCGTTCACACGCAGGTAGGATTGTTAGCGGAGCTTCGCTGCGAAACGGTTAACAATTGCGCCGGTTTGAGCTGCTCGATGACAAAACTCACCGCAAAGTACAAGGCTAATCTACCTTCACCCTTTACCCAGCAACCGTGCCCACCAACTGGGTTTGGCTTTATTATAGTCTGGATTGGCCGGTGCATAGCCCTCGTCGTCGGCTGCGCCGGCGAACAAATCGATCAACTTAACGATCAGCTCAGGCTCAAATAAATAGGGGTCGAAGGCTTTCAGTTTGTGCGCCGCCAGCAAAGCTTGGATGTCGCTATCCAGCGCCACATACTTCATCGACCAGTCTTTAAAACGCCGCCGCTGCAGTGTGTTGAAACCCAACATCTGCACTCGAGTATGGCGCGGGTCTTTGGCAATGCGCTCGTACGCCGCATTCACCGTATCTCGTTCGCCTTCCAAGCATTGAAAGAAATACCCGTTGCCGAAGTGCAGCACGCCGCCAAGCTTTTGCTTAGGGTTGTTGCGCCGCGACTGCAGCAAAATGCGCGCAACCTCCGTTTCAACACCGCCCTGCTGATGTGACGTGAACGTTGCTTGACTGGCATAGGTAAGTTGCACAAGAGGTTCGGACACGGAGCACCCTGGTTCATTTGATCAGCGAGGTATTACGACCCCTGTGTTGAAACAGATTACTGGTCAACACTACTGAGTTTGCTGTTCGAGTTCCACTCGCCAACATTTTGGTATCACCGGAAGCGATCCAGCACGACTCGTGGCGAGCAAACCACGATGCTCGCACACTTGGTGTCTATTCATTCGCTCCTCGTCACTCAGCATTCAGCTCATTTACTCCCCATAGCGGGTGATCCCTATAAACCTAACGCTGATCGAAGCTTTCGCCAAAAAATTCTGAACAAGAACGCTGATATGGCGAAATGGTCTTAAAACAAATACCACTGAAACACCTATTTATGAGACTTCTGCTACGCTGAAAGTATGCGCTTTTAGGTGGCTTTATGGTCAACACGCCCATTACGCCGCCACTGCGCCGTGGTTTACTGCCAAGTGCCACTCTACTAGGTCGTAAACTCAACTCTGGCAGCCAAGACGTGAGTTTGAATACAGCGCCATCGGTTGCTCTTCAAGGCTATTTCGACTCTTATTATTGGAGAAAAGCTATGAATACCTTAATCAGATGGTTGTTGGCGGTGGTTCTTGCAGGGATGTCGCTGCAGGCCACGGCACTTCGCGGAGAGCATCTCACGTTCTGCGGCGACGGGGCCGGTTGGCCACCCTATACCTTCGAACTGAACGGCGAGGTCTTGGGTTATGACCTCGATGTCCTTGATGCCATTCTTACCCCAGCAGGTATTACCTTCGATGTGGTAATGCTGCCTTGGTCGCGATGTCTGCAACAAACCGAATCCGGCGAGTTCCACATAGCTCTCAGTGCCTCATTCAACGAGCAGCGGGCCAGAACCTATATCTACACCGACTCTTACTACACTGTGAATCTCGTGTACGTGTACGACAGCAACCGTCACCCCAATGGCCTTAATATCACGCAAGCAAGCGACTTAAATAACTACCGTATGTGCGGCCTCCGAGGCTACAACTACGCTAACTTTGGAGTAGAAACTGAACGTGTGGACCGCGACACCAGCACCACCAGCCAAGTTGTGCAAAAAACATTGGCCGGGCGTTGCGATCTCTTTCTTGATCGGTACGAGCCACTGGTGGGGTTTTCTGCCTTGGGTGAGGTGCATTTAAGTGGTGGCTTAGTTGCCAGTCCCATTCCAGGCATTGACTCTGAGTATTTCTACATGTTGGTCTCCCGAGCCTATCCTCGTGCCCAAGAGCTGGCAGATCTGTTGAATGCTGGTATTACTCAGTTGCGTGCTGATGGTGCATTGGAATCGATGATCAATCGTTACGTGGGTGACTAGTTCAAACCTGCTCACAGAGAGCCCGCCCCACGGCGGGCTTTCCAAAATGCCCTCAGATAGAGTCGGGTGATTCACCAGCCGTGCAGTGCGTCTATCCATTGCTTTCGGGGCGAACATCAAAGTACATTCTGTATGGATCGATGACCAAGCGATCATGTTCTAACTCGAAAGGTACATTCAGCCAACAACCGTCCTGACGTAACTCACAACCAAGCAACGCGACAGTTTGGCCATCGAATTCCGCCTGTACCTGTAACCAGGGTGTAAAAGCTTTGTCCAAGGGCCAGCCATGAATGTACTCTTGGTGCGTGACTACAATTTGGTAATCTATACCGCGCTCGCTCTGCTTTTGACTGGCCACTTGGAAAGAAAATTCCTCCGATGTGGTCATCAAAAACCCGATGGCATCCTTATACTCAGGGAAACGCTGTTTGAGCGTATGAATAAAGCCATCGTCACTCATAAACTCTAGTGACTGTCGATCATAGTGTTGCTCAAGGTAGTCAAATATTGCAGCCAAAAAGGTATCTTCACCCAGCAAATGTTCCAAGCGGTAAAACAGGCTGTGGTTTTTAAAGTAATACAGCTGTGGATTACTGGCCGTCGCGGCTAGCCCACGCAAACTTTCGTGGTGATCAAGATACGCAGAGTAGCGTATAGAACGAATGTCAGCCTTCTTATAGCGCCCTATGCTCTCTAAAACTCTGATGGTCAAATACTCGGTTAAAGATTCCAACACCAAGTAATTATGCGGCCAGCAGTGTGTTAAACCGGTGCAAGTCCACTGATGGATCATCTCATGCGCAACGATATGCGCTTGCATCAGCGTATTTTCCAGTCGCCATTGAGATGGGTTGATATACATGGTGGCGGAGGCCGAGGAGTGGTGGGTTCGTGCTCGATTTGTCGCGTAATCAACCCACATATAATTGTGGCGATAGGCTAAAGGTTCGGGAAAAAATGCTTTAACGGAGGCCACAAGCTCCATTTTCTGCTGAAGGTGAAAGTCCGGTTGGCTACGATTGGCAAGCGAACTAAAGAAATAGCTGAAGCCCTGATGCTCGAACCGCTGCACTTGTAAATCGCCATAAAGCAGGTCAAGAGGCAGCGTTTGATGCTCGCGACGAATATGCCATTTCTCTCCTTGACTCAACAGGTTGCCTGCAAAGAACAGCAAGCCCGAGTCGCCTTGTTGTATCCAGTAATCCGCTTCCGGGATGGTGCTGCTAATAAATGGAAACAAAGCACTAAAAGGGTTGACCAAATCTAGGCGCCCGTTCAGCCCATTTGTTGCTACCAGCTCATCCAGCCATTCAGTGTCTTCCACTCTGCGAAGCTCATTGACCAGCAAGGCTTGCATTTGCACAACGAAGGCTTCCCCTTGGTGGTAACGCCGATCCAGTTTTAATCTGTATCGTTCAAACCCTGTCAGCGGGCAACCATAAGCCATCTGCTGGCACGAGAGGTAACGACGCCAACCGAAATTAAATGGCTGGTGAACGCTTTGAGCGGCACCGGCTACTTCGAGGTGCTTGAGGTTTGGCCCGAAGTATAGATCGATCTCGCTCAGGTTGCGCTCGTTGACCACCAGTTCCAGCTGCAACTGATGATGGATTTGCTGATCCTCGACGGTAATTTGGCTCTGCAAGGATCGCACCTGATAGGGTTCCTTAAACGCCATTTCGACTGGCAAAACACGCTGGCTTTCAGCTCGCACGTAGTGTAGCCACAACACCAAAAATAAGAGTAACAGCAGCAACAAAGACAAGAGCAAGCAGGACAGTAACCACGTTTTTCTCACTTATCGTTCCTTAAGCGACGAAGCGGCCAAATATTATCCGCTACTACAAAATTTAAAGCAGGTAGGCAGAGTTTTTTCACGACTGAAAAGTTTATGTTCAGCTCACGTTCGCTGCCGAAGCCAGTGCTCCTTTACTTTGGCTTTCATGTAGTACTACTGATGAACGCTGATCAGTGAAGTTGACTAAAAACTTCTGGGTGTTGCTCCGCAATTTGCTTGAGCGCATGCCCGGGAATGCGGGCGCGCTCTGATTTGCTGTACAGCGTGAGCATCCATATCTCGTAGTCAGATTTTGCCCAATATCAATAAAAGGTGGGCCGCGGTGTTGGTTTCCCCGCTGACTTATCTTAACCGTTTTTTGGCCTATCGGACGACTGTTATCTAAGGTGTAGGCAGCAGTGCGAATCTCGCAGGTTTAATTTCCTGAAATACGAAACGAGCGGTGATGGGCGCCTATTGAGTGCCGAACCAAACATGTCTTTGGACATTTATCTTAGATATTGCTAATTTCTCAGCTTGCTAAGCTCGTTTTTTTGAGGGATACAATAATGATGCGAATCCTTTTATTCGCAGTGGTGATCTCAGCAAGTACATTGGGAAATGTTTATGCTGAAAACGATAGCTATTGGTGCGAAAAATCGGTTAATAACCCTGACTTAGTCGGAGTTAGGGGAGAGTCTAACAGTGTGCTTTGTGACATAGAGAAAGCCGAGCAAGCATATGCCAATTTGCGTGAACACATTGCCACTTATCTCTCGATGCTGGCTATGCAAGAACCCGATCCGGGTGATGAATTAGGTTTCGTCCGGTGCTCAACAAGTTCAAATCAAATACTTGATCTATTGGAAAATAAGAGAAGGGCTTACGAGCAATATGTGGCGGCGGAGTGCAATCTGGTTGAATTCTGCGATACCTACTGCGGGAGCGGTGTAAGTCATTGTGAGAGTTACTACATTGTAGAGTTCATGGAAAAGTTCTCAACCGGAGTACAAACAAGGAGCTGCAATATTCCGGCACCGTCTATTACAAGCAACTGATGAACAGCTGCTCAGGATTAAAAAGGTTGGAGTTAGTGGTTTTGCCACTGCTGACTCTACTTCAGCGCATCTGTAATTGATAAAGCAACATAGGCAGACACCCGAAAGGGAGCATCTAGAAACCTCAGAGGCGAAAAGCTGGCTAGACAAAAATGCCCGATAAAGCGCAGTTTACTGGCTGTAAATATTCGCTTCGCTCACCCTCCGGGCCGACCTATGGTCGTTCTGGCAAGCCAGTGAGCATTTCGAGGACATTTTTAACAACGCCAGCTTGAGAAAAGGGGGTTATTAGATGTTCCCGAAAGCCTATGCAGAGAACCTCACACTGGCACCCGCACCCACCCCTCCATTAAAATCCGTGCACTGCGGCTCATCGTTACTTGCTTCACTTCCCAATCGTCGCCATTTTGCTCAGCTACCGACCCCACTCTCAACGTGCCAGAAGGGTGGCCGAAGACAACGCTATCACGCTGTTTACCGCCAGCTGCTTGGTTCACCAAGGTGCCCGGAATCACCGCTGCGGCAGCAATGGCGACGGCGGCGGTGCCCATCATGGCGTGATGCAGTTTGCCCATAGAGAGCGCGCGTACCACCAAGTCTATATCGCTGGCAGCAATGGCTTTACCGCTGGAGGCGGTGTAGCTCTGCGCGGGGGCGACGAAGGCAATTTTGGGGGTGTGTTGGCGGGTTTTGGCTTCGTCCAGGTGTTTGATCAAGCCCATTTTTACGGCGCCATGGGCGCGTATGGTTTCAAAACGGGCGAGGGCAGCGGGGTCGCTGTTGATGGCGTCTTGCAGTTCGGTGCCGGTGTAACCCAGTGCGTCGGCGTGCAGGAATATGGTGGGAATGCCGGCGTTAATCATGGTGACGTCGAAGCTACCGACATCCGGTACTTCCAAGCGGTCCTGCACGTTGCCGGTGGGGAACAGTGCGCCGCCGCTGGCTTCCGGGTCGTCATCGGCGGCGGGGTCCATAAAGGCCACGGCGATCTCGGCGGCGGGGAAGGTCACGCCGTCCAGTTCGAAGTCGCCGGTTTCTTGCACTTGGCCGTGGGTGATGGGTACGTGCGCAACAATGGTTTTGCTGATATTGGCTTGCCAAATGCGCACCTCGCACAAACCGTTCTCGGGGATGCGTGCGGGGTCGATCAATCCGGCTTGAATAGCAAACGGGCCAACGGCGGCGGACAGGTTGCCACAGTTACCGCTCCAATCCACAAAGGGTTGGTCGATGCTGACTTGACCGAATAGGTAGTCTACGTCGTGGTTAGGCCGCGTGCTGCGGCTGATGATCACGGTTTTGCTGGTGCTGGAAGTGGCACATCCCATGCCGTCAATCTGTTTGCCGTAGGGGTCGGGGCTGCCGATCACCCGCATCAACAAAGTGTCACGCGCCGGGCCGGGTTGCTGCGCGACTGTGGGTAGGTCGTCCAAGCGAAAGAACACACCTTTGCTGGTGCCACCGCGCATATAGGTGGCGGGGATGCGTTGCTGCGGTGTGAACGTCTTTGTTGCGGTCATCACACAGCTCCTTCAGATTCTAAAAAATCTTGCGCGAAGCGCTGCAATACGCCGCCTGCGCTGTAGATAGACACTTCTTCGGCGGTGTCTAAACGACACTGTACTGGCACACGCTCTTTGTTTCCGTCAGCGCGTTCAATCACCAAAGTCAGGGTTGCGCCGGGGGCGATGTCGCCTTCAACAGCATAGATTTCGGTGCCGTCTAACTGCAACGTAAGCCGCGTCGTGCCGGGCGCAAATTGCAGCGGCAGTACGCCCATACCGACCAGGTTCGTGCGGTGAATGCGCTCAAAACCTTCGGCGGCAATGGCTTCTACACCCGCCAAGCGCACACCTTTGGCGGCCCAGTCGCGCGAGGAGCCTTGGCCGTAGTCGGCTCCGGCCACAATGATCAGCGGCTGCTTGCGTGCCATGTAGGTTTCAATGGCTTCCCACATGCGCACCACTTGGCCTTCGGGCTCTAAGCGCGCCAGCGATCCTTGTTTGATTTTGCCGTTTTCCTGCACCATTTCATTCAGCAGTTTGGGGTTGGCAAAGGTGGCGCGTTGCGCGGTGAGGTGGTCGCCGCGGTGCGTGGCATAAGAGTTGAAGTCTTCTTCTGGTAAGCCCATTTTGGCCAGATATTCACCCGCTGCGCTGTCGAGCATGATGGCGTTAGACGGCGACAGGTGGTCGGTGGTGATGTTGTCGCCCAGCACGGCCAGCGGACGCATACCTTTGAGCGCAGGCTTGTTGGCCAGGGCACCTTCCCAATAGGGTGGACGACGAATGTAGGTGCTTTGCGGGCGCCATTCGTAAAGCGGGCTGACTGCCGTTTTGGCGCT
This sequence comes from Salinispirillum sp. LH 10-3-1, assembly GCF_030643825.1. Classification (GTDB taxonomy): domain Bacteria; phylum Pseudomonadota; class Gammaproteobacteria; order Pseudomonadales; family Natronospirillaceae; genus Salinispirillum. The sequence continues at coordinate 479,758 of NZ_CP101717.1, forward strand.
GTCGTCGATTTGGAACATGGGAATGTACACGGCGTTGAACTGCTCGGGTTTCACCGCTTGGGCGACAATGGCGTCGATTTCTTCGTCGCTGGGCCAGAGGTCTTTCAGCGTAATTGGCTGGCCTTTAGCGTCCACGCCGAGGGCGTCTTTTTCGATATCAAAGCGAATAGTACCGGCAATGGCGTAGGCCACGACTAACGGTGGTGAGGCCAAAAACGCCTGCTTGGCGTAGGGGTGAATGCGGCCATCGAAGTTGCGGTTGCCGGACAATACGGCGGTGGCGTAGAGGTCGCGGTCGATGATCTCTTGCTGGATTTTCGGGTCCAGCGCGCCGCTCATGCCATTACAGGTTGTGCAGGCAAAACCGACGATGCCGAAGCCCAGTTTTTCCAGTTCGGGCAGCAAGCCCGCTTCTTCCAAATACAGTTGTACGGTTTTGGAACCGGGCGCTAGCGAGGTCTTCACCCAAGGTTTAGCTTGCAGGCCCAAGGCATTGGCTTTCTTCGCCAACAGGCCCGCAGCGATGACGTTGCGCGGGTTGCTGGTGTTGGTGCAACTGGTGATGGCGGCGATAATCGTTGCGCCGTCTGGCATGCGGCCATCGGCGTGATTTTCGACGGTGCCGCTGATGCCCAATTTGGCAAGGTCGGCGGTCGATACGCGCTTGTGCGGGTTACTCGGCCCGGCGATGTTGCGGCCTATGGTTGAAAGATCAAAGCGTAAGACGCGCTCGTACTGCGCGCTCTTCAGGCTGTCGGCCCACAAACCGGTGGTTTTGGCGTACTGCTCAACCAAGGCTACTTGTTCGGCGCTGCGGCCGGTGAGCGTTAAATAGTCCAGCGTGTTTTGGTCGATGGAGAACAGTGCCGCCGTGGCGCCGTATTCGGGCGTCATGTTGGAAATGGTCGCTCGGTCGCCCAAGGTCAGCGAGTAGGCACCCTCGCCAAAGAATTCCAGCCAGGTCGATACCACTTTCTCGTTGCGCAGAAATTCAGTCAGCGCCAAAACGATGTCGGTCGCGGTAATACCCGGTTGGCGCTGGCCGACCAGTTCTACACCCACGATGTCGGGCAGGCGCATCCATGAGGCACGGCCCAGCATGACGCTTTCCGCTTCCAAACCGCCCACACCAATGGCGATAACACCGAGTGCGTCCACATGCGGGGTGTGGCTGTCGGTGCCGACCAAGGTATCGGGGTAGGCGACGCCGTCTACCGCGTGAATCACCGGCGACATTTTTTCCAGGTTGATCTGGTGCATGATGCCGTTGCCGGGCGGAATCACATCGACGTTTTTGAACGCTTGCTTGGTCCAGTTGATGAAGTGGAAGCGGTCTTCATTGCGGCGGTCTTCAATGGCGCGGTTTTTGGCGAATGAATCCGGGTCGTTCCCTCCGTGCTCAACCGCCAGCGAGTGGTCCACAATCAACTGCGTTGGCACTACAGGGTTGACCTTGGCCGGGTCGCCGCCCATGGCGGCAATGGCGTCGCGCAGGCCAGCCAAGTCTACCAATGCGGTTTGGCCCAAGATGTCGTGACACACCACACGCGCCGGAAACCACGGAAAATCGAGGTCACGCTTGCGCTCGATCAACTGGCGCAGGGCGTCGTTCAGCAACTCGGGGTCGCAGCGGCGCACGAGGTTTTCGGCCAACACACGCGAGGTGTACGGCAGCGTGTCGTAAGCGCCGGGTGTGAGGGCGTCTACCGCAGCACGGGCGTCAAAATAATCGAGTGCGGTGCCGGGGAGCGTTTTTCTGTAGAGGCTGTTCATCATTGGGCTCGCTGATTCCGGTGGTGTTTAGGCGCGTTCGTCGAGTGCCGGTACGGGGCGGTTTTCTGGCCCGGTGTAGTCGGCGCTGGGACGAATGATGCGGTTGTTGGCGCGTTGTTCCATGATGTGGGCGGTCCAGCCGCTCACCCGTGAACACACGAAAATGGGGGTGAACAACGGGGTGGGGATGCCCATAAAATGGTACGCAGAGGCGTGGAAGAAGTCGGCGTTGCAGAACAGTTTTTTCTCGCGCCACATCACTTCTTCACAACGCACAGACACGGGGTAAAGCACGGTGTCGCCCACTTCGGCGGCCAGTTTTTCCGACCACAGTTTGATGATGTCGTTGCGTGGGTCGTGGGTGCGATAAATGGCGTGCCCAAAACCCATGATTTTGTCTTTACGCGCCAGCATACCCAGAATGGCTTCTTCTGCTTCGTCGGGCGATTTCCATTGTTGGATCATGTCCATCGCGGCTTCGTTCGCGCCACCGTGCAGTGGGCCTCGTAAAGTACCGATGGCAGCGGTGACGGCGGAATGGACGTCGGACAAGGTGGAGGCGCAGACGCGGGCGGCGAACGTTGAGGCGTTGAATTCGTGTTCGGCGTACAAAATCAGCGAGACGTTCATGACGCGTTCGTGCAGTTCGCTGGGTTTTTTGCCGTGCAGCAGGGCAAGGAAGTGGCCGCCAATGGAGTCGACTTCGGGGGCCAGGGTATCGATGCGCTCGCCGTGGTGGCTGAAGCGATACCAGTAGTTGATGATGGACGGGAAGACGGCCAGCATGCGGTCGATGTGGTTCAGTTGGTCGCTAAAGCTGTGTTCGGTCTCGAGGTTGCCGAGCATGGAGCAGCCGGTGCGCAGGACGTCCATGGGGTGGGCGTCGGCGGGGATCTGTTCCAGTACGGCTTTTAGGGCGTCGGGTAGGCCGCGCAGGCTTTTTAGGCGGCTGATGTAACCTGCCAGTTCGGTGCGGTTGGGCAGTTTGCCGTACAGCAGCAGGTAGGCGACTTCTTCAAATTGGGTTTTGTCGGCGAGTTCTTTGACGTCGTAGCCGCGATAGGTGAGGCCGGCGCCGGTTTTACCGACGGTGCAGAGGGCGGTTTCGCCGGCGGATTGGCCGCGCAGGCCTGCGCCAGATAGGGGTTTCGCTGTGGTGTCGGTCATTATTATTGTCCTCTTTGATTTGTAAGGTGTTTGTCCCTACCGGGGAAGTCCTTTCCACGGACGCCGTGAACCCATCCATGGGGGCTCGGATGCGGCCGTCCGGGCCGCATACGCCGTGTGCAGGACTTCCCCGGTAGGGACAAACACCGGTAGCAAACACCAAGTCTGGCAATAGGCTTTGCCAGCTCGGGTTACAGGGAGTTAATCCTTGCCGAACAACCGGTCTAGGGTCTGTTCATAGTCGTGGTAGTTCAGAAAATCGTACAGCTCCATACGGGTCTGCATGGTATCCACCACGTCCCGCTGGTGGCCGTCTTGCAGAATGTGTTGGTACACGTTCAGCGCCGCTTTGTTCATGGCGCGGAAAGCTGACAGCGGGTACAGCACTAAGCTCACGCCGACGGTGGCGAGTTCTTCTTTGCTGAACAGTGGCGTCGCGCCGAATTCGGTGATGTTCGCGAGTACCGGTACTTTCACCGCGTCGACAAACTGTTGGTATTGTTCGAGGGTGATCATGGCTTCCGGGAAGATCATGTCGGCCCCGGCTTCCACGCAGGTCACGGCGCGCTCAATGGCGGAGTCCATGCCTTCAACGGCAAGTGCGTCAGTGCGTGCCATGATGACGAAGCTGCTGTCGGTACGGGCATCGGCGGCGCTTTTAATGCGGTCGGTCATTTCTCCGGCCGATACGATGGCTTTGTTCGGGCGGTGGCCGCAGCGTTTTTGCGCGACTTGGTCTTCAATGTGAATGGCGGCTGCGCCTGCGCGTTCCATTTCTGTCACTGTGCGCTTGATGTTGAACACGCCACCAAAGCCGGTGTCGGCGTCGACCAATAAAGGCAGGTCACAAGCGGCTGTGATGCGGCGTACGTCTTCCAGTACGTCATTCAGTGAGGTGATGCCTAAATCCGGCAGGCCGTAGGAGGCGTTGGCGACGCCGCCGCCAGACAGATAAATAGCCTGATGCCCGGTCTGTTTTGCCATCATGGCGGTGTAGGCATTAATAGTACCGACCACTTGCAAGGGGGCGTGGTCGGCCACGGCTTGGCGGAATTTTGCGCCTTGTGAAAGTGCTGTGGTTGAAGATGCCATGCGGTGGCCTCCTGTTAGCTGATGTTTAGGGTTTAGATGTGTGCGAAAGATAATGTTCAAGCAAGCGCCGTGACCGGCTGATGTGGCGGCGCATCAACAGCTCGGCCAAGTCGGCTTCGCGGTTGCGCAGCGCGTCGAGAATCATCTGATGTTCGCGCAGCGCTTGAATAGGGTCGGTGCGGTGGTCGGCGGTTTGTTGGCGGTACATGCGCACCACGGCGTAGAGTTCGTCGCACAGCAGGGCAATCAGTTGTTTGTTGCGGCTGGCGCGGATGATGCGGTTGTGAAAGTCGTAATTGCCTTCTTGGTCGGCGTAGTGTTCGCCGCCACTGGCTAGCAAGTCTTGTTCGTGTTGTTCCAGCAGTGCTTTTAGCTCGTCCAACTCGGCGTCGGAAATGAATTCGCAGGCTTGACGTGCTGCCATGCCTTCCAGCGCTTCGCGGATGGCGAAGGTGTTAGCGAGGGATTCTGTCGACAATTCCACCACGCGCGCGCCCACGTTAGGAATGCGGGTGACCAGGCCCATACCTTCCAATTTCACAATGGCTTCGCGCAATGGCCCACGGGATACGCCGTACTTGCGCGCCAGTTCAGGTTCGGAAATCTTGCTGCCCTGCGGCATTTCGCCATGAATGATGGCTTGGCTGAGACGCTGGGCGAGGTCTTCGGTGATGGTCTGAGTTTTCAGTGTGGAGACGGTCATGTGTCGACACTCGGATTAAGATTGTCGACATAATAGTCGTAATTATCCGTCTGTGTCCATAATAAAGTGATAGATTGTCGACAATGTGTGGTCGGCTGTTGGCGTGGAGGGCCGAACTCCTACATGTAGGAGGCCAGCCCTCTGGCCGAACATATGTTGATTTATCTCAGCCGGTTACCCCCGAAAAGCGACCACTGAGTTCTCGATTACGTCGTACCATCTCTTGCAGCGTCGCGGATATGCCATTCAAGCTGCGGGCGGTGGTTGCCGTTTCTTCCGTTTGCTCTGCCACGCTCGATATGTTTTTGGCGATATCACCGGCCACGCTGGTTTGTTCTTCCGAGGCTGTAGCAACCTGCGTGTTAATGGTGTTGATGTCGCCAATAGCGTTGGTGACGTTGTGCAGTTGTTCTGCCGATTCATTGAAAGTGCTGACGCTTTGCTGTGAGATGTCGCGTGACTGTTTCATCACGGTAACGGTGTCCCGCGCGCCGCTTTGTACACTTTCAATAATACCTTGAATCTCTTGGGTGGAAGTTTGAGTGCGTTGCGCCAATGACCGAACTTCATCGGCCACCACGGCAAAGCCCCGGCCTTGTTCACCGGCGCGCGCGGCTTCAATGGCGGCGTTTAAGGCCAGCAAGTTGGTTTGTTCAGCAATGGCTTTGATGACGTCCAACACATTGCCAATGTTGGCTGTTTCGGTTTCCAGTTTGTCGACCGTTTTCATGGAAGACCCGATTTGTTCAGCTAACCGATCAATAGAACTGCGCGCCTCGTCCATCGCTTTCAATCCGGTCATTGCTGCTTCGTTGGCTTGGTTGGCTAGGCTGGCGGCGTCTTGTGCATGGTTAGACACCTCTTGCGCTGCAGACGCCATTTCTTCCATGGCGGTTGCTACTTGTGCAGTGCTGTCGTTGGCGCCGTTGGTGTGTTCGACAATGGCGTTGGACGCCGTAACCAAGCTTTCCGTGGCGTTGTCGAGTGCATCAGAGGTTTGGTGCATTTCTTTTGCGATGGCGGCTAAGAAACTTTGCAGTTCGCGGGCCGCGGAAGCCAAGACGCCCAGTTCATCCTGGCGGCGAATATCAATGTTGTTGTCCAGTTGCCCTTGGCTCAGTGCGTGTATAGCGCCAATCAGGCTACGGCTTGGTTTCACAATGGCTGAATTGACCACCAACATGGCCACTGTGCCAAATGCCAGGATGGCTGCCATCAATAAGGCTCCAGCGAGCAGGGTGGCAGAGGACACTTCGTCCGGAATTTGATCAGAGCGCTCAACGGCATAGTTGCTGAGCGCCGTGGCCGCTGCATTCAATAGTCGCGTCGGTTCACGGTCCATCCCGGCTACCGCTGCATCGCCCGCAATGTGGTTAAAACCACTGGCCCTGAAGTCTTCCAAACCACCGCGATAGCGCTCGCCCATGGTACGGTGCGCTTGCAGAAACTCTTGTACTAACTGCCGCTCTGGCCCTTCGGACATCATGGGCAGTACCCGTGCGCCAATGTCTTGAACAAGGCGTTCTTGGTGTTGGAAACTGGTCCAAAAACGGTCGAGCTGCGCCGGGTCGTGACCGCGCAGCAAGACGTTTTTCCATTCTTGAATCTGGGTTTTGAATTCGTTCGACATCAGGCTGATTTGTCGCTCGATGGCGATTTCGCTGGCGATCAATTGATTGTATTGATTGATGCTGTGGTTGACGCGTTGGAAGTAATACGCGCCAGCAATCAGAATCAGTAGGCAGCCGCCTGTGATGATGGCCAACAGCTTGTTGAACAGACTCCGGTTTACCCAGTTCATGATATGCTCCTAAATTATAATCATGTCATTTATTTATAGTCGAAACCGGACAAGCCGAGTAATTAAATTCCCTCTCCAATATGTAAAAGTATTGAAGCTCGAAAGGGCCGTGGTGCTCGGACAGGGAGCGCGCTAAACTGCAATGTCGATTCTTTATGGTGATTACTTCATGCCCTGTGTGCACCAGCCCATTCTTTTGCAGCCAATCTTTCAACATTATGCGTGGGGTAGCCGCGATGGCATCGCGCAGGTGCTGGGTTGGATCACGAAAGACGAAGTGTTACCGGTGGCCGAGCTGTGGATGGGCGCGCATGCAGGGTTACCGTCCCCTTTGGCAGAAACGATAGAAGGCATCACACATCTGGATGCTTTAATCGACCGTTATCCGGAAGACATTCTCGGGCCACAACACGCTGAACTGCAGAATCGGTTGCCTTATCTCTTTAAGGTGCTAAGTGCAGGCAGTGCGTTATCCATACAGGTGCACCCCTCGAAGCAACAGGCTGAAGCGGGGTTTGCCGCCGAAAATGCGCAGGGCAAAGCGCTGACTGACCCCACGCGCAATTACAAAGACGACAACCATAAGCCCGAACTCTTGGTGGCATTGACGGAGTTTCACGCCATGGCCGGCTTTCGGCAGCCCGAAGCCGTAGCAGAGCGCTTGGCGCAGTTGAGTTGCGCCGCCTTACAGGCGTGGGTTGAGCCGTTGCAGCGCGATGGTTTGTCGGCCTTAGAAGAACTCTATGCGTGGTCATTGGCGCTGCCAGCAGCAGACGTTCGGCGCATTGTCGATGACGCCATGGCGGTGCTGCCCGACGGCAGTGAGTTCGCCTGGATGGCCCAGTTGCACCAGCAATACGGTGCAGACATGGGCATCTTCTTTCCGTTGCTGTTGAACGTACAGGTGCTCCAGCCGGGAGAAGCGATTTATTTAGACGCCGGAATCCCGCATGCTTATTTGCGCGGCACCGGCTTGGAAGTGATGGCGAGCTCCGACAATGTGCTGCGCGGTGGGCTGACCAGCAAGTACAAAGATGTCGCGGAATTACTGCGCGTGACCGAAATTCGCGCCGACAGCGTGCAGGTGCAACCGGGAACTACGGAGCAGGGCGTAACGCGTTACGATGTGCCCTGTACTGACTTCCAATTGCACCTGATTGACTTGAATGAGAGCAGAACCACACTGGGCACCAGCGGCAGTGCCGAGTTATTGCTGGTGCTCGAAGGTGAAGCCGAGGTGGCCGACCAAACTGTGCAGCAGGGCAGTATTGTGTTGCTGCCCGCGTGTTTGGGTGAAGTGCGTTTGCGCGGCAATGCGCGGTTGGCGGTGGTGACGACGGTAGTTGAGACCCTCTAGCCGACGAAGCGCCCCAAAATTTGCGTCTCCCACACCACCACGCCCCAGGTCAGCGCCATGAGCATCAGGCTGGTGAACACAGCGGCGGAACCCATGTCTTTCGCGCGTCCGGCCAGTTCGTGCCATTCCGGGCTGGCGTGGTCTACCACCGCTTCAATGGCGGAATTCAGCAGCTCGACGATCAACACCAAAAGGCCTGTGCCAACCAATAGTAACCACTGCAACAGGGTGTCCGCCAGAAAGGCCGCTGCCAATACTGCGCAGGCTACCAGCAACAGTTCTTGCCGAAAGGCCGCTTCGTTGCGGTACGCGGCGCGAAAGCCGAGCATGGAGTAGCGTGTTGCATTAATGATGCGTTGCAGGCCAGTAGTGCCGGGCTTGCCCATGTTGTATCCTCGTCTCCTAATAGACTCGCCAGTTAACACCATAATCATGACATTACCACAGTGATAAGCTGATGGAACCTGCCTTTTTTATCTACGCTTTTGTTGGTGGCTTGTTGGCCATGGCGGTGCGCCTGCCGCCGTTGGCCGGTTTTCTGGTAGCGGGTTTCGCGTTGAACGCCATGGGGTATGAAATGACCCCGGAGCTGACCACCATAGCGAATTTGGGCGTGACCTTGCTGCTGTTTACCATTGGCCTAAAGCTGAATGTCCGGTCGCTGCTGCAACCCGTGGTGTGGGGGAGTGCAACGGCGCACATGGTGCTCTCCAGTGCCTTGTTCTTGGGCGTGTTGATTGGGCTGAAAGCCTTGGGTTTGCGCTTGCTGCAAGATAACGATTGGTCGTCCATGCTGGTTTTGGGCTTTGCACTGTCGTTCTCCAGTACCGTGTTTGCGGTGAAGGTCTTGGAAGACCGCAGTGAAACGAGTTCATTGTACGGTCGCATCGCCATTGGCGTGCTGATCATGCAGGATATTTTTGCCGTATTGTTTCTCACCGCGTCCACCGGTCAGCTGCCGAGCGTTTGGGCGTTGGGTCTGTTGTTGTTAATCCCGTTGGCACCGCTGATTCGGCACTTGATGAATCGTCTAGGGCATGGCGAGATGCAGGTGCTGTTTGGTTTCTTGGTGGCCTTGGTGCTGGGCTATCAGTTGTTTGAATGGGTCGGTGTTAAGGGCGACTTAGGCGCGCTGGTGGTGGGTATGTTGCTGGCACCGCACAAGGCAGCGGCGTCACTCGCCCGTGCGTTGTTCAACATCAAAGAGTTGTTCTTAGTCGGCTTCTTCTTGTCCATCGGTTTGCTGGCTTTACCCACATGGGAACATTTGGGCGTGGCCTTGTTGATTATGTTGGTACTGCCGCTGAAGACAGTGCTGTTTATGCTGATCTTCCCGCAATTCCGTTTGCGTGCTCGGACAACGGTGTTGGCGACCTTGAGTCTCAGTAATTTCTCTGAGTTCGGTTTGATCGTCGCCGCCCTGGCGTTGGCGCAAGGCTGGTTGTCGGCCGACTGGTTGGTCATTTTATCGCTGGCGGTGGCTTTGAGTTTTGTGGTGGTATCGATACTGAACGTCTTCAGTGAACGCCTGTATCGGCGGATCAGGCCGTTGTTGCCCGAAGCGCCTGCTGGCCGTTTGCATCCGCATGATCGCCCGGTGGAGCTGGGTGATGCCCAGGCCATTGTACTGGGTATGGGTAAGATTGGTCGGGGGGCTTATCAGCGTTTGGAAAAGCACTACGGCTTGCGGGTGTTGGGCATTGATAACAACGAATCCACGGTGGAACGCTGGCGTGCGCAAGGCTTTCGGCTGCTGGAAGGTGATGCGGTGGATTCGGATTTCTGGGAAAAGATCTTGTTGTCGGAGGGTATTCAATTGGTGCTTCTCGCCATGCCGCATCACGCGGGTAATGTGTTTGCCTTGGAGCAGCTCAAAGGACGAAAATTCGCCGGCAAGGTGGCTGCCATTGTGGAGTACCCGGACGAGACCAAGCCGTTACAGAAGCTGGGCGCCGATGCCGTATTCTATGTTTACGAAGAAGCAGGCCTTGCCTTGGCCGACAGCGTTATGGCGGCATCTAAAGAGGCGTAAACCATTGCGGTCTACGCCCCCTAGGCGTAGACAGGCTACCACTGTTTTGTACCCCAAACCCCACCCTTTCTCCTGCTTTCGACCCCTCTCTACGCCGTGCGGGCGTTTTTCAACCGCATAGGCAGTTCTAACTGAAAATTCGCTATTGGCTGCGTTTTAATGGCTTCGTCAAAAATTACAACAAGATGACACCTGATCGCCAACAACAATAACGAAGCCGGGTACTCACATGTCTCTGAACCGTCTGATCGCCAGCGTAAGCTGGTCGAAGCCTATTCTATTTTTTCTTACTTTGGCGCTGGCCGCCTGCGATCCCGAATCGGGTAATGCGAACAGCACCGATGCCTCCGGGGCCACACCTGATGCCACGCAGGATGCAGACGCGGGCACACCCGGTACAGGAAATACCGGGGCTAAACAAACCATCGTCGTACCGTCAGACGGTGAAATAGAGCCCGCTTCGGGTGCCATCGTCGAAATCAATACCGTTCCCGATACCGCGGCCATGCATTGGCTGAATGCCGAGACGTTGCTCTGGCAGGGCGGACTGGACGGTAATTGGAGTGTGCGGCTGTACCATTCTCCGGCCGCCGATTTGGTAGTCACCAGTTCTGGCGTATTTGGCACGGGCGGCTATTTCGAGTTGCAGCCCAGCAGTGTCAGCGGTGATGTGAGTGACCGCTTCCGCAGTCTGTCGGGTGATGCCTTTGCGTTAGATGCCAGCTTGTCGGATGACGTGCGCAAAGCGCTGTTGAAGCAGCAACTGGTCGTCGTCGCCTATGACACGCAGGGCGCCATGCGCCAAGCCACGCAAGTGCAAATTCCCGGCGTGTTGGATGATCTCTACGCTACGGGCACGGGCAGTGCGGTGGACGTTGATTTGGGCGTGCAGTTTGTAGGTTCTGACGTGACGTTCCGCGTGTGGGCGCCGACCGCTCTGACAGTGAATTTGAAATTGTACGATGCTAACAAAGCGCTGCTCGACAGCATTGAACTGACCGAAGACATGGCGACCGGTGTGTGGTCGACCACAGCATTTCGTCCCGATGTGGACCGGCAGTTCTTCCGTTATGAAATCACTGTTTTTCACCCTGATACATTGGCGCTTGAAACCTATGAAGTGACCGACCCCTATGCGCTGAGCTTGTCCACCGACAGCCGTTACAGCCAGGTGGTTGACTTGCAAGATGCCGACCTGAAGCCCGCCCAATGGGATACATTGAGTCGTCCCACTATGCCGGACCCGACCGACCTCATTATCTACGAAGCGCATGTACGTGATTTCAGCGCGCGGGATACCTCAACGCCAGCGCAGTATCGCGGTACCTATAAGGCCTTCACCTTGGCCAACACAGCGCCCATGCAGCATTTGCAAACCCTGGCCGATGCCGGTTTGAACATGATTCACCTGCTGCCGGTGAACGACCTCGGTTCGATGATTGAAGACCCTGCGTTGCAAGTAGACTTGAACCATACGGTGGCCGACCTCTGTGCGCAGCGCCCAGCGTCGTTCGTTTGCGCTGAATTCTCATCCAGCCAGACCTTACTCAGTGTCTTTGAAAGCTTTGACCCCACCACCGACCGCGCGCAAGCCTTGGTGGAAGATATGCGTGCGTTGGACAGCTTTAACTGGGGTTACGATCCGTACCACTTTTTTGCCCCCGAAGGCAGCTACGCCACGAACCCGGAAGGCGTAACACGCATTCGTGAGTTGCGTGAACTGATCGCCAGCATGCACGACATGGGGTTACTGGTGGCGCTGGATGTGGTGTACAACCACACGTTTCAGGCTGGACTGGATGAAAAGTCGGTGCTCGATAAAGTGGTGCCGGGTTATTACCACCGCCGCAATGAAGTCACCGGCGCTATTGAAGACACCACTTGCTGCCCGAACACCGCTACTGAATGGCGCATGATGGAAAAGCTCATGGTGGACTCCTTGGTCAGTTGGGCCGAGCACTACCGCTTTGATGCGTTCCGCTTTGACTTAATGGGCCATATTCCGCGTGACGCCGTGCTGCGGGCGCGTGACGCGGTGCAAGCCGTGCACCCCACCAACTACTTCTACGGCGAAGGCTGGAATTTTGGTGAGGTGATGGACGATCGTCGCTTTGACCAAGCTAGTCAGCTCAATATGGCCGGTACGCACGTCGGCACATTCTCCGACCGCTTGCGCGAAGCTGTGCGCGCTGGAGACCTGTTCACCGGTGGTGGGGCCTTGCATCAACAAGATGTGACGCGCATCGGTTTGGTCGGCAATGTGGGCAGTTACGAATTCCGTACCGCCTCGAACACCATTGAACGCACCTACGACTACATCTGGAACGGCCAGCCCGCAGGTTACAGTGCGGACCCCGCCGACACAGTGAATTATGTGTCCAAGCATGACAACGAAACCCTGTGGGACATTCTGCAAGACAATCTGCCTGCCGGCATGAACACCCAAGACCGCGTTCAGGCGCATCAAGTCGCGCTCTCCTATCCCATGCTGGGGCAGGGTATTCCGTTCATTCACATGGGTTCTGAACTGCTGCGTTCGAAGTCGATGGACCGCGACAGCTACGACAGCGGTGACTGGTTCAACTACGTCGATTTCACCCGGCAAACCAACAACTGGAACGTCGGCTTGCCGGTGCGCGAAAAGAACGAACCGCGCTATGACCGCATTGCGCAGATCATTCAAAACCCGGCATCCCAGCCGCAACCGCAGCACATTGATGCAACCTACGAGTACTTCCTTGATCTGATGCGCATACGGGCCAGCAGCAAGCTGTTCCGTTTGTCCAGCGCCGCCGATGTGCGGGACCGCGTGCGCTTCCACAACACGGGTAGCAACCAGATTCAAGGCTTGATCGTCAAGAGCATCAACGATGGCCTGGGTCTAACGGACATCGACCCCGACCACGATGCCGTGGTGGTGCTGTTCAACGCCAGTGGCAGTGCGCAAAGCTACAGTGTGGCGGAAGCGGTAGGCCAAGGTTTCACGCTGCATCCTGCGCACCGCACCAGTTCAACGGCGTTCAATGCGGGCTTCGACAGCGCCAACGGTACCTTCACCGTTCCGGCGCGCACCACGGCGGTGTTTGTATTGCCCCAAGGGGCTGAGCAAGGCATCGGCTTGGGTGAGGCGGCGCCACACAGTTTGTTCCTGCTGGGTGAAATGAACGGTTGGACGCATGGCACGGCGATGAGCTACAGCGGCAACGATACCTATACGCGCTTGATCGACCTCAATGCCGGTACCTATGCCTTTAAGATTGCTGATGCCGACTGGGGTACGCAAACCAACAGTGCGAATTTCAGTGACGGTGGTGGCTCCGTGGCCGTGATGGCTGCCGGTGGCAGTGATGGCAACTTGCAGATCACCGTGGCGGAAAGCGGAGAATACCGTCTTACTTTGAATCGCAGTAACCCGGGCAATCAGATCGTCACGGTAACCTTGGTGGCGCTGGCGGACGACGATGATGACGATGGTCAAACGCCCGGCGACGGCAATGACCCCGTCGAAAGCCTGGTGGTGTACTTTGAAAAACCAACCAATTGGGGCACGGCGTATGTGCATTATTGGAACGCTATCCCCGCCGGCAGTGTGACCAACTCTTCATGGCCCGGTGTGGCTATGACCAGCGTGGGTGACGGTTGGTATCGTTATGCCTTTGATGGCGTCAGCAGTATCAATGTGGTGTTCAATGATAACGGCAGGGCACAAACGAGTGATTTAACGCGCGCGGAAAACGGCTGCTATCAGGGCGGCGTCTGGCAGCGCAACTGCGACCCCATGAGCGCCGAAGAACGCGACGATGGCGTGGTGATCATTGACCCGGAGGAGCCCGTGTTACCCGAGAATAAGGTTGCCTTTGTGCATCTGTTCGAGTGGAGCTGGCCGGACATCGCGCAGGAATGTGAGCTGCATCTGAGCGACAAGGGCTTCACCGCTGTGCAGGTGTCGCCCCCGCAAGAGCACATTGTCGGTAATACCTGGTGGACGCGCTATCAGCCCGTCAGCTATCAGTTGAATTCGCGCAGCGGTGACCGGGCGCAGTTCATCGACATGGTGCAGCGCTGCAACGCCGTGGGTGTAGAGATCTACGCTGATTTGGTGATCAACCACACCGCTGATATCGATACGTGGAACCCTACCGCAGGTAATGGTGTGGGCGCCGGTGGTCCGGTGGGCAGCGGTGGTACAGAGTGGAGCCGAATGAATCACCCAGGTCTGTACGATGTTGGTGATTACCACCCGGAATGCGTGATCAGCAATTATCAGAACCGTACAGAGGTGCAAGAGTGCCAATTGTCGGAACTGCCTGACCTGAACACCAGCAATGAATACGTACAACAAACCCTTGCTGCCTACATACAAGACTTGGTCGATATCGGCGTAACGGGGTTCCGTATTGACGCGGCCAAGCACATGGCCGCAGACGACATCGCGGGCATTATTAACCGCGTTACCGGCGATCCGTATTTCTTTTCAGAAATCATCGACCTCGGTAATGAGCCGATTCGCTCCAGTGAGTATCTCGGTTTAGGCATGGTGGAAGAATTCATCTACAGCCGTGAAATCTCGCGCGTGTTCAAAACGGGCAGTCTGGCTTGGTTGGCGAATTTCGGGCAGGTATGGGGTGAATTCCAACACGCCGGTTCGGACGTGGTGGTGTTTACCGACAACCACGACAACCAACGCGGTCATGGTGCCGGGGGCAATATCCTGACCCATCAAGAAGCTACACCCGGTCTGTACGACCTTGCCAATGTGTACATGCTGGCGTGGCCTTACGGCTACCCGCGCATTATGTCCAGCTATCGCTTCAGCAATACCGAAATGGGCCCGCCTGCGGCCTCCGTGCACGGCGACCAAGCAGTGAATTGCTTTGGTGACGACTGGGTGTGCGAACACCGCTGGCGTCCCATTGCCAACATGGTGGCGTTTCGCGCCATCGCCGAGTCTAGCCCGGTGGTGAACTGGTGGGACAACGGCGCGAATCAAATCGCCTTCGCGCGTGACGGGGCTGGTTTTGTGGCCATTAACCGTGAGACCGACGGCGTGATGAGCGTCAACTTGCCGACGTCGTTGCCTGCCGGTGAGTACTGCAACGTGTTGGCCGCCGAGCCGGATGACTGCGCAGGCCAAACCCTGAGTGTGAATGCCGACGGCGAGTTGCTTGTCACCCTGGCCCCGCTGGAAGCATTGGCTATTCATGTCGGAGCGCGGATGGACTAGCGCACGACTGCATGGATGCACGGTGACGCACGATGCCAAAGATAAGGGTCGCGAGGGATTACTTAAGAGCTTCCCTAGTCTAAGATAACATTTTTAGGCTAGGACGCTCCGCTATGCCCACGCAGACCGCTGACTATCATCATCGCATCGCGCCCGCTCTGGGTGTGATGGTGACCGGACATCGGGCTAAGCGTTTGCAGCAGTCCGGCTATGAACCTCGAAGCTCTGCTATCGCTGAGGTCTTGAACGCGGTGTTGCAACGGGTGCAAGCGCGTGCGGAACAGGCCTTTGCGACCGGTGCCCGGGTGTACGACGACGTGCCGCCGGTCTATCGACTGTTGACGGGCGTTGCGGATGGTGTGGATGAAATGGCCGCCAACGCCGCGCAACCCAACGGATATGAGCTGCATGTTGTCGCTCCCGGACGCGCCGACGACGCCAGCTACCAAGAGCCCGAGCCGCAGCGCGCGATTTCACTCGGCATGAAACCTACCGGCGTGCGCTCGCGCACCCTGCGCCAAGACGACTACAGCCTGCGTGACCGCATGGTGTTGAGTTTCTCCGATCTGATGATCGCCGTGTGGGATGGGCAAGAGCCTTTTCCCATGACCAGCGGCACTGCCTTAGCCGTGAAATCTGCACTGCTGCGGCGCATTCCGGTCATCTGGCTTGAACTGGCACAGAACGGCGAAGCTCCGAATGTTTGGTTGGCGGATCCGGCCCGACTGACTGATCGTGCCTTGACCGAAATAGATGTGCTGGACGCCACGCCGGAACTGCTGCGCGGACTGTTCAATCGCTACGCGCTGCACGACTCAGGTTTCGACCAGCAATTGGATGTGTGGCTCGAGGGCTTGTTGCTGCCGTTCCTACCGGCGCTCAATGAAGACAATGAAGAGCGCGTGTTACGACGACGTATTGCACGGCAAGACACCACACTGGGTTACCTGCTGGGTTGGTTGAAGTTTTTCGTGACGTTCGGCGGCACTCGGCGACCACTCGGGTTGTTCAACTGGTTGTTGGGGGGCGTGCTCTGGTTGCAGGTGATGCTGAACCCACCGCAACGCAGTGCTGGGTTGCACATTTTGGAATGCTTGAACAGCGATGTGCGGAAAATCAGTTGGCAAGAAAACATGGTCAGCCGCCTACATGGCTTCTTTTCTGGCTTGATTAAACTCGAGCCGCGCGAAGCGGTACGCGCCTTGCGCTCGGAGCGCCTGGAGACGCAGCAAAACCATAGTGACGCGCCCTCAAGCCCCATTCGCGAGACATCGCTGCCCGGATTCTTCCATTGGGCCGATGCGCAAGCCCGTGTATTTGCCACCCGTTACCGTGATGATACCTGGGTTATCTATTACGCGGCTGCTTTGGCGGTGTTTTGCGCCGTCGCGGGCGCTATTTACCTCTGGCCCGCCAAAGAGCCAGGCTGGTACTACATTTGGGTGGTGCTGGAATTTATCTTGTTGCGCTTTGTGGTGGGACGGGTGTTGATTGCGCGCTTTAAGGGCTGGCATGAGCGCTGGATGAGTTATCGGTATCTGGCCGAGCAACTGCGTATTCTGCGCATCGGCTTTCCCTTAATGGTTATGCCCGAAAGCGTTAAACAACGGGTTTGGGAGCCTGAGGCCAACCCGGAGAAAGAAGCGCATTCGCCCGTTCGTGTCATTCAACCCGAAGGCTGGATATTGCAGCGCATTGTCGTTGCCGAGGGCTTGCCAAAAAGCGCTGCGGGCAAGGCTTACTTCCGCATTACGCATCACAACGACGCCATCCTACAAGGCGTGAATCACGCGCTGGCCGACAACCGGGCTTATTATCAGAGTAAGTATCATCGCTTGCACAAAGACCATCACCGGCTGCACCGTTTTTCATTGCTGCTGTTTGCGTTGACCTTTGCTGCAGTGCTGAGCCACTTCGTGTTTCATCTGCCCGGCATCCTGTTTTTTACCGCGTTCTTTCCGGCATGGGGCGCGGCGATTCACGGTATTTTGAACCAAAACGAAGTAGGGCGTATTTCGGCGATATCAGCACAGACGTGGCAGCGCCTCACCACCCTCAGCCAGGCCATGCAGATGCACCAAACCATCACCGAAGCGGGCGTGGCTATCAACGACCAAGCCATAGCGTGGGCGCGCACGCGCGAACTGCGTGAGCTGGTGCGGGCTTTTACCGACACCTTGGCGGATGAAAATAAGCAGTGGGTGTCGCTGTTACAGCACAATCAGCCAGATTTACCCGCTTAACGGCAGTATATAGGCCTTAAAGAGGTGCCTTTGCCGCACTGAATTCAATAATCCCCACTTGGCTCTGTGACCACTTTCACAGCCTGCGCTATTCCTGTCATTAGATTTTTACACTCTTGGGATTCATTACTATCTTGGGTGGTGTCAGGCAGCTTGTACAACAAAAAGGACGAGCAGAACAGTTGCCTAGCAAGAGTAAGGTGCGGCAATCGCGCCGTACCGGGTCTTTAACTAATAAGGAAAATATTCCATGCCATTTTGTAAAACAGGACGACCGTTGGTGCTGATGCTGCCCTTGGTTTTAGTGCTCGCAGGCTGTCTTTCTGACAGCGTACCCAACGATTACACAGCGCAAGATCAGCACGACAATCTGATCGACACGTCGGACAACGATTTTTCCGGCGAGCGACTGATCATCCACTATCGTAAAAGCGACTCGGATGCACAGGTTCAAGGTCGAGCCCTTGTGGATCAGCGGATTGCTCGACTCAACACTCAGACCGGCTATCAATTCACCGCCGTCCGCAGTGCTGCTGAAGGTGGGCTAGTCGTTCGCTTAGCCGGAGTAGATGACGAGGACGGCCTGAGCCGTGCCATCAGCGAGCTGCAGGCCCGTGACGACATTGAACACGTAGAAATTGATCATCGTATGCAGCCATTGATGACGCCTAACGACCCGCAGTATCAGCAACAGTGGCATCTGTACGAACCAGCGGGCGGCATCAATGCCCCTGCAGCATGGTCGATCACAACCGGCAGCAATGACGTGGTGGTCGCGGTACTGGATACCGGCATTCGTCCTCACGCTGACTTAGTGGATAACTTGCTGCCCGGATACGACTTTGTGTCGGACGTGTGGATGGCGAACGACGGCGACGGTCGCGACAGCGATGCGTCTGATCCCGGTGACTGGGTGCGGGCGGGTGCGTGTGGAAATAACCGCCCAGCGCGTGACACCACCAACAGCTGGCATGGTACACATGTGGCAGGCACGATTGCGGCCGCAGGTAACAACGGCGTGGGTGTGACGGGCGTCGCTTGGCAGGCGAAGATCGTACCCGTGCGCGTACTGGGACGTTGTGGTGGTTACACATCTGACATCGCCGATGGTATCCGTTGGGCTGCCGGTTTGCCGGTCGCCGGTGTGCCTAATAATCCAAACCCGGCTCAGGTGATTAATATGAGCTTGGGCGGTACGGCCCAGTGTGGTTTGGCATATCAGCGTGCCATCAATGACGCGGTAAACGCAGGTGCGACGATAGTCGTGGCGGCGGGTAATGAAAACCAGAATGTCGCCAACGCAACACCGGCCAACTGCCCTAACGTCATCAGCGTGGCCTCGACCAACCGGCAGGGTGCGCGGGCGTTCTACTCCAACTACGGTGACGGTATACACATTGCTGCACCCGGTGGCGAGATGTCACAAAGCCAAGTCGGCGGTGTTCTGTCGACGCATAACAGCGGTCGTACGTCCATTGGCAGTGACAGCTATGCGTTCCAGCAAGGCACCAGTATGGCGGCTCCGCACGTTGCTGGTATTGCGGCGCTGATGTACGCCGTACAGCCGAACCTGACCCACGACCAAGTGAAGGACGCGTTGCAGCAAACGGCACGCACTTTCCCAGCGGTATCAGGCAGCAATCGTTGTACGACCAGCCTATGTGGGCCGGGTATTGCCGATGCTCATGGCGCGTTGGAAATCATTGGCGGCAGTGAGCCGGGCCCGGATCCAGAGCCTGAAAACCGTTTCGAAAGCAACGAGCGAGTTGATATTCCAGACAACGACCGGACAGGCGTTGTCAGTGAATTGATGATTAATCGTTCGGGTAACTCGGGCGTGTTCACCGTTGAAGTCGATATTCGCCACACCTATCGCGGTGATCTGCGCGTCGCCTTGGTATTGCCGAATGGCGCACGTGCGCAGTTGGCAACGCCGTCGAACGACAGTGGCAGAGACTTCATTCGCACCTTCCGCTTTAACGGCGGCCAGCATCCGGCTAACGGAGTATGGCGCCTAGAAGTATCGGACGAAGCACGTCGCGACATCGGTTACATCCGCGCGTGGAGCATTACCTTCGACTAGGTGCTTCTGCAACAGGGCGCTCAGGGACTGGGCGCTGAAATAAAAAAGGGGCGAACCTGCGGGTTCACCCCTTTTTTATGCGCATTGGTTACTGCCAGTCTTTCAGCAATACCGGTTCTATCAACACGCTGTCCGACGCCTTCGACAACCAAACTTGACCCTCGCTGATGTTGAACTGTAACTGCATCGAGCGGTCAACCAACGCCCCCATGGCTTTCACCTGAGGCTCGGGAACTTCCCAGATCTGCATATTGCCGTAACGCTGAAAGGTATTTTGGTTTTGTTGCCACCAGACAGGCACACTGCGTCCGCCGTACGCGTATACCCGCACTTTTTTGGCTCGGCCACTGGCCTTGCGCAGCCATTTCTCATCGGGCTGACCAAAAGCCACCCACAGCTCGATCTCACCGGTTAACGCTTGCTCGAACAGCTCGGGCTCGCCTTCAGCACTCAAGCCGCGCGAGAAAGTGAGGTGTTCACCGGCGTTCAGGGCAAACGCCAGCAGTCGCACCATCATGCGTTCATCGGTTTCCGACGGATGCTGCGCCAGCGTCAACGAATGGTCGGCGTAATAACCGCGATCCATGTCGGCGATGTTGATGGTGGCTTTGAAAACGGTGGCGGTCTTTGCCATGAAACTGGGCCTTGCTGTGGAAAAAGGGGGAGTATCCGCTGTGCGGCGGGAGAGGTAAAGTGCTATGGCGCCTATCTATGATGGTTGCAGGGTATTTCGCGGCTAAAAAACCATGCCGCAAGCGGTAAAAAGCCTACCGTTTGATATTACTGCCCCGTTTTACCTGTAAGTGCCGACCGTACTTGTACCACGGAAGCATTCACCGCTTCTTTTAATATCGGTTTTGGAAACAACCCAGCGTAGGCTTCAGGCTCTGTATGATGAGCGGCCAAACGCGGATGTAGTCGACCTTTCAATGCTTGGTTGGATTCATGTGCATGAACAGGCTCACCCAAAACATCCAGCAAAGCCCCTTCTAGACAGGTAGGAGACCAAAGGACGATCGCAAAGCCATGTTTGCTTGCCAGTGCTCGGCTGGCTGCACCTACTGGAATATCGCTATCGAGAACAATAATGCGTTGGTCATAGTCACTGTTCTGGTACTTTCGGGTTGTATTGGTAATGATGTTGCCCGGCGAACCACCCGACTCTTTCTTTATGGTGGCACTTCGCTGTGTGTTTTCATTTCGAAACTGCTGATTCATGTGTTTGATGAATGCTTGGTCATCGGGGCCTTCACCAACAACCAATAGGGTAGTTTTACTAACCGTACGACGTTTATTCTGTCCTTTGAATTTCCTTGCCATATTGCTTATAACTCCGGTGTCGCGCCGAGTGCTCCGGCCATATATTTGGCGTAAAGGTTATCGTCGGCACGCAGACCGGCCATATCATCCAGCCGCCACGCATGGCTTTGCTGATTGCGCTTTTCAACCAGATATACTTGGTGTTTCTGCAACAGGTTAAGAACTTCCGGTGTGTGGCAAGTAAAAATCAATTGAGCCTGATGTGGATTGGTGTGTTCGAATTCAAACCATTCCAACAAATGTGGCACCAGATGTGGGTGTAAATCGTTGTCGAGCTCATCTATCACAGCTACTCCGCCCTGTTGAAGCGTTGTCAGAATGGGTTCTAACAAGACGAAAGCTGACTGAGTGCCGCTGGATTCTTGAAAAAAAGGCAGATCAAAGTTCTGTCCTTCTTCCGTTTTGTGTAACCCGAAAGGCACAAAAAACGTCTCTTTCTTACCTGTGTCGTCTTGCCTAGTGACTTTGCGCAGTTCAATGCCGGAAAGACCCAAGTCAAACTTGCTCATTGCATCCGACATCCGTGCGAGTAAGTCTGGTGTTTGTTGTATTTTCCCGGCAACTTGCACAACAGCACCATGTTGAAAAAACCGACGCCCAGAGCTGACTACGTTGGTTTCGATACCATCAAAAAACGCTACAAATGGCCTGGCCTCTGCAATGTCGTAACTGTGTGCGGCGCTGATCAATGAGACGTTACCACGGATTTTTTCGGCCTGAGTTTTAGGGAACGGAAATCCCTTTTGTTTAAAACTGTAGCCCTGTCCGATTTTCTCCCGTTTAAATATGTAACTGAACTGGGTGCTGGTCTTTTCATACAGCGCCTCAAAACTGATGGCATTCGATGTAATTTCAAGCTGATATCGATAGTCCTTTCCGTTAAACCAGAACTCCAACTCAAAACGGGTTGGCGCACTTGTGTGTAAGCAATGCGCTTCGCAAGGAATATCCGCTTCCGGTTCGTTTCCTAAAAAGGAGTCCGTTACAAACCAGCTCAAAAAAGCCAACGGTTTTAAGAGCTGAGTCTTTCCAGAACCATTTGCTCCAACAACTGCGATGGCTTTATTGAAGCGCTCACCTTCCAACGCTATATCGAAGCCAGATGGTGTCGGTTTTTTACCCAGCCCAAAGTCTATGATGACCTCGTCAGAGAAGCTGTAGAAATTGCTAAACGTGATATTCTTTATCATAAAAATAGAGAACCAACGAAATTTCGTTGATTCTGGTCTTTTAGGTGGTCTTTGGCAAGTGCATTGTTGTGATGTTATACGTCAATTATTCGATTTGTTTTCATCGCTGGGATAGCCGGCACGATCAATCTACGCGTACATTGCACATCGCATCTCATTACGAGTTCAGGCTTTTGTTCTGGCACAGCTATTTAGCATTCTCTCAGTCTACCCGTTCGACCAACGTGGTATTGAGTTTTCCGCACCAAAGGCTAAAGGTGATTGCGTAGAAATAATCATAACAACAAAGGAGTGCGAGATTATGGCGTTATGGTGGTGTATTACTTCGAACTCGCGTTGCAGCTATGAAGAGTTAAAAAGACGGCGCTGCTTGGCCCTAGGGTGGCGGGACTTAGGCAGTCTGCAGCGCTACATCAAAGACGACCCACGTTGGGAGCGGCAGTTTAAAACACGCGTTCAGCTTAAAGGCAATTTGGCGTACGCCAAAGACCAGCAGTGGGTCGATCATGGAGCCTCAGTCCCTGAATTGTTCTGGCGTTTTATCAATATGCCCGCCGGTGACTATATCGTGCTGTTGGAGGCGGGCAGTCAGTTAACCTTGGGCAAGACGGAAGTATTTGGCATAGCGCGTACACCCGATCGGGCCATCGGGTGCTATCAATACGATGACCAGTTCGACCACGCACATCAAATTCATGCTGACCTAGAGTGGGTCGATTGGCATCGGGCCCGGTTCGGTGAGCTCAATCTACCCCGAGTGTCGTTCAAGTCACTGCTGCAAGACGATACCGAACTGCCGAAAGTAGAAGCAGCTTGGGCTGCACACGCCGCGTTGCCGAAAGCCTGATTATTCCGTCAGTCGCAGATCCACAACAATCGGCAAGTGATCAGACAGGCCCAAGGCATTATGACCCATGACCACTTCGGCGTGTTCTACTTGCCATTGGTGCGAATGGAACAAAAAGTCGATGGTGCGGTCTGGGCCAGCCACACGAGGATCATTCGGGTAGTGGGTGTACCAGCGTTCCGGCTCGGTTTGAATATCGACCAATGAAGGCACCATATCCCATTCCATCAGTACTTCCAGTTCGCTCGGTTCCACATAGTAAGCACGCTGTTCCGGGGCGAGGCGTTCGCGTTGGCCCGGAGCCAGTAAGTTCAGGTCGCCACCGAGCAACCAAGGCGTCTCCGACTGATCAAGGAACGAGAGGGTGTCGTGCACCATGGCCACTTGCTGCTGCATGGTGTCGCTGCCTTGAGCGAAGGCATCCAAGTGGGTATTCAACAGCTGAATGGAATCCCCTTCGGTGGTGGTCAAGTCGGTGGTCAGCATAGCGCGCTTCAAATAAAACTGCGCCGATACGATATCCATGGGCATACGTGGCAATTGAATGCGCCATGCGTCGTTGATTTCGTAACGCGACAAGGTCACCAGCTTCATGCCGACCGAGCCCATAATGTGGGGGTGGGGGATGTAACCGGCACGCCAATAAAAAGCCTCGGCAACGCAACCATAGTCATGGTTGGGTAGTCGTTCGAGCAACTGTGCTGTTTGGTCGTGATAGTCCGTGGCTGCGGCGCCATCGTTCACTTCTTGCAACAGCAGAATATCTGGATTGTAGGCCGCGATCAGGTCAGCAATACCGTCCAATGTGGCGTCTATCGAGGCCGTACTGGGGCGCAAGTCCGGGCCAATACCGTCTGGCAGGTCGTAGTAAAACACATAGTCCTTACCCGCAAAAAACTGTACGTTGTACACCATAACGCGCAGCGGCTGTGCGGGATCATAAACGGGCATGTCGGCTTGGCAAGCCAGTGTGGCCGGTTCCCGCGGCGCGGGGTGATAGGTGGTGAGATACACCCATAAACTGAAGGACAGCAGTAGCAGAACGAGGGTGGTCAGGGCAATCTTTATGGCGCGCATGATGAGTTCCTTCTTATAGTTGTGTCGCATGGTGCTTAGGCGGGCGCGCTGGGTCAACAATCATGCACTTGCATGCAACAATGCAGGCAAAAGTCAGCGGATAGGTTTAAGTGACGAGTGTAAACCTGAGTGTATCGTTGAATGCACACTGGGGCAGTGCGTCTGACCAACGCGCGCGTCGGCTATTTCCCCACCCCACGCGGTGCGCTACTATGCAGGCATAATTTTCCCCTTGGCGCGGGTGTTCCGTTCGCCAATTCTAGAGTGCAGGAATTCGACCCATGATTTTAGACAACCTGACCCCGGTAGGCCTGGATCCTATTTTGTCGCTGTCTGCGGCTTGTCGCGCTGACGACCGCCCGCACAAAGTGGATTTGGGCATTGGTGTGTACCGTGATAGCCACGGTGAAACGCCCGTTATGGTAGCCATTAAAATGGCCGAAGCGCGCTTGTTGGAACACCAGACCAGCAAAGCCTATGTCGGCATGGCCGGGAACGAGTCGTTCAACGAATCAATGATCAACCTGTTGCTGGGTGAGAGCAAAGCCAAAGCGCGTGCTGTCGGTGTGCAAACCCCAGGAGCCAGTGGCGCACTGCGGATGCTGGCGGACGTCATCAAGATGTCGACCCCGGATGCAACGGTGTGGCTCAGTGACCTCAGTTATGCGAACCATGCACCGATCATGAAAACCGCGGGCTTGAACGTGCGGTATTATCCGTACTTTGACCCCGAGACCAAACTGGTACAAGCCGATGCGATGTTGGCAGCGTTGCGCGAAGCCGGGAAGAACGATGTGGTTCTGCTGCACGGTTCTTGTCACAACCCGACCGGCGCCGACATTGACTTGGATACCTGGAAAAACATCACCACCTTGGCCGTATCACAAGGCTTCTTGCCGTTTGTTGATATGGCCTATCAGGGCTTTGGCGATGGCATGGATGAAGACGCTGCCGGGCTGCGCTATTTGGTCGACCGTGTGGAATCCATGGTGATCGCCAGTTCGTGTTCCAAGAACTTCGGCCTGTACCGCGAGCGCACCGGGATCGCTGTCGTAGTAGGGAAGACGCTGGAGCAAGCGCAAGCAGTGAAAAGCCGCATCATGGAGTCGGCACGCGGTACCTACACCATGCCACCAGACCACGGTGCGGCCTTGGTGGATATGATTCTGCGCGATACCTCGTTGCGCACCAACTGGCAGTCGGAAGTCAGCTCTATGCGCCAGCGCGTGCAGACCTTACGTACGCTGTTGGCCGATGCGCTGCGCGAAAAGAGCGGTACTCAAGACTGGGAATTTATCAAACACCACAAGGGTATGTTTTCAGTGTTGGGCATTACCGCCGAACAGGCGCAGGCCATGCGCAATGATCATGCGGTTTATCTAGTAGACAGCGGTCGCATTAACGTGGCCGGCCTGCAGGAGTCGCAGGTGAACTCGGTGGCCAATGCGTTGTTGAAAGTGACGGCGGGCTGATTAATAAGGCCACTCTGTACGCAACGACGGCAAGACGTAGGAATGCGTCAGCCGCCATATCACGTACAGCATGACGAGCGGTAGGATCAGCGTTTCCATGGTGTAAATCACCAGCAGCTGAACCAACCGCTCGATCAATCCATCGGAAAACTGGCGCATGCCGGCCAGTAAATCAGACGCCTGTCCGGCGATGCCGCGCATCCACACCAGCACCCCTTGACCGTCATCCACCACGGCCTCACCTTGCTGCAACTGCTCAGTGGTAATATTTACTTCGCTCTGTGCTTGCTGGCGTGGTCCGTCCAGTACGTGCTCAGAGATCATCCCGACAGCAGTGGCACCTAAAGGTATCCCGAGCCGCATCACGATGATCAGGGCAGTAAAAAGGCGGGTAAAGGTGAGTAGCGCCGGTCGCCACTGAGCGGGCATGACGACCAGAAGAAAGAGTGTGACCATCAACGCGGAACCAAACACCACCACGGCCAGCGACTGGCCAATCTCCATCACCAGCAGTTGAATGCCTATGGAGGTCATTGCCAGCACCATCACATCCGAATAGCGTACCGCCATGTCTTGCACTGGCTTAAAGACTTGACCAGGCTTAAAAGAGGCGACCCCCACGCCGACCTGCGCTTCGGAGAAAAAGGCGATGGCCCGGTCGATTAAACGCGCCGACGCATAGGAGCCTGCTGCGAGCAACAAAGAGCGTTGTAGAGTTTCCGTGGCCTTCGCTTCCAAGGGTGCTAGCGCGGGGTTGATTACATGGCGTTCGGCTAAGCCGGTGACGCACAGAGACAGCAGAGCTACTAACACTATCCCCAAAACTAAACGACGCTCCAACGGTTGGTGAAGGGTCAGTGTCTCAGGCGGTTCCGTTCTAGGGGCCGCCGATGCCTGTGTTTCCGGGGCGGGCGTGTCGGTTGAAAGTAAGGGAATCAAACGGCGCTGGCGGCGAGCGTGAAACTGCGCAGCCAGTGTTGTGCACGGAAGCACAAAACACAACAGACCCAGCGCAGTGTCCTCGCGTTGTTGGCTGTCCGCCAGCCACCAGCGTAAGCTCAACAGGCCAATAAAGAGTCCCGCTAACAGCCCGTAACTGATCCAACTGTGTTGCGCGACCAGGGTGAACCCGTACAGGAACGTCGCGTCCAGCAACATCCAAGGCCACGCCAGTTTATAACGCCGGAGAGAATTCATATTTATACACTGATTTGAGATTAATACCCTATGGTCGACAAGATAGCGCAGAGTGGCTATTGCGGCTACTGCATGTACATCTTGCTTTTCAGGTTCATCAAGATGTGCTTATACTAAATGGTATAAACGTCTTTTCGCCCAAGGCAACCACTGCCTGCAGTTGAGCAATGTATGGATAAACCAACGGAAACACCTACGGTAGATGCTGCAAACCTATCGGGCTTACCGCAATCGCTGAAGGCGCTGGTTGGTCAGGTTGCTGAGCGAAAGGCTGACTTCCCTGATCTAATCGTAGCGCTGTCACCGCTGATAAATAACGGCAGTGCGTTACCCACCGAGACGGCGCTCGAGCTTTCAGTGGCCTTGCACGACATTGAAGTTGAGGCTGCAGAAGACGATGCCCTGCACAGTTTGGTCAATCAGCAGAGCGCGCCCTCCTGTGCAATTAACGCCGCAGGGGCAGTGTTGGCGCTAAATGTGGCAGCGGCTCAATTGTTTGGCCTGCATGTGGGGGATGGCATTGGTCAGCTTGGGGTGAACGATACTGAGTGGCAAGACTGTCAACGCCGCTTGGCCGAAGTGGCGGGCTCAACAATGCTCAAAGTCACCCGCCCCGGTAACGAAGCGCTGCCGATGATTATGATTGGTCGCTACATCCACCGTTATCAGGTATTTGTGCTGACTGCACTGCAACATTATTGGCCAGAGGCGGTCGATAAAGCGCTAGAGGCACTGTTTCAACTCACCCGATCAGAGCGTGAGGTCCTGTCTTATCTGGCTCAAGGGCAAACAGCTGAGCAGATTGCAGCCAATCGTTCAAGGGCGGTAGGGACGGTGCGTCAACAAATAAAAACACTGCTCGAGAAAATGGGCAGCAGTACTCAGGTCCAGGCAGCAACTTTAGCCGCTGCAGCAGCCAATGCGTTGTCCGACAGCCCCGGTCGCAGTGACACCTTGTTATTGGGACAGGCCGTTGCGGACTTGTCGTTCAAAGAGTTTATTCGCGACGGGCGACGAGTGGGTTGGCGTCGCTATGGTGCCGCCGGCGGACACCCGGTGATATTTTTACACGGCCCTTTTTTTGGCGTCGGTGACTTTTTGGCTGATCGTCAATGGGCCGAACGCCTGGGTTTGGATGTGTTTGCGCTTGAACGGCCCGGGTATGGGCGTACCGACATACCGCAGCGACACACCTCCGTGCTCGACACCATGGTGGAGGACATTCTGACGCTGATGGCCAGAGAAGACATACCCAAGGCCGCATTCTTAACGCACGAAATTGGTCTTATTCCAGCGCTGGCAATTGCTCAGCGCGCACCAGAACGTATCAGCTACGTTCTGGGGGTCTCTGCAGCACCGCCCTTTCGTGAGTTGGCTCAGCTCAATGCAATGCCCTCGCAGCAGCGTATTTTTATCTGGGCAGCGCAGCACGCGCAGTGGTTAGTGCGGTTGCTGATTCGCTTGGGAATGGTTCGTCTGCGTAAGCTCGGTCCTGATCATTGGATGGAAGCCGTGTTTGGCGAGGTTGCAGGCGACATGGCCGTATTGCAGCGACCTGAGCTTCAGCCAGGGATCATTGGTGCCTACAGCTACAATGTGAATCAAGTCGGTGCCGGGTTTGAAGTCGATCTGCAACTGATGCTCAGCAACTGGGGAGACTTAATTCAGCAAAACCACATCCCCATACACCTATTGCATGGAACAGATAACCAGACCACACGGCTCGAATACGCCGAGGTCTTTTGCCAGTTGAATCCACATATCCAACTGGCGCGCATAGAAGGTAGCGGCCAAACCTTGGCCGTGGATTGCCCAGACGTGGTGTATCGGCGACTTGCTGAGCTGATCGTCCAGACAATAGATAGCTAGGTAGCGTGCATGTCTAAAGCAACCCAATCCGGCCTCCCGTTATCGCCGGAAGCCTTGAGTGCTATGGTGCGGAATGTCGCATTGCGCGAGGTCGAATTTAATGAGCTAGTTGAGGTATTGCAGCCTCTGTTGCTCAATAAGCGACGGCTGACCGCTGAGGTGGAGTTGGCGTTGTCGAATGCCTTGCATGAACTTGAAGGCTTAGCGGATGCGCGCGATATTATCAACAGCTTGGTAGATGGCTTTAGCGCTCCGGCATTAGTCTTGGATGAAAAAGGGACGGTCGTTGCTACCAACGCGCCTATACGAATACGATTCGATATCGACACCGGCTCCACTATTGCCGATCTAGGCTTAACAAACGTCCATTTTCAAGACTTTAAGCAGCGTGTATCTGACACCGCCGGAATTACCCTAGTGAACCTCGTGCCCTCACGTGAAGCAATTGATCACCGGCCGTTGCTCATGGTTGGGCAGTATGATCATAGTCAGTCGGTGTACGTCCTGATCGCTTTGCAGCAGCATTGGCCGGCCTCCATTGAACGAGCCGTCAGGGATTTGTTTGGCTTGTCGGCGCGAGAAACGGACGTCTTGGCGGGTTTAGCGGCAGGGTTGACGACGGACGATATTGCACAGCGTCGTGCGCGCAAGGTCACCACCGTTCGGCAGCAAGTTAAGTCGCTACTTAAAAAAATGGGCGCAGCCTCGCAGATACAGGCGGCCACGCTCGCCGCCGCTGCCTCTAATGCCGTCAGTCGGTCGTTTGGTGATGAGCTCACATTAACATTGCCAAATCAGCGAGAACCTTGGTTTAAAGGTGAGGTAGAGCGTGATGGCCGACGCATCGGTTGGCGACGTTTTGGGCGGCAGGGCGGTGTGCCGGTATTGTTTATTCATGGACCTTCGTTCGGCGCTGGTGAGTTTGAGCACGATCGATTGTGGGCGAAAGAATATGGTTTAGATGTGCTTGCCGTAGAGCGGCCTGGCTATGGCCGTACGGATCGACCTTACAAGCACGATGATCCATTGCACTGTCAGACAGCCGACATTCAAGCGGTTCTGGCGGCGCAAGGCCTTCAGCCTAAGAGAGTGGTGGCGCACGAAGTTGGCCTTATCGTTGGGTTGGCGTGGTTGCAAGAATATCCCAATCGTGTCGAGCAAGTGTTGGGTGTTTCTTGTGCACCACCCTTTGCTGAAATCAGCCAGCTCGAACAGATGCCTGCGCAGCAGGGCATATTTATTCTGGCCGCACGTCATGCGCCTTGGATGGCGAAATTGCTGCTGCGCTTACTGGTGGTTCGGTTGCGCCAGCTAGGCTCAGAACGTTGGTATCAGGCCGTGTTTGAAGAAGGCTCAGAGGACCTCTCCGTTGCGCAAAAGTCAGAGCTTAGAACCGGCGTGGTGGCGACGTATCCTTTCTATACTCAGCAGTTAGGAACCGGGTTCGAAGTGGACTTACAGGTCATGATTCAAGATTGGGGGCATTGGGTCGCCGAGTGTCCGGTCCCCATTACGCTATTGCATGGACAAGATAACCCTACCACACCGGTAGAGTATTTAAGTGTTTTTAAGGCGTTGAACCCTAGGGTGGAGATTCAGTGTATAGAAAAAAGCGGGCTCACTCTGGCGTTGAGTGAGCCCGAACGGATTTATCGAGAGCTTGCGAGGAAGTAATCGTCATCCGTGGCGTAAGGGATTCCCGAGCTCAGTATAGGTAAGCACGACCGCGATTACTCTCCTCTAAAGCATTGTCGGGTTCACCGATCAAAATGACCGACGCATCGCCAGACATCGCCGCTGCGTGACCGAAGCGACGGGAAGCAAGCGGCGAAGGCGCTTTAATCAGCACGTCTTCGGTGAGCGTAAACGTACTGGCATCGAAACTGAACAGGAAGGCGGCACCAGCCTCGTCGTGCAAGTTGCTTGCCCCTGGGGAAGCAAAACTGGACAGCCCTTGCACATCAGAGTTTTCAGTGCGCGCACCGACCAACAGCTTGCCGCCATCGTCCGTTAGCGCCAGCGAATAGCCGAAGTTCATCAGCGATGATGTTAGGCCTTGCGGCGTTACTGATCGCTTTTCCAGCCAGGCATCTCCCCAAGCGGCCATCTCTTCTTTGTGCATGATGTATGCCGCGCCATCAAAGCCGCCCGCTGCATAAGCGCCCACGGCGATGGTGTTGCCATCTTGTGACACAGCAACGGCCGAGCCAAAAAGGTCCTCGTTGCGGCTACCAGTCAAGTTGAAGTTGCCGCGCTCTGCCCAGTTGAAATTAGGATCGGCCGGTGTTGTTGTTGAAAAAACATACAGTCTCTCAGGGTTGCTGTAGCTGCCGCTCACCTGATAGTGGGGCGCGCCTATCGCTAGTGTGCTGCCGTCACCAGAACTAGCCACCGACCAACCAAAGCCGCTAAAGCGTGTGGTGTCGCTAGGCTTAATGTAGAGAACCTGATTCCAACTGGCGTTTGCACCCGAATAGACGAAGGCTGCACCCGATCTGCTGCCTTGGGTGTCGTTACGCGTTGCCACTACGAGGCTGCCAGTATAAATGCCGGTGTATTCGGTGCTTTCACCCGGTGCTCCCACAACTATGCGGGTACCGGCGTCATTGATGGCCACTGAATGGCCAAAACGGGCAGAGTTAAGAGCAGCTGCGTTGTTGGTATCCAATTGCTGTGAACCATTACGCGGATCGGCTTTGAAGTGCGCTCGATAGTCAAAGCGATTCTGCGCTGGGTTGTAAGTGAATACATAGGCGGCTCCGCTTTCGGAATCGAGTGTTTCACCTACAAAGCCTTGGCTGGTAAATACTCCCCGGGCTCGATTCGTATCGCCGGGTGCACCCACCACCAGCGTGCTGCCGTCTTCAGACAATGCCAGCGAGTAACCAAACTCGAACACATTCGCGGTGCTGGGTGGTTGAATATCACCCAAACGATCCCAGCTACCGCTGTTATTGCGCCAGATGCTCACGCGACCCGTTTCTTTGGTGCCGGCCATGGGACCAGGCGCACCAACGGCAATGGTCGAACCATCACGAGAAACAGCAACGGCGTGGCCAAAGGCTTGCTGTATGCTGGTGGCGGTAGCATCTGGGTCGAGTTGAGCAATGCCCGCAATGAGATCGTTGGCGGTTAAATCAACGCGATCGGCACTGGTCGTGGCAGTGCAATTTCCATCATTCGAGCCACAAGCACGTACTCTGTAAGAAGCACCAATATTGAGCGGCAGTGATGCGTTGATTAATGCAAACTCGGCAGTCGGTGTCGGATCGTTCGCAATGATCTCTACTGTGCTGAAAACAGGCAGTCCATCGGGACTCAACTGCAACCGATATTCATCGGCCCCTGTTACTGGCTGCCAGCTAAAACGCAGAGTTTTTGGTGATTCCACCGTCACAGCTAAGGTCGTACCCTGAACGAAGCTAACATTCACATCGCAGGCGGCGTTAATGGGTTCAGAAGTGAAGACATTGTTTGCAAAGGTGCCAGCACAACCAGTGACACTGCCTAAGCTGAACCCGACATCCGGTGATGCGGTGAAGCTGAAAGTCTCGCCGGGCATCACAGTCCAGTTATTCTGATTGATGCTACCGTTACCGCCTACAATGGTGGCGTTGACAACAGGTATTTCAGCGAAAGAGACATCCAAGGTACAGGGCGCAGTGGCGGACGGCAGGATATACTCAGTATTGGGGCCACTGAAGGACATCCCGTTCACTGGTGTACCATCGTTCTCGATAATACCGCAGCCATCAAAACTGGCCAAATACCAACCGGATTGCGGGATTATACCCAGAGGCAGAGCTTGATCTTCATACACAACAGTGGGTGCACTGCCATATGATATAAGTTCGCCTTGACCCACGATATTTAGAGTAAGGTCATGAATAATAGAAGATAGACCATAGTTCACTGTGCAATCTGATGAGATGGCAGCAGTTGTGTATTCAGCACCGTTAACGCTACCGCCGCAACCTTGGGCTTCTAAAAATTTACCATTGGGGATTGGGCTAAAGTCGAAAGTTGTCGCTTCACCCTCAAGTACAAAACGTGTTTCGCTAGTCCTCAGTCTGAAGAACTGCCCATCTTCCCAAGATCCTTCGTCCAGAGTAACTGTATTTCCCATTGCGAATTGTACTTCAACGGTGCAGTCTGCTGTGATGGTGTCTGTCCAGTAAACATTGTTGCCAAATGGGCTGGCATCGATCCCGCAGCCTGACACATTGATCACGCCAGCGCCTGAATCGGGAGTAATGGTGAAAATAGCCATATTGCCGTCATCGGGAACAGTTAAAATTTGCTCCTCTGGAGAAATAGTACCAGGGCCAGTGACATTGGTTGAGATGGTGTAGGTGGTACTGCCAGTACCTCCGGTGCCCCCAGAATCGCCAGAGCCACCATTATCATTTTGGCTAGAGTCCGTACCGTTGGTGCTATCGGTATTATTGGACGAAGAGTCGTTACAGGCGCTAACCAACAGTGTGGCCGCGCAAAGTGCTGATGTCAGTAATAGTTTGTTCACGGGAATATCCTCGCATTTCTGCACAGGTTCGATAAATCAATTTAGAGTGATGAATTCAGACCCTGCTCACAGCAGGAAGGGCCTGAGTTGCTATTGGCTATTGCAGACCCAGAATATCGGCCGGAGTAGCATTCCGCACCAAGCGAAAGTTCAACCCGGTTGTAGGTGGTTGCCCTGTGATGAAGGGCGCGTAAGAGTAGCTGGAGTTATTGAAGCTGTTGGTTAGAGGCTGTACGAAATCATAGAAACGGACGGTCATCACCGCATTCGTATATGTTCCCCCTGGTACTGGGGCACCAAGGGTATTGCTCCACACTGTGCTGTTCACGGGCTGACCAGCAAAGGCCGCTTCGTTGATTCGGGTGTTACAGCTAAATTCCAGCAAGCTGGCCACTTCTTTCACATTGGGTATGCGCCACTCGCTCGACTGGAAATCGGTATTGCTCTGTGCTGCTTGCAAGGCACCGATCCAATTCGCTGCCGTGGGTGTGCCCGTGCAACTGCCGTTCTCAAGGCTCATGCCATGCAGGCAGGGCTGCCAGATCAGGCCGGTACTTTTTTGCAGTACCCAGCCTTGGCTAGAAGTCACGTAATCCGCATCGTTGCTATTGCAAGCGGCCATGGCCGTTTGCGCCGCGAAAAGGCCTGCCATCATTAATGTTAGGGCTTGTTTGTTCATGGCTGTACTCCTTCTGGACCATTGCTGACCAATCTGGCGAAAGCGCCATCGTGAATGACGCCAAAAAGCACGAAATTGGCGCGAGGGTTGCTGGTGTTGACCAGTGAGCCGCGGAAGAAATCGACCAGGGTGTAATTTGGATCGCTGTACTGATCCAGATAGGTATCGCTGGTCCAATAGTGGGCATGGCGCACACGAGTTGTCGTATTCACATATTGATTCACCATGCGGGTATTGGGGAAAAAGTCTCTATCAATACTTAGGTATTCATTAATATTTCCGTCTGCACTGGCATTTAAGGTAATGCCATGCGGTTTGTCAAAATCCACCAAGCCAAACAGTTCGTTTGCGGTTGGTAAGCGCCAATTGCTGAGACCGCACAGGCCAGCGTTGTTGGTGGCTGTCACAAAGGCATTGACATCGCCAGCAGCTGAATCTGTTTCAGTACCCCAGACATAGCGTACATCACGGTTGGTGGTGGTTTTTACTTCCCAAACCAAGCCCGTAACGTTGTCGCGTACACAGCTGTGTTCTGAGTCATCAGTAATGGGGTTGCCAGAGCTATCAAGTTTTGTGAGGTCGAAACCTCCCGAGCCTGAGCCCAATTTGACTGGAGCACTAGCATCCCGACCGATTAGAGCATCTTGCGTCGTACCCACTGTTGAGGCTGAACAATCGGCAACATCATACCCGCCTGCAACGGTAGTATGTGGGGCATAACAACGTACTGCACCGCTGTCATTGATTTGACCACTGACCGCCATGATCTGACTGAAGTCGACTAGAGATTGTGTATGAGAGTCGTCAGAGAGCAATGCAATATAGGTCAGCTCTCCATCAATAGCGGGTAAGACGCATGGGCTCGTATTGCAATCAGCAGCCAAAGAAATACCGCCCGCAGTAGGGCTGTTTTGGTCAACTTCACTATCTCCGAAGTAAAGTGAGTATGTGTCGGAGTTAGCTACGTTAGTCCAAGAAATCAACAAGCGATTCGCTAGAGGCACAGCAGTAAGTTGTGCTTCATTCGCAAAGGTGGGCGCGGCACCACCGACATCATTGTTGTCTGTGTTGTCTGTGGCGCTTTCTTCATTGCATGCGCTTAGAAACAGAGCACCACAGATGAGTAGAAAAATGGAAAGGTGTTTGTACATTGATAACAACTCCCTCTGAATGTTTATTACAAAGAGGTGAATTATTGAGCTTCACCGCTTTAGTCGACTCAGAAGGTTAGGGGAGTGTTATGAAAAGGGCATCTACCATATGGTACAAAACAGCACTTAATTCCGCGCGACAGGCGTTTTTATAACGGATGTGCCTAAAGATCAGGCATGCCTCCCGCCTTGTGGCCGGAGGCATGTGGTTTTAGAGTTGATTTAAGGAGTTTGTTCAGCGCTGCGCAGCGATCCAATCGAGCACTAGCGTGCGTTCGTCGCTCGACATGCCGGTCATATTGCCCAACGGCATGTAGTTGCTGCGCATGGAGGTCACCACTCGGTCAGGCATCACCATCACATCGTCGGTGTTCTCAAATATCAGGCCAGCGGGAGCGCTACTGAACATCGGTGACGACGGCGACGCTGCGTGGCAGCCCGCACAATGTACTTCAAGAATACTGTTAATCTGGCTGACATTGATGGCGCTCAACTCGGCAGCACGCTCTTCTGAAACCGCTGTTTGAGTAGAGCTGGGCGGCGCCATTAAGAACGCCAGTCCAGCCAATGCGACCAAGGCAATCACCAAAATAGCCGGTTGTACCTTGCCTTGGTGTTTGAGGTTAAAGTAGTGCCGCGCATAGGCGCTGATCGCACAAATGGCGGCCAGTACTGCCCAATTCCACTCATGCCCGTAGGTCATGGGGTAGTGATTGCTCAGCATGATGAAGATGATGGGCAGCGTGAAGTAGTTGTTGTGCGTGGACCGGAGCTTAGCCATTAAGGCCGGTGCAGGGTCTGGTGTTTCGCCCGCTTGTACCGCCGCTACCATTTTGCGCTGCGCGGGAATGATGCCCAAGAAGACGTTCGCCGCCATGATGGTGCCGATGAGCGCGCCGACTTGCATGTAGGCCCCGCGCCCTGAAAACAGTGATGTCATTACCCACGCGTACAGCGTAAGGATGGCAAACAGGACTATGCCGAACCACATGCCATTGCGGCGCAGTGGGGTGCGCAGCAAGCCTTCGTAGATCGCCAAACCGATTGCTAACGATACGACGGAAATCAAGATCGCGTGCGGCGTGCTGAAGGCGAACTTACTGGCATCCACCAAATAGGCTTGCGCGCCCACGTAATAGATCAGAACCATCAACACCATACCGGTCAGCCAGGTGGTGTAGGCTTCCCACTTGAACCAATGCAGCGTTTCGGGTTGTTCTTCGGGCCCTAGTTGGTATTTGGCGACTTCGTAGTAACCGCCGCCATGGACGGCCCACAAGTCACCCTTGATGCCCTTGTCTTTCTTCCATTGCGGCGGTTCGCGTAGGTTGTTGTCGAGCCAAATAAAGTAGAACGACGCGCCGATCCAGGCGACGCCAGCGATTACATGGAACCAGCGGAAGAACAGCTGGAGCCAGTCCATCAAATAAGCCATGGTCATAGGAGAGTCCTCAACTGCCGCGGTATGTGGAGTAACCGAAGTCACTCAAAAGTAACGGAATGTGGTAATGCTCATCGGGGTTGTCGATGGTAAACACGATGCTCACTGTGGGGTAAAAATTGGCGCGCTGACGCGCCGTTAGCCAGTCGCCGGTGGCGAATTCCACACGATACGTGCCGGCTTCACGCTGCTCTCCAGCCAACCAATCGATGATGCGGCCATCGCTGTTGGTGCGGCCTGCTGCAATGGGGTGCCACTCGCCGCCGGACTGCTTCGCTAAGGTCACCGCCAGGTCGGCGGCGGGGCGGCCGGTCACCGTGTCCAATACATGGGTGGTGATGGGACTTTTCTGTGTGCTCATGATGCCGTCTCCTTGCTCAACTGCGGTGAATTCGACCGAAAAGCCGCATGCGACTGACGCCGCCATCCGGGAAAATGTTCAGTCGAACGTGCGTGATGGGTCCAATGTCTCGGATCTGCTCAGTAAAGGTGTGCTCGCGGTGCATGTCCAGTTTTTGGCTGGGTAAGAGTTCACGCCAATACAGGCTTTGCGTCTCGATTTGGCTGTCTGTACCGCCTTTAACAAAGGCCGCCTGAATAGAACAACTGTCGGGGTAGTTACCCTTGAAGTGCAGGGTGTCGATCAATACGCTGTCGATGGTGCCGGGGTGTCCAAGGGCGACAATCACCCAGTCGTTACCGGGGGTGCGGCGGCGGGCGGTTTCCCAGCCATCACCCATATTGACCCCACGGCCGGGGTTGAGAATATTGCTCATGCGGCCAAAATGTTCATCGGAACAGGCCAGCGCGCGTCCGCCATTCAGTGCCGCCGCAAGGTCGACGGACTCGTTGAGGTCTTGCTTCGACCAGTCACACCATGGAATCCCGTACACGCGCAAACGCGCTACGCCACCGTCGGGATAAATGTTAAAGCGTAGATGGGTCCACGGGCGGTCGTCGTGTACTTCATGCAGGTGCTGGCTGTTGCCGCTTAGGTCAACGGAGGCCAATACTTCTGTCCATACCGTGTCGTCGTTCGGGTCGGCATTGGGGCTAAAACAGGCGTCCAGTGAAGCCGACGGCGGGTAGTTGCCGGTGAAGAAACTGGTGTCTATGTCGACACCTTTGATGGTGCCTGGCACACCCAGCTCAATAATGGCGTAGTCGTAGCCCTCAAAACGTTTGCGGCGCGACTCCCAGCCGTCCATCCACTTGCCGTTGTCGTCAAAGACTCCTTCCTTCCAAACCGGCGGCGTGGGTTGCAGCAGTCGATTGACTTCAGCGAACCAGTCGTCGGTCACGAAGATAGCCTTGGTGCCTAAGCGCGCGTCGGCTAGGTTGACGAAATGGGTGAATGCGTGGTTACTCATGTAATGGCCTCAGTGAATTAAATGTCGCACGATTGTGGGCTATACCCGTCAGGATGCGACATCGCGAAATGGGTGTGTGCTGTGCCAGTGCCGGGCGATATCAGCGCGGCGTGCATACCAGACATGTTCGTGCTGGCGCGTGTATTCGATGAAGCGCTTGAGCGCGGCGATCCGTGCGGGGCGACCCAGCAGGCGGCAATGCATGCCGATGGACAGCATTTTGGGTGCCGTTGCGCCTTCTTCGTACAGGGTGTCGAAGGCGTCTTTCAGGTATTGATAAAACTGTTCACCGCTGTTGAAACCCTGCACTTGAGTGAAGCGCATGTCGTTGGTGTCGAGGGTGTAGGGTATCACCAAGTGGGGCTTGCTGGGCCCTTGTACCCAATAGGGCAGGTCGTCGTCGTAGCTGTCGCTGTCGTACAGGAAACCACCTTCTTCCATCACCAATTGCCGCGTATTGACGCTGTTGCGTCCGGTGTACCAGCCAACAGGGCGCTCGCCGGCAATGCGAGTGAGGCATTCAATGGCGCGCTGCATATGCGCGCGCTCGTCCTCGATGGACATATTTTGATAGTCGATCCAACGGTAGCCGTGACTGCAAATCTCATGTCCGGCGGCGTGCATGGCTTGAATGACTTCAGGGTGCCGTTCCGCAGCCATGCCGACGGCGAAGATGGTCAAAGGGATTTTCTGTGTGTCGAACAAGCGCAATAAGCGCCAAACGCCAGCGCGGCTGCCGTATTCGTAAATGGATTCCATGCTGATGTTGCGTTGGCCGACCAGCGGTTGGGCCGCCACCATTTCGGACAAAAATGCTTCTGACTCGGCATCCCCATGCAGGATCGAGCGTTCGCCGCCTTCTTCGTAGTTCAACACGAACGACAGCGCAATGCGGGCCTTGTTAGGCCACTGCGCATGGGGCGGTGTAGCGCCGTAACCGATCAGGTCACGGGGATAGTCAGACTGGCTCATGTATTACAGTGACCCTTTAAATGGACGTTGGTTTGGGTGGACGATTGTCTGGTGCGGCGTCGCGCTCATGCACTATGTTGCCCGCCGCCACGGTGTAGCGCACCGCCCGGTCATCGCCGAGCGTCATTAAAACGAACAAACGCTCTTCCAGTGAGGTGGCGTACTGCATACGGTGTGCCAGTAATGGTGTGGCATGGCTGTCTAGCACCACAAAGTCGGCGTCTTTACCCACGGCTAACGAGCCTATACGGTCGTCCAAGCGTAAAGCACGCGCACCGCCTAAGGTAGCCAAATACAGCGACTTAAAGGGGTGCAACTTAGCGCCCTGCAGTTGCATCACTTTATAGGCTTCGTTCAGGGTTTCCAGAATAGAAAAACTGGTGCCTGCGCCGACGTCGGTGCCCAGCCCAACATTCACGCCGTGGGCTTCTGCTTTGGGTAGATTGAACAGCCCACTGCCCAGAAACAGGTTGGAGGTGGGGCAGAAGGCTAATGCGGAGCCGGTTTCCGCCAATCGTTCGTATTCATGGTCGCACAGATGGATGCCGTGGGCGAATACCGAGCGCTCACTGAGCAGTTGGTAGCGGTCGTACACATCCAGGTAATGTCGGCTTTCAGGAAACAGTGCCTGCACCCAC
This sequence comes from Salinispirillum sp. LH 10-3-1, assembly GCF_030643825.1. Taxonomy (GTDB): domain Bacteria; phylum Pseudomonadota; class Gammaproteobacteria; order Pseudomonadales; family Natronospirillaceae; genus Salinispirillum. The sequence continues at coordinate 518,978 of NZ_CP101717.1, forward strand.
TCAATTTCTTTTTTGTTTTCCGACAGGTGCGTATGCAAATAGAGATCGGGGTATTCGTGCAGAAGCTTTGCCGCTAAGGTCATTTGCTCGTGGCTGCTGGTCGGCGCGAAGCGCGGCGTGACGGCATAATGCAAACGGCCTTTGCCGTGCCAACGCTCGATCAGTGCTTTGCTGTCGTTATAACCGCTTTCGGCGGTATCCAACAGGTACTCCGGCGCGTTGCGGTCCATTAATACTTTACCGCAAATCATACGCAAGTCGCGCGCCGCTGCTTCGGCAAAAAAAGCATCAACGGAGGCCGCGTGTACCGTGCCAAACACCAATGCTGTGGTGGTGCCGTTGCGCAGCAGCTCGTTTAAAAAGACGTTCGCAGTTTGGGCCGCGTGCTCGGAGTCGGCGAAGCGTTGTTCCGCGGGAAAAGTGTAGTTGTTCAGCCAGTCCAGTAATTGTTCGCCGTAAGAGGCGATCATGTCGGTTTGCGGGTAGTGAATGTGAGTGTCAACAAAGCCCGCTGTAATCAGCGCGTTCGGGCAGGCGATTACCTCCGCATCCTGCCGCAAGTCAGGCAACAGGGTTTCTGCTGGCCCCAGGCCGGTGATGCGTCCGTGTTCAGTAATCAACAAACCATCGGCGAAGTATTCATAGGATGCTTCTAAGCCCACTTCTGCGGGGTCAGCGACGCTGTGAACAATAGGGCCGCGCCAGGCACGTAAGGAAGAGGGGGCTAAGCTCATGGTGTAAGGAGACTCACTGGTTATTTGTTAGGTTGGCTAGTGTTTGTTTTAAGCGCTGCACGCCCAGTAGAACACGCTCGGGTGTGGCGGGGGCGTCTATTTGCGGTTGCATGCGGTAATCCGCTAAGCTGGCCACCGCGTCCTTAATGGCACACCAAGCGGCAATGCCCAGCATAAACGGTGGTTCGCCGACGGCTTTAGAGTGGAAAACGGTGTCTTCCGGGTTCTTGCGGCTTTCCACCAGGTTCACACGGAAGTCCAAAGGCATATCACTGACGGCTGGAATTTTGTAACTGGCGGGCCCGCTGGTCATCAGCTTGCCCTGTTCGTTCCAAACCAATTCTTCGGTCGTCAGCCAGCCCATGCCTTGAATAAACCCACCTTCTACCTGGCCAATATCGATGGCTGGGTTCAGTGACGCGCCTACATCATGCAATATGTCGGTACGGAGAATTTTGTACTCTCCGGTCAGCGTATCCACGATGGTTTCACAACAGGCCGCACCATAAGCGAAATAATAGAAAGGATGCCCAGCGGCTTTTTCCCGATCATAGTAGATCTTCGGTGTACGGTAATAGCCGGTGGCCGACAGCGATATTTGATGGTAGTAAGCCATACTGGCAAGTTCAGGGAACGATAAATACCGCTCGCCGACCTGTATTTGTCCGTTCTGGAAGCGCACTCGCTCCGTGGTTACATTAAAGTGTTCTGCAGCGAAGTCAGTAAGGCGGTCTTTGATTATCTGGGCAGCATTTTGCGCAGCTTTGCCGTTTAGATCAGCACCAGAGGATGCGGCAGTGGGCGATGTGTTGGGAACCTTGTCCGTGCGTGTTGCAGAAATTTGTATTTGATCCAAGTCGACCTGAAAAACTTCGGCGACGATTTGCGCCACCTTGGTGTTCAAGCCCTGGCCCATTTCAGTGCCGCCGTGATTCAGGTGAATGCTGCCGTCGGTATAGACATGAATCAGGGCGCCGGCTTGGTTTAAGAACGATGCGGTAAACGAAATGCCGAACTTAACCGGCGTGAGCGCCAAGCCTTTCTTCAGTATGGGGCTGTGCCGATTGAACTCGATGATATCTTTGCGGCGCTGTGCGTAATCGGCGGTGCGTTCCAGTTCCGTCGTTATGTCCGCAATGATGTTGTGCTCCACCGTTTGATGGTAGTGCGTCACGTTGCGCTCGGTCTGGCCGTAATAGTTGGCTTTCCGCACATCAAGCGGGTCTTTGCCCAAATGCCGGGCAACGGCGTCCATGATCTCTTCAATCGCCATCATGCCCTGCGGGCCACCGAAACCGCGATAGGCCGTATTAGAGGCCAGGTTCGTTTTGCAGCGATAGCCGGTGATCAGCGCATCGCCCAAGAAATAGGCGTTGTCGGCGTGGAACATGGCCCGGTCGACAATCGAGCCGGACAGGTCTGCAGAGTAGCCACAGTTGCCTGCAAGATCGATCTTCACACCCTGCAGAACACCTCGGTCATCGAAGCCCACGTCATAGCGGGCATAAAAGGGATGGCGCTTACCCGTCATCATCATATCGTCGACACGTGCCAAGCGCATTTTTGTTGGGCGGCGTGTGAGGTGCGCAATGACTGCACAGAGACAGGCAGGGCCAGCGGCTTGGGTTTCTTTGCCACCGAACCCGCCACCCATGCGGCGCATGTCGGTGGTGACTCGGTGCATGGGCACGCCCAGCACACTGGCGACCAGTTTCTGAATTTCGGTCGGGTGCTGACTGGAGGTGTACACCAGCATCCCACCATCTTCGGTGGGCATCACGGACGAAATTTGTGTTTCAAGATAAAAGTGTTCTTGGCCACCAATATGCAACTCACCCATCAATCGGTTTGGCGCGCTGCCAAGCGCTGCAAGTGCATCACCCCGTTTGTGCTGGTGGGGGTCAAGTACAAAATGTTGGCGATTCAGCGCATCAACGACATCCAGCACGGGTTCTAGAACTTCGTATTCTATGATAGCGGCCATAGCCGCTTGTCGAGCAATATCAATGGAGTCAGCGGCAACGGCGATTATGGGTTGTCCGACATATTGCACTAAACCATCGGCCAGTAATGGGTCGCCCGCAACCAGAGGCCCAATATCCAGTTCTCCTGGTACGTCGTGGGCGGTAATGGCGATAGCCACGCCCGGAAAATCGTAGCAAGGGCTGACATCTAAGCGGGTAATGCGCGCATGCGCATGCTCGCTTAAGCGCGCATAGACGTGCAGCTGGTTAGGAAACTCCAGACGGTCGTCAATATAAACGGCTTCGCCGGTAACGTGTTTGTCCGCGCTCTCATGTTTTAATGCCTTACCGACGCCGGTTTGTAAGTCCTGACGAAAACGTTCGGCTAATATTTCCTGGCTGGCAACGGGATGATGGTGGTTAGACATAATCGGTCACCCGTAACGTCGCATGAGGTGGAGTCAGCTCAAGATAGTATTTACGTAATAAGTTTTGTGCCGTCAGTAGTCTGTACTCCTTACTGGCACGGAAGTCACTCAGCGGTGTAAAGTCTTGTGCTAAAGCTAGGCAGGCCTGTTCGATCGTCGCCTCAGACCATGGTTGATTTAGCAAGGCTTGCTCGCAGTGTGCAGCACGCTTGGGCGTTGCAGCCATACCACCAAAAGCGAGGCGCGCGGAGGCCACCACACCGTCACTGATGTGAAGAGCAAAAGCAGCGCAGACGGCGGAAATGTCGTCATCGATGCGCTTGGATACTTTGTAGGCCCGAAACTCGACATCCGCTTGCAGTGGGACGATGATTTTCTCAATAAACTCGCCTGGTTGTCGGTCGGTTTTTCGGTAATCCAGAAAGAAATCTTCCAGCGCGATGGAGCGGCGTTGCTCAGCGCAGCGTAACTGAATCTGGGCATTTAAGGCGATTAACAGCGGTGGGCTGTCACCGATGGGCGACGCGTTGCCGATGTTGCCGCCTAAAGTGCCTTGGTTGCGGATCTGCAACGAGGCAAAGCGATGCAGTAATTCACCAAAATCCGAGTAATGTGTGGTGAGCGCGTCATAGCAGTCAGTGAGGCTGGCAGCGGCACCGATTTCCAAACGATCTGAAAAAGCCTCAATCGTTTTCAGATCACTTACTTGGCCCAAATAGATCAGTGTTGCTAGAGGCCGGTGAAATTGCGTGACTTCTAACGCCAGATCGGTCCCGCCGGCCAATAAGCGAGCGTTGGGGTTTTGCTTATATAGGGCTGCGAGTTGATCGGTGTTTTGTGGAATGAAACAGCGGTGGCCGTTCGCTGTCCATTCAGTAGGTTCGGTTGGCGCAATCTGTTGCAGTTGCTGTACCGTGGTTCCACGTTGTGCATCAAAATGGTCAGGTTGTTGGCTTAGAGCGGCTTGTTCTGCTGCTGCCAAGATTGGGCGATAGCCTGTGCAGCGACAGAGGTTTCCTGATAGTGCTTCTAATGTAGAGCTTTGATTGTAGTCAGTACGATTTTTGTTCAGCGCGAATAACGACATGACAAAACCTGGCGTACAGAAACCACACTGCGAACCGTGACAATCCGCCATCGCTTGCTGTACATCGTGTAGCTTCCCGTCGTGCTTGAGATCCTCAACAGTAATCAGTTGCTTGCCATGCAACGCGGGTACAAAGGTTAAACAGGAGTTGAGTGTACGATAACGTATGTCATTGCCTACCAGCTCTCCCACGACAACTGTACAAGCACCGCAGTCACCCGATGCGCAGCCTTCTTTGGTGCCCGTTTTGCCACGATGCTCACGCAGGTAATTCAGTACCGTAGTGTTGGGATCAAGCTCGTGCTCTGTTTGCACGTCCTGATTAAGTAGAAACTGAATCACTGAAGACCTCCTGAGACCACAACGCCGGAACGCATAGACCATTATAGTATTTATTGTGGTGCTGTGATTTTAGTCATTAGCTGACCGTACGGTCAAATAATAAGTTAGCAAGCCTTTACATGAAGGCCTTGCCGGAATGATCTTGTTATCGGATAAGGATCGCGCGGAAGTCATTCACGTTAGTGAGGGTGGGGCCGGTAATAACGGAATCCCCCAGGGCTTGAAAGAAACCGTGGCCGTCGTTATTGGACAAATAATCCAAGGCATTAATGCCGAGGCGTGAAGCGCGGAATAGCGTGTCGGGCGTAACGATGGCGCCTGCTATCTCAGACTGACCATCCACGCCATCTGTATCAGCGGCCAGTGCCGATACCCCGGGCAAAGCCGCCAAATCGATGGCCATGGCAAGCAGCAGCTCCACATTACGGCCACCATTACCCTTACCTCTTACGGTGACCGTGGTTTCTCCGCCAGATAACAGTACACAGGGCGTTGGCAGTGGTTGTTGAAAGGTAACGACTTGGCGTGCTATGCCGGCCATTACCTTGCCGACTTCTCGGGCTTCGCCCTCAATGCTGTCGCCTAAAATAAGAGGGGTAACGCCATGCGCGCGAGCTGCATTCGCTGCCGCCTCTAGTGATCTTTGAGGTGTTGCAACCAAATGCGTGGTGACATTCTGTAAGCGCTTGTCGTCGGGCTTAACCGACTCGTACCGGCCGCTGGCTAGGCCTTCACGCGCAGCTGGCGGGACGGCAATGCTGAAGTGATCGATAATTGCGAGAGCATCTTTGCAGGTTGTGGCGTCCCCTAGTGACGGGCCGGATGCAATTGCAGCCGGATCGTCACCGGGCACGTCCGAGATCAATAAATTGACGACTTTCGCGGGATAACAGGCAGCGGCAAGCCGACCCCCTTTAATAGCCGACAGATGCCGTCGTACGGTATTGATGTCCTTTATGGTGGCACCCGATTTTAGCAAGGCGTGGCTAATGGCTTGCTTGTCCGCCAGGGTTACGCCATCCGCGGGCAGAGGCAGCAGTGCCGATCCACCGCCGGAGATCAACATAATAACTTGGTCGTCCGCGGTCAGCCCTTGCACTAGGGATAATATGCGTTGTGCGGCAACCAGTCCTGCTTCGTCCGGTACTGGGTGTGCAGCTTCTATGATCTCAATGTGCTTGCATGGCACCGCATAACCATAACGAGTCACCACTAGGCCGGACAGATCCTCGTCTGGCCAATGTGCTTCCAGCGCCGCAGCCATCGCAGCGGATGCTTTGCCGGCGCCTATTACGATCGTGCGACCCTTTACCGGGGGCGGCAAAAAATGGTGTAAGCATTGGCTGGGCTGTGCTACTGCGAGTGCTGCATCAAAGAGTTGGCGCAGCAATCTGCGGTTGTCGGTGTCGGTCATCAGGTTGTGTACTCAATCAGGTGTGCACTAATAAGTTAGCAGCTTTCACGCCAATTGCAGGGGCAGGCCCATCATAAAGACATCAACAAAGCCTATGAATCGATTTTCCAGTCGTTATTACATTCAAAAACTGAACGGAATTGGTGTAAGTGAGACTACCGTGCCTTGTAACCGACCGGTCAATGCCTTAAGTTGTGCATCCCCTCCATGGGATGCCCCCATTTGGGGCTTCGCGTTAAAACGCTCCCGGCGTTTTAATGTTCGTCCCCTCCATGGGACTCACCCCCGTTGGGGGCTTCGCGTTAAAACGCTCCCGGCGTTTTAATGGGTGCGCTGCAGTTATTTGAGGTGTTGCTGTGACTCTGGATAGACGCTTTTTTCTGACGGTATTCCTGCCTTTTGCGTTGGGTTATTACCTGTCGTTTTTCTTTCGCATCGTGAATGGTGTTATTGCCGAACCTGTCGCTTTGGAGCTGGGTCTTGGCCCGGCGAGCCTGGGTTGGATCGGCAGTGCGTACTTCCTGTTTTTCGCCGCGGCACAGTTACCCTTGGGCGTCTTGCTCGACCGTTACGATACCCGTAACGTCGCCTCGCTGATCTTATTGATTGCGGCTGCCGGTGCTCTGGTGTTTGCCTTCGCGCAAACACCTTTCATGTTGTGGTTGGGGCGTGGACTGATCGGCTTGGGCGTATCGGCTTGTTTGATGGCGGCCTTCCGTGCTTATGTGGCTCTGTTACCCGCCGACCGTTTGCCGTTAGTGAATGGTTTGCAGTTAGCGTGCGGTGGTCTGGGTGCCATAACGGCGACTGCCCCGGTAGAAATCTTGCTGCCGTTGATAGGCTGGCGTGGTCTGTTCGTGGGCTTGGCCTGTGTTACCCTGCTGATTGCCGTGTTAGTGCGCTTGCGGGTGCCACGCATCATTCAGCATGATGGCCCGAAAGCCGCATTAGGTGATCAAATCCGCGGTAGCTTGTCGGTGTTTGCGAGCCCGATCTTTTTGCGTGTTGCTCCAGCCAGTGTGTTGAACCAAGCTATTTTCATTGCCATGCTGGGCTTATGGGCCGCAGTCTGGTTGCGCGAGGTGGAACAGCTGACGCCGAGCAATACGGCCGACATGTTGTTTTGGGCTGCCACAGGCATGGCGCTGGGCTATATGACGCTCGGTGGTCTGTCGTCCTGGCTGTTGAAGTACCGCATTGCCACCACTCAGGTGGCGATGTTTTGCATGACCATGTTCTTCGTGGCGATGCTGCTGTTGATCTTCCGCGCACCGGTATCCGACATTCCGCTGTGGTTCTTATTGGGCTATTTTGGTTCCTCTGGTTCCTTGATGTACGCCGCCTTAACACGGCAATTCCCTGTAGAGCTGGCGGGCCGAGTGAATACGGCGTTGAACTTGCTGCTGTTCGTTTGCGCGTTCTTGTTGCAGTGGTTAATGGGTGTGGTGGTCGGGCTATGGGAGCCTGATGCGACCGGCCAATACCCGGTGGTGGCGTATCAGGCGAGTTTTGCTGTGTGTGCCGTGGCACAGGGTTTGTCGCTGTTATGGTTTAAGTTTTGGCGGCGTAATCGCGTTTAATACCCGGTTCTGGGGCTGAACGCAGCCCCAGTGACACGGCCCGTAAATCTACACGTCTATCGCAGGGCCACCGCGCTTTCCAAACGTGCCAAATCGTTCACTATTTGCCAACTGCCGCCGCCAGCTTCAATGCGCTCCTGCCAGCCCGCCAAACGCTGCTGGTACGCCATGGGGTCATTGTTGTCACTGCGCTGGCGTTTCACATTCACCGCTACGACTTGCACGTTGTCCAAGCTCATGGTGACGTTGCGATTCAGCCACGGGGGAAGGTCCTCGTGTAGGTCCGACAGTAAGAACAAATATTTCTGCCCCGCGTTTACCTCGCTTAAGTAATCTGTCGCCAACAATACACCGCCGGTAATGTCGCTGTGGTGACTCGGCACGCTGAAGCGGTTTAAAAAGGCATCGACTTTGCCTTGAAACTCGCGCTTTTGTTGATTCGTAATGCTAGGCCGGTGGTCGAAGGTGGCCCGTGCAATGATGTTGCGTTCACTGAAACTGCTGTTGTCAATGAAACCGATCGCCAATGAATCGCCACTGGTCAGATTTGCCAGCAGGTAGTTACTGAGCGTTCGTGCCTTGTCCAGTTCTCCGGCGTAGTCGCCGGAGATGTCCACCAGTACAAAGGCAGCGCGGCTTTGGTTGGCCGGCTCACCGCAACCCATCAAGAACGCTGCGAGTACAGCACCGACGGCCAAGCGTACCTTATTCCAGCGCGCCTTGCGGCGCAGTGCGCGTTCTTTCTCCAGCTCTTCGATCTTTTCCAGTTCGCGCTCAACCAGATACCGCACCTGTGAATTATGAATGGTCATGGTTTAGGCCTCCCGTGCGGTTAACGGCATGTCGGCGTCGAATTCACCACTGGACTCTGGAGCCGCGCGACGCTTTTCTTTCGTGGGCTTGGCCACTTTGGCGTGGGGCTTCTCTGTGCTGTCGTCAGCTGTGTCAGAGTTCACGGGGGCGTGGTCACGACGCTCCTTAATCAAACGCTCAATACCTAGGGGCAGCATAATGAACAAGTCGTAAAGGCTGACCAGCATCTTGCTAAAATGGTTAGCAATGCCGCCGATCAAGCGCACCAGCAAGCGCAGTGCCCGCAGTACACCCAATGCAACCAATCCAAGCACTGTGCGCAGCGAGTGTACAAAGGCCTCTAGGGGAATGGCGACGAAGGCCAGCGCGAACGGCAGGATAAAACCCAGAACCAACTGCCCGATGGACGGAATCCAACGGAAGCTGTGCTCAACCGCAGCGCCGGCCCCGGCAGCGCCAGCTAACGACTGGGCTAAGGCTTCGCGGTCCAGCGCCAGCAGATCACGCATATAGGCCAGAGACGCTTCAATGCTGGCGAAGATCACCAGAATGGTGAAGGCGGCAATCGCCATGCGCTTGCGCATCTTGTCGTCCATGCTGCCGATCATCGGGAACAAGCGAGTGATTTGCAGGGCTTCCAATAAGAACAGGCCCATGGTGATTTCCACTGCAATGATCACCAGAGCGGCAATGTCTGAGGTGCGCACCGAGCCAATGTAGCTGGCGCCGCCGACCATTTCAGACATAGGCAAGGCAATCAGGTGGAAGTTGATGATGCCGCCGAAGGTGGCTATCACCAGTACCAGGCTGGCAATAAAAAACTGGGTAAGTGATGACGCCGTCAGTGAATTCACTGCCTTGTCTTCACCTTTGCGCAGGCTTTCGTAGTCGGCCATTTGGCGGTCAATCACCTTGGTGCGATCGTCCAAACCCGTGATGGTCTGCTGTACCTTCTCCATGGTGTTACTCAGCGAACGCATTTCCGGCTGCATACCGTTCAGAATTTTATGTCGCTCGTTGGCACTCTTTTGATACGCCTTTAGGGTCTGCTGGTGCGAGCTTTCTACCATGCTCTTAATGTTGTCGAGAATCTTCACTACGGCTGGATCGCCGGTGTTTGGCAGCGCCGAAATGGTTTCTACCACCTCGGTCCAAGCCGGTGGGAGCGGAGCGTCATCGGTGGCGGCGTGGTAGTCGTCCTGCACCTTTTTCAGCGTCTCGGCCAGCTTGCGATGCAGACTGGGGTATTGGCTCAGGTCACGTTCCACCACGGTGTTCACGCGGCTGAATTCTCGCTCAATGGCTTTCTCGGACGATTCGCGGCCCATCGCCAACAGTACGTCGCGGTTGCGTGTCATGACACGCTGTTCTAACTGGCGAATGCTGGTGGCCGCAACCCGCAGCGTGCCATGAATGGCACGCCCAGTACCGCGCAACAACTGATGCGCATGTGGACGGCCGAGGTATAAAACGGTAATAGCAATGATCAGCCAGATCGCCAGCGACAATGCGGGCGATTCGGACCAGATGTAGAGTAAGTCAGTCATGATGTTCACCTTGTTCGGTTGTGGTGAACACATTGTTGTGCAGGCTGGTGAAAAATCTGTGAGTTGTGGTCGCGGTGAGTGTTTCCCTCTCGGCTAATGAGCAAGCGTGGACAGGTTCCAGTACCGCTATAAACGTCGACCCCGGATGACTCGAAGGAGGATCACCACGACCGCGATGACTAAGAGGATGTGGATGAATCCGCCCATGGTATATGAGCTAACAAAGCCCAGTAGCCATAGGACTATGAGCACAATTGCAACGGTCTCGAACATGTGGTGCTTCTCCTCTGTGGTAAAGAAAGTGGCGAACGGTAGATCGGACGGCCTACTGCTGCCGAATGAGAAGCTGTGAAGCGGCGGAAATAGTTTATTGTGTTGCGACAAAACAAGGGTAGGGAATAACACGGTGGCTAATGTTTAGCTACGGGTTTTACCGGCTCAGTACAAATGTTTATGTGCTTTTGGGGGTTCCTTTTTTTGTGGCGAGGGCCCGTTGGTTGGGCTGCGTCATAAGATCGATTTGCATAGGGCCGCAGCCCGTTCATGGTCATCCATTATTTCTTCGGGTGCTAAGTAATAGGTCATCTGTATCCTTATCGTTGCCCTGAACACCACACTCAACAATCGAAACGGTATCGGGCAGACCTAGTCGATATTCCTGAGGCATCGCATCCGTGTAGAGGCGGTCAACATACTTGAACGATGCAACTTTGCAATAGGCATTCAAATGCCACTTGCTATGGTCTGCTGCCAGTAGTCGAACTCTAGTATTCGCAATGATGGCTCTGCTGGCCTCCGCCTCACGAATATCATAATCCATTAAGCCATTTTCTAAATCCATGCTGCCAGTGCTGATGATGCCAAAGTCGGTTACGAATGAGCTAAAGAAGTGGGTAACTTCAGGCCCGACTACATCGTGATCATTATGTCGGTATTGCCCACCTGAGACGATAACTTCTATATCAGCGTTGCTCGACAACGCTGACGCGACGCTTAGGTTATTGGTCAGAATCTTCAATGACCGATGATGGATAAGTGCGCGAGCGACCTGTTCACACGTGCTGCCAACACCAAGGCTCACGGTAGCGTCGTCGGGGATTGAGTCAGCTATTCGCTGGGCAATCATTTGCTTAGTAGTAATGTTGCGAATCTGACGATCGCTAATGGGGCTGTTGGCGGCATTAGTAGGTAAGCTGACACCCCCATACCGACGACGCAACAAGCCCTGTTCGCAAAGCTTGTTGATATCGCGTCGAATGGTCTGTGGTGTGACACCAAAGCGTTGCGCAATTTCTTCCACTTCTACGTGGAGTTCTTTGCGGGCCCATTCGAGGATACTGTCTTGTCGTTCTTTGGCGCCCATCAGACCTTATACATGCCTAGTTAACCTTCGGTGATCGTATGTGGCAGCTTACCTAATACTGGTGCTGCCTTAAACTAAATCCAGATTTGATTTCGGCGTCTTCGCAAGCTGCTTCAGCCATGTGTCTGCCAATTCCGCAAAACCTAGGCCGGAACGCTGATTCATAACGACAGCAGGACGAGCCTGCATATTTTCTAGATGATGTCGGATGTTTGCCACACCAACGCTGAGCGGAAAAAACTCAAACATGCTTTCGTCGTTAGGCGCATCGCCAATAAAAACCGCCCGGGTTCTCAGCTCGTCAGGGTTTAATCCGAGTAACGTCTTACCCACTCTCAATGCCATAGTGCACTTGTCAAAGTCACCTAACCAAACGTTCAGGTGTATAGAGCTTTGACGAACGTGAAATCCCTTGGCCGAGAGTGCTCCGTGTAATGTCTGCACCTTATCGTCCGATAACGATTGTTGCTGATTGTAATCTATCGCAACGTCGACATAACGAAAAGGTTGATCAGTAGCCAGTTGTGGTTGAAAGCCGACATCCAGCGTCGAAACAGCGGCCAGAATGGAAGCCTGATCGGCTCTATGTTGATCTTTGTCCCCCCAAAACTGCCACCGGGTAACTTGAGGAGATTCCCGCTCGATAAAAAATGCGCCCCCCTCACCAATTACTGCCCGTACGGGCCATGTGCGAATAATCTGATCACACCAGCCCGCACAACCACCGGTAACGGGAATCACCTGAACGCCCGCTGCCGCGAGCTGGCAGATAGCTAGGTATGTCTCGGGCAACAAGCGCCCGTCGGTAGTCAGCGTGTCATCTACATCCGTAAATAGAATGTCGGCCTGACTATAATCCAATGCTGTCATTATTTGGCTCATGTTAGGATTGAGTCGATCGGATGTGGCATCCGAAGACCAGCATCGCTGGGCTTCAGACACTCACAAACCGTTAAGGGTCAGATGACCTTTTTCCGTAGAATGCTGGTGATCGCCTCGCCAATAATCACCAATACAATGATCGCCATCAGTATCGTAGCGACAGTTTGCCATGCAAACATGTCAATTGATCCTTGCAGCAAAACGCCAATGCCCCCGGCGCCCACCAAACCAAGTACTGTGGATTCACGGATATTGATGTCCCAGCGCAGGACGACGATGGCAAAAAATGCGGGTAGCACCTGCGGTACAATGGCGTACAAGACGACCTTCATTTTGCTGGCACCGGTAGCCTCCATTGCCTCAACGGGGCGACGATCAATTTCTTCTATGGCCTCACCCATCAATTTCCCAATAAAACCAATGGATCGGAACATCACCGCCAGAATCCCCGCTAATACACCCGGACCAAAAATAGCCACAAACAGCAGCGCCCAAATGATGGTGTTGACCGAGCGACTGGACACCAGAATAAAACGGCCTAGCCACAAAGTGAACTTATTGGGTGTGGTGTTCTGCGCCGCAATGTACGACACCGGTAATGCGACAAAGATTGTCAGCAAGGTTGACAATGTAGCGATGTGCACAGTTTCCAGCATTGCATTAACGATAGCAGTCCAAGCACTGAACTCAGGCGGCCACATGCGGGCCCCAAGATTCTGGATCTGGTTGGGAGCGTCCCAGACCCACGGCCAAAAAATATCAATGTCACTTACTGCCCAGACAACCGCAATCAGAGTCACCAGATAAATAGTATAGCGAATCAATTGCTCTTTTCGGTCATAGCGTGACCACACGCGTTGGGTTATTTGTGCTGCTTGATCTACCATATTTTTTTCCTCACCCAGCCGCTGACACCTTCACTGATCAAGATAATGCCAATGATCAGCAAGAGAATGGCAAATGCGAAATCATAGTCATACCGGCCAAAGGCATTCATCAATGTACCGCCAATACCGCCGGCGCCGACAATGCCAACAACAGCCGATGCTCTCAGGTTACTGTCCAGCTGATACATGGACAGGCCGATTTGACGCGGCATGATTTGTGGAAAAACGCCATAGACCAACATTTTCAAATAACCGGCGCCCACTGAGCGCATGGCCTCCACTTGGCCCCAGTCAATCTCCTCTATTTCCTCGGCCAGTAGTTTGGCGACAAAGCCAATGGAGTATAGGGTTAGAGTAAGAATGCCTGCTAACGGACCGAACCCGACAGCAGCGACAAACAAAATGGCAACGATCACCGGATGAAAGCTACGTGAAACGATAATGATACCGCGACCTAGCAGGTATATAGGCTTGGGTGCTACGTTTTTAGCTGCCATAACAGCAATGGGTACTGACAGAAAAACCCCGAGTAGGGTAGCTAGAAATGCAATCTGGAAGCTTTCCTTAAACCCCGTCCACAGCAGTCCACCTCGCTCAAAACTGGGTGGAAAAGCACCTCCAAAGATACGTGCCGCACGAGGTAGGCCCTCTGAAATACGTGTCCAGTTAAAAGGGAGTGTTGAGAAAGCCCAGTACAGATAAACTAATGTCACTACGATTAAGCCGTAGCGTAGCCACGGATTGGCGATAAAATGTGGTTTCTTCCACATGCGGCCTACCGTCATAGCAGAATCTGCTTTGAGTTGGCTCATACCACCGCCTCCTTAGCCTGCATCGCACTGTCCGTCACTTCATTTTTGCCGTCTTCTTCTGGTGACTCAATACCGCCATAAATAGCATCTAAGGCGTCTTGATTGAATTCCTTCGGAGCGCCATCAAAAATCATCTGCCCATGACGCATCCCAACAATTCGATCTGTGTACATCCGAGCTTGAGTTACGTTGTGAATGTTAATTAACACCGGCAAGGACATTTCGCTCGCTAAGGTTTGTAACAAGCTCATGATTTGTTGTGACGTTTTGGGGTCGAGAGAAGCTGTTGGTTCATCCGCCAGCAGGATTTCTGGTTCCTGCATAAGTGCTCTGACAACGGCTACCCGCTGGCGCTCGCCGCCGGACAGTTGATCTGCGCGCTTATTGGCATAATGCCCAATTCCCACGCGCTCCATTAAATGGTACGCGCGGTCAATGTCTGACTGTGGAAATCGACGTGTAAGCGCTTCAAAAAAAGATACATAGCCTAAGCGGCCAGAGAGAACGTTTTCCATGACCGTTAACCGGTCAATAAGATTAAAGCCTTGGAACACCATGCCAATACGACGACGAGCTTGGCGCAACTCGCGTCCACGCAAGTTCACCAACTCGTGGCCATTTAGCTTTACTGACCCCGAAGTCGGTTCCACCAGACGATTGATGCAGCGTAGCATGGTACTCTTGCCAGCGCCGGAGGCCCCAACGATGGAGACGACACTACTGCCATCAACCGTCAGATTTAGCCCCTTTAGAACCGGCTCATTCCGCCCATAACTTTTAACAAGGTTGTTGATCTCTAACATGGATGTCACTCCCGAGTGCGCCTCCTACCAATGAGTAGAAGGCGGCATGTTTACTTATTGAAGGTTGTCGCGGGTGTAACGAACACCATTAGCGGCCTGGATGGTGCGGATTACACGCCAGTTATCCTGGTAGGTGATGGGTATGAAGGTTTCAACGCCTTCAAATTCTTCGCCTAACTCCGTGCCGGCAAATTCGAAGGTGTAGAATGCCTCCCGGATCTTCTCGACCAAATCAGGGTGCAGATTGTGCGCGTGGGTGTAAGACGTAGTAGGGAAACGGTCGGATTCCCATATCAAGCGGACATCTTCGGGATCATACAAGCCACGAGCCGCCATACGCTCAACCACTTCAGAGGCGACTGGAGCGGCATCATAATCGCGTGCAACGACACCCAGCATAGATTGATCATGGCTGCCAGAGAAAGTGATTTCATAGTCTACACCGGGTACTACACCTAACTCAGGAAACAGAGCTGACGGAGCCTGATTGCCGGAGTTGGATGTTGGAGACGTATGAGCTACTCGCTTACCCTTCAGGTCAGTCATTTCATATATGTCGGAATTCTTGTGAGTAAATACCTGCAGTCGGTAGCCAAACTCACCATCCTCAGAACCCATGAGAGCAAACGGCACTGCGCCCGCAAGATTCACTGCAAAGGGCGTGGGACCAGTAGAAAACCCGGCAATATGCAAGCGACCACTGCGCATGGCTTCTACTTGCGCCGAGTTAGATTGCACAGCAAAGAAGCGGACATTACGGCCTGTTACTTGTTTCAGGTGGTCAATGAATGGCTGCCAGATATCTGCGTAGATAGCGGGGTCTTCTACTGGCGTGTAAGCGAAGATCAGTGTATTCGGGTTTTGCCATTTAGAAGAATCTTTCGGTAAGTCAGCAACCATGTCACCGTTTTCATCGCAGTAGATCACATCAAGTGCACCGCGCTCACAATCGGCCATGGCATAGCCGCTGGTGCCCAGCAATAGGGCGCTCGCCATAAGAAGAGCACTGGGAAACAATCTCTTTTTCAAAGTCATAGGTGGTTCTCCAAAGGGAGTGATCCTGAAGGCATACGCAGCCTGACTTGAACATTTTGAGCGGATCAGCATCCCAGATAGTTGTTTTTGTTGTAATGTTCAATCGAACATAAGATTAGCATCGAGCAAACTTATTTCAAGGTTTTTCCTTAAAAAACAACGGAATTGAACAAAGGCTTTTTATAAGGTATTGATTTTTAATAATAAATTCTTGGATAAAATGTTCAATCGAACATTTTATAGCGTGATTATAGGCTACAAGCCTCTTTAGAGCCCTGCCTCCACCATCTGCTTGATTTTCGTCGCCTTCTCGAAGTGGTCTAGCCTGTGGGTTTGCATCCACCACGTCGCTGCTTCCATCAGCAGCTCAGGATCATCATTCTTATTGGCGAAGAAAGCGTAGAAAGAAACACCAACGGCGCTGCCCTTGGTGTGTAACTTCTTGTCGCACACGCTGATGATTTTATTGCGTAGTCCATCTCGCATCGTCTATTCCTGTTTCCTTTTCTAAAGGGGGCTCCCAATAGCAGTCGTGGAGCCTAGCGCAGCATGAGCGGCCTGGCAACAGCCGTTGGCGCTCGGGAACTTGCGCTGTGATTTGGATAACGCGTACAGTGACTAGAATGTTACCAAACTGCAGGAACCGTCATGACCTCACCTTCTCCGATCTTCCATATGCTCCCGGATGCACCAGACCCCGTTGCACCCTTTAGTCATGCTGTTGAGCACGATGGCTGGGTGTTACTCACTGGACAGATGCCGTTTCTTGGCACGGATTTGGGCTCTGGTTACCCAGAAGGCATTGAAGCGCAGACGCGTCAGGTTATGAAGAACCTAACTGCCGTACTGGAAGGTTGTGGCTTGGGGCTACAGAATGTATTGCAAGTGCGTATCTACCTGACGAATTTCGACCGCGACTACGACCAGATGAATGCAGTATATGCGTCCTACTTCCCAGCAGACAGGCGCCCGGCACGCACCTGTATCGGCGTCGGCGGGCTCGCCAAGGGGGCGTTGATTGAGATCGATATGGTGGCGCGTCGTTTTTAGGGCGCTTGGATGCTGAACAGGTAAATAACGAATTCAGGTTAAGTCTTCTTTCGCCATTCCATCTGCTGGCTTTGTGGATTACGCCCACTCGTCCAGCGTTCACCACGTGCTAAACTGCGCTCAATGTAAAGCGTTTGAGGTAGCTATGGCGGCCATTTTCTGGGTGGAAGACCAGTCGCATTGGATCGATAAATTTAAACCGGTGCTGGAAAGTACGGCCTTTGACGACACACCGACGCAGGTGCAGGTGTTTAAATTCGCCGAGGCGGCTTGTCAGCACATTCGGTTGGCTGACGCTAACCAACCCCCGGATATTGCCTTGCTCGACGCCAACATGAACGGCAACGACGAAGCCGGCTTTTCGGTGTCGCGTGCGCTGCAGCGCAAATGGCCGGGCTTGCCCATCATCTATCTGTCTGAACACAGCGGCACCGGTATTGAGCAACAAGCCTTTGAAACCACCAGTGCGCAAGACTTCATTGCCAAACATCAGCTCAATATTGAGTCGGTACTGTGCTGGCGCATCAAGGCCGTACTGCGCCAGCACAGTGTGCGTCAGCCAGAGTCTGCAGCGCTGCAGTCCGACCAAGTATTACACAGTGGTGATTTGCGCATCGACACCACTACGTGGGAAGTATACTGGCAAGGCACCAAGTTGATGAACCCGACCAACAGCCAGCGGCCACTCGCGCCGACACCGCGCAAAATTCTACGCTACTTGGTTGAGAGCGCGCCGCGTCCGCTCACCACTGAGCAAATAGCTGATAAATTAGGCGCTGATTTAGAGCGCTTTTCCAACGCCAATTACCGCCAGCATATTCGCACATTGCGCTTGTCGTTCGATCAAGCCATGGGTGGCTCGGGAGACTTCGTAGCGTTGTGCAAGCAAGGGCAGGGCATTGCGGCTTTCGGGGATGAAGGCGCGTATTGCTGGAAACCGGTCACAGGAGCCAAATAATGGCGGAGCGATTAAAAGGACAACTCAAAGACAAGCAACCCGAAGGCCGAGTGCAACGTGTGGTCTTCCCGTGGTTGAGTACGCTGGTCGGTTTGTTGGTGGTCACTTACTTGTTGTTTCACACCGAGCCGGAGCTGTTGCTGTATTACGCCGTGCCCTCGGACCTGTTACGGTTTGAGGTGAAGTACGCCGTATTGGCAGCCTTTGTGCTGATATTGTTGATAGATCTGCGACGTTATCGTCAGCAGTCGGCGCGGCAAAAAGCCGACCTCAAAGCCTTGCGTGAGCAGGTGCGTGATCTCTGGCTCAGTAAGAAGCAACTGCAACTCAAGGCGCATACCTATTCCGGCCATGCCGATAAGCTCAAGTTGTTTATCAGCGACAAGTTGCTGGATTACATTGAGTACGATGAAAAATTTCTGCATTTCAAAAGCATTGCAGCGGAAGTGCGCCACAACGGCGTGATCAGCTTTGACAAGGTGCAAACGGCGTTGCAAAACGCCGGCCCAGAGGCGCATTCCGCATTGGATGCCATGCGCTACCTGTGGGACTTGCTCGACCTTTCCACCGCAGACAATCTGGCGCTGCACATCAGTGGCCATTTAGCAGAATGCGAAGAACAGTATTATCAGCGCATGCTCAACCCCGAAGACACACCACCGCTGCCGCACGAACCCGTATTTGCGCCTCAGCACGCTGCGTGGCGTGCCTTGAGCTTGGTGCGTGCCGATACGCCACAGTTGCACGGAGAGGGGCAAGGTGAGCAGCCTGAACAGACGGAATGGCAGTTAGACGACCCACAATGGCATGTGCAGTTACAGCAACCCGGCGCGCTGCTGGGCAATGAAAACCATCTGATTTTGTTGTTAGAAAACCTGTTGAAGAACGCCCAGTTCTTTTCTGGCAAGCGCGGTTACAAAAGCCCACGCGCGACGATCAGCTTTTTGCTGGACGAGATCGATGGGCAGGTGCGCATTCGCATCTACAACCGTGGCCCGCACATCAAAGACGAAGACCGCCCGAACCTGTTCCAATTGGGCTTTTCAACTCGCCGCGTACGTGAACATCATGGCCGTGGTTTAGGCCTGTATTTTGTGAATCAGATCGTTAAAGGTTATGAAGGGCGGATCAAGGTCGAGAACATGTCGGCCCCGGATACGACCTACACTGTGCGTGTAGAACTGGACAACGACGAGATTCTGACCGACAGCGTGCGCGTGCAGGTAGTGAATGGCTTACCACAATGTGTCGACGCCGACGGCGCGTGGATCGATGAGAAGACATGGGAATATCGCAAGCCCGTACGTTCGGTAGAAATAACCGCTCAAGACGAGACCAAACCCCAGCGTAAAGGCGAATGGGCCAGCAAGGGCAAACAAACCTGGTTTGATGCTGCACACCCGGAGCATCCGCATTGGCAGGTCACGGTGCAGCCGAAGCGTGGCGCACACCAGCTGTCGTTTGCGCCCTTGGATATTCGCGGGGTGTTGTTCGATGTCCGCCTGCCGACGGCAGAGTACCGATTGGAGCACGCGGATCTGCTGGAGGAGGACATCGATGCGGAAGTAGAGAGGTTAGATGAGCAGTTTCGAACGCAAATTCCGTACTAGAAACTACTTAGCTCGCCTTGGCGGCGTTAAAATTAGCTTCAAAGTGCTCATTTACCGCCAGTAAACTGCGCCTTCTCACCTAATTTTGCCTTGCCAGTCCGTCGCCAGTAACGTTTCTAGGTAATCTAGGGAGTCTCGTCCTGGCGGCGTTAAAAAACCAATCTAACCACCGTCTCGGCCACGCAAGCCGGGCGGCGGGTGTTTTCAATCTCTACAGTGATCTCTTCGGTCACTTCCAGACCGCGCCGCACCACTTCAACACCGACCACCTTCTTGCTAGCCCGCACACGGCTACCCACTTTTAATGGGTAGGGAAAGCGGACCTTGTTCAAGCCCAGATTCACCACCATGCGAGCGGCGGCATAGTGCGAGTCGGTGCCGTCGATGGAGCTGGTCAGGCGAGGTAACAGCGACAGCGTTAAAAAGCCATGCGCAATGGTCGCTTTGAACGGCGATTCTTGTTCCGCACGCACCGGGTCGGTATGAATCCACTGGCGGTCTTCGGTCACTTCTGCAAACGCATTGACACGGGCTTGCTCAACGGTCAACCAATCACCCACATACACCACTTCACCAAGCTGGCTCAGCAGCTGTTTTCGCAGTGCTTCCGCTTTCGGGTGCTCGCAATTCGTCAGTTCAACGAGTTCGCTGCCAACGACTTTGCGGTCTTGGTCCAGCACCCAGTTCACCCATTGGTGATTGCGTGCGCTTTGCCAAAGTTCGTTCCAATAATCGCGCCACTGAGGGGCGATCAGGTCACGAAATTCCGCCTGATTTTTAGTCAGACGTTCCTTCTTTTCTTTAATTAAATCTATGACGTTCATATCCGGGAATCCGTTTCGCAGAAAATTACAGTCGATGCGAGTTGTATTTATTGTACGACAGATGGTTAAAATTCGATCACTCTTGTTATGCACGATAGTCGTGAGTAATGGGAACAGACCATGACGATGAGGCAGGCTATTGTCTGACGGGCGGAGCATACCACGAGTTGGCTGCTAAAAAGGGGACGTAATGTCCCCTATCGTCTTATCAGCCTGAAATCGACATATCCGCAAAGCGCAAACTCGGCATGAGCATGCTGCGCTGCCAATTCCAGCGTGCAGTGTCGCCAATGGCATTGATGCGGTTCAGCATGTCGTAGAAATTGCCTGCCACCGTGATGCCACGCACCGGCTGTATCCGCTCGCCATTGCGACACAGGTAGCCACTGGCGCCGAAACTGAAATCGCCCGAAATAGCATTGGCGCCTGAGTGTGTACCTTGCAGGTCGGTGAGTTCAAGATACTCGCCGCCGGTCAGATCACTTTGGGTGCTTTGCCCCGGAGCTATGTGCAGTTGGTGAGCGCCAACACTCAAAGGCGATTTAGGCCCACGTTGAGCATGTCCGGTATTAGCAGCGTTAAGCTGCCGCGCGGTCACACTGTTGTGTAGCAGCGTTTGCAACACACCATCAACCACCAATGGGGTGGTGGCGCACGCAGTGCCTTCGGCGTCGAACAGCGCATAACCGAACCCGTCCGTCATGAGTGGCTGATCGCTGAGCTCAAAACCGGCCACCGCTACTTGCTTACCAAGGCGGTTGCGCCATGGGTTGATGCCGTCTTGGGCGGACTTGCCGGACAACATAATACTGAAAACATCAAACAGCTCAGCTTGTGATTCAGGGTCGAAGATCACGTCATAATGGCCGCTTGGCACGGACTTGCCCTGCAGCATGGCAGTTGCCTCGCTGTGCGCGTCGGCAATCACTTGGTCAGCGCTGAGCTGCTCACCCAAACGGGCGGCTTGGCCTTTGCCGGCCATGGCCGTCAGCTCGCCGTCTGCGGCTAACGCATAGGCGTACAGGTGATTGATGCGTTGCCGACTGGAGGCACTCAAACCCTGTGTCGAGAACACCTGATGCTGGCTGATGACTTCCATCACGCCGTTGTAGGGCACATTACGTATCTGTGGCTTGCTCGCTAAGGTACGCTCTAGGTATAGCGCCAACTCAATGCGTTGCTCCGGGCTGAAATTCGAGTCCGGGCACAGTTGCGCGTTGTCGGTCTGCAAGGTTTGACGGTTGGCGGGGATCAGCTCGTTCGGCTCAGGTTTGCTGAACCGGGCGTTTAATAACGCCTGATCAACCAGCTGGCCAAGTGCGTCGTCGTCGGTGGCTTCGCTGTAAGCGATCCCAACCTGTTGGTCCTTAATGACACGCAAGCCCAGAATGCGCGTGGCGCTGACGGCTTGTTCTTCCAGCGCTCCGTCACGGGCTTTCAGCGACAACGATTCTTTAGCGTCGACAATCAGGTCGGCTTCGGCACCGGCTGCTCGAGCGCGGTCCAATACTGTGCTGGCGAATGTTGGCATGGTCATTAGGCGTTCCCTCCCACCAGAATATTGTTCACTTTTAGGGCGGGCTGCCCCACGGTGGTGGGTACCGCACCACTGACCGAACCGCACATGCCGCACGCCAGAGCCAAGTCAGACCCCACCATGCTGATTTCTTTCAGCACCTTTGGCCCCGTGCTGATCAGCGTAGCGGATTTCACCGGGTATTGAATTTTGCCGTTCTCGACGTAATAGCCTTCGGTAACCGCGAAGTTAAACTCGCCCGTACCCGGCTGAACCGAGCCACCGCCCATGCGCGCGGCGTAAATGCCTTTGTCCATGCTGGCGATCATATCGTCAAAGTGGTCGTTGCCCGCTTCGATGAAGGTGTTGCGCATGCGTGAAGCAGGCGCGTAGCGATAGCTTTCCCGACGACCAGACCCAGTGCGTGCAAAACCGGTCTGCTGGCTACCGACGCGATCCACCAAAAAGCCGGTCAGACGGCCTTCTTTGATCAGCTGGGTGTGCTGGGTTTCCATGCCCTCGTCGTCGATATTGATCGAGCCCCAAGCGTTATCGATGGTGCCATCGTCGACTGCGCTCACCGCAGGGTGCGCGATCATTTCGCCCATTTGGTCGTGAAAGACGGAAGCTTTCTTCGCCACGGCGGTGGTTTCCAACAAATGCCCACAGGCTTCGTGGAAGATGACACCGCCAAAGCCGTTGCCAATAACAACCGGCATGTGACCGGACGGACAAGGCTTCGCACCCAGATTCACCAAGGCCTGACGACGCGCTTCGTCGCCCAGTCGGGCAGGGTCGTCTTGTTGATGCAGTTCCCAACCGACCAAACCACCGATATTTTCACTGCCGGTGGCCTGAAGATCACCGTCCATAGCCACGGCAGTAATGCCAACGCGGCAGTAATTGCGAGTGTCGGCGGTGTGCAGGCCTTCGCTGTTAAAAATTTCGATCTGCTGTTCGCGCTGCAGTAAGAAGCCCATGGTGCGGCTGATCTGGTCGCCGCCTTGGCGCGCCGCTAGATCTGCTTGGCGCAAAAAATCGATCTTTGCTTGCAGTGCGGCATCGGCACTTAAAGGCGCGCGTGCCGGATGGTGATTGGTCGGCACGCGGTAGTCGAATGCAATCGCCGTATTTACCGGGTCGCGGCGGTCTTTCGCCGCCAGCTTGCTGACGACGTCGCGCAGCACATCAGCGGAGGCTTGGTTGGTGTAGCCGTACAGCACCTTATTGCCAAAGACGAGGCGCACACCGATGCCAAACTCTAGGCCGGACTGCACATTTTCGACTTTATCCAGCAGTGTGCTGAGGTTCTGGCGTTGTTGCCGCTCGACAAATAGATCGGCGAAATCGGCACCCAAAGACAGTGCGTGATCAAGCACAGTGCGGGCGATGGTGGTATCCAGCATGATGGAAACTCCTTTTGATCGAAGATCACAAGGATACGCGTGATCGGACGCGTCAGTCCATTCTTGACGCTTTTTTGGCTAATGCCGTAATGCCTGCCCAGTCGCGTTTTTCCAGGAGTTCTGGGGGTACGATCCAGCTACCGCCAACACACAGCACATTAGGCAACGCTAGGTACTCAGCCATGTTATGAGGGCCAATCCCGCCGGTGGGGCAGAAGGTAATGTCAGGAAAAGGGCCACTGAGGCTTTTCAACATGGCGGTGCCGCCCGCCACCTCGGCAGGAAAGAATTTACAGCAGCGATGGCCCATATCAATGGCTTGCATCAATTCAGATGCGGTGGCCACGCCCGGCAGAAACGGCAGGCTAAACTCCCGTGCCGCGAGCAGGAGGCTGTCGCTGATGCCGGGGCTCACCACAAAATCTGCACCATGCTCGGCGACGGGCAGCAATTGCCGTGGTTTGGTGACCGTTCCGGCGCCCACTAAAATACCGGGCACACTTTTCATGGCTTTGATGATGTCCAGTGCAGCCGGAGTGCGCAGCGTCACTTCCAATACGGTCAGGCCGCCATCGCGCAGCGCTTCAGCTAGGGGAATGGCATCGTCCAGATGCTGCACGGCAAGTACCGGAATAACCGGGCGTGCTTGAGCCAGAATGTCGTGAGTCGTTAAGCGTTTGGTCATAATAAGGTTTGTCCTTAGGATGAGCTGACAACCAAGGCTGCTTGGTCGGCTGCGCGAGCCACAAATCTACCGATAATCTGGGCCGACGGCAATTGCTGCACCAACTGTTGTGTGGCCTCAGAAGGTAAAGCCACTAACAAGCCACCAGAGGTTTGCGGGTCGAGCAGCAAGCCAATGCGCGGATCATTGGCGGGCAGATCGAGCGAGCATCGATTGAGCAACGGCATAAGCTGCGGCACCAGAGACGACGCATGGCCAGCCTGCAATAGTTCCAATGCACCGGGTAACGCCGGAATGGCATGGCCGTCCAGTTGCAACGCCAAAGTATCGTCACTCAACATTTCAAGGGCATGACCAAGCAAACCAAAGCCCGTGACATCGGTAACGGCGTGCGGATGGATCGACTGTAAACGCGTCATGGCAATGCGGTTGGACTGTAACATGCTGCACCACGCTGCTTGCATTGCAGACCACGGTGCTTGTCCGCTCATGTCGGCGGCTAAAATAACGCCCGTACCGAGCGGCTTGGTCAGCACCAGTACATCGCCCGGTTGCGCCCCTTGCTTGCGCCACAGCGCGGCCGCATCTGCTTCGCCCGTAACGCTGAGGCTGAGGTGGGTTTCGGCACCTTCGGTGCTGTGTCCGCCGGCGAGCACCGTGGCTTCTTCCACCAATTGTTCGGCAATGCCCTGCATCAATACCGCGAAGTCGCGCTCCTGCAAGCGAGGGTGGGCAAACGCCATATTCGCCCACACCTGTGCCAGCACTGGTTTGGCACCCATGGCGTACAGGTCGCTGAGTGCGTGCAGTACACTCACCTTACCAAAGCGATACAGGTCGGTCGAAAAGGCCCGAAAGCCGTCCATGCTTTGTAGGCTGATGGCGCCGGGTGTGGGTTGCCAGTTCGCGGCGTCTTCCGCCTGCGACAACGCAGGGCTGACGTGGACGGATTTGTGCACCGGCAAACGATGCAGGGTGTCGGCCAGTAATTCTGGGCCTAACTTGCTGCCGCAGCCCGCGCAGTGCGGGGCACTCATGTCGGGCGCGGTCATAGCCATGGCCTTCATGCGGTGCGTGAACAGCGCCATAAAGTCACGGTCGATGCGATCCTTCCAGCGCCACACCCAATCACCATGCAGTGTTATCGGGCCGCGTCGCCCCACGGCGGTTTTGCCACCCAGCGCCAACAACGAGAGAAACTGCCGTTGTAAGCGGATGGGCTGCAAGGGTTCACCGGCGAACGCCCGGCGCAGGTTCTCGTGCAGAAAGCGCGCTTGGCGCACGGCGTACACCCCGGCTTTGGGGCGCGGGTCATTGACCATTTCCGCGACGTCACCGGCCGCAAACACTTCAGGGTGCGAGGTGCTTTGCAGATACTCGTTCACCGCAATAAAGCCGCCCCTGGCGGTGTCTAATCCGGCGTCTGCCGGCCACTGTGGTGCACCCGCTGGCGTACACAGCAAGGTTTGTTGCAGGCGCAAATAACGGCCGTCTTCGGCCTGAATCCCTTCTGCATCAATCTGTTGCACACGAAACTGCGCGTGACAGGTGATTTGTGCGTTATCAAGCGCCCGTTGGGCAATGCGTTGCAGGCGCTTGGGATAGCCGGGAAGGATGCTGTCGCCACTGAACACCAGATGCCAATCCGCCGAGGGCTTGCTTGCAGTGCTTTTTGCTGTGGTGCCGGTATCGCCTGTAGCAAAGCGATGCGCCATGGCTAACACCAATTCAACACCGCCTGCGCCTGCACCGACTACTGCCCAGTGTTGGGGTTCCGAAGAGGTAGGGGCGTGCGTCATCAGGTTTTGCCAGCGTTCGTACAAACCACTCACCGGCTTAACGCCCACCGCGTGTTCGGTGGAGCCGGGAATTGCTGTGCTCGGGGTTGCGCCGGTATCGATGGACAAGCGGTCGAAGCGGATGTCCGGCCAGCCATCCACCTGTACGTGCTTTTCAGACAGATTCAATCCGACCACTCGGCCCGGTATGAACCGCACGTTGGCCTTGCGGCACAGTTGGTTAAGATCAATCAGGATGTCGTCGAGGTCATAATGCCCGGCGATCAGGCCCGGCAGCATGCCCGAATACGGCGTGGTGCCGCCGTCGGAAATCAACGTCACCCGTACATTGGGAATAGGCTGCATGGCGAGCTTGCGGATCAGCAAGGCGTGGGTGTGGCCACCGCCTAATAAGACCAAATCGCGTTCGATCATTGGTCGGCCTGCTGTAACCAGTGTAACAAGTCTTCATGGCCACCACGGGCAACCACCGGGCGCTGGGCTTTTTGCATCAAATACTCATAGGTTGGGTCGTAGTATTCCGTTAGAAGAATACGAATCAGGGTGTCGAAACCGCCCCAGTCTTGATGATCACGTAAGGCGGCGACGGCTTCGGGAAGCAACAACATTAAGCGGTCGAGGCGTTCGCCACCCAGGCGTTTACGAATGCGCTGCAGATGACCACCGATGTAGTCTTCCAGCGCTGTCCAGCACCGTTCAGCGTCTTGCTGTTGCAGGTGAGTCAGTGCTTCTTGTACGTAATCGTGCCGTAACCGTTGAATGCGTGCCGACAAGGGTACCTCCAAGCGCAATGCCGGTGCCTGTTGCAGTAAGGCTTGCAACTCGGGCGGCACAAACACCCGTCCAATTAGGCGTGACTCATCTTCCAACAGAACCGGTGTCGAATGCTGGTGCGCGTGTTGCAACCACTGAACGGCCAAAGCGTTCTCCCAGTCTATTTGTGCGGGCTGTGTGACAAAGGTGCCACCGAAAGCGCTGCCTCGATGACGCGCCAGACCTTCAAGATCCAAGCTGTGTGGCCAGGCATGAATCAACTCGGTTTTGCCACTGCCAGTCGGCCCCGTTATTACGCGCGCCTGCCCTACAGCGATGTGTTGGCGTAACGACTCCAAGAGAAAGCGTCGCATGGCTTTATAGCCACCGACCACCAACGGGTAATCAATACCGTTTTCGTGCAACCAACGTTGCGTGGTGCGTGAGCGCAAGCCACCACGAAAGCAGTACAAATAGCCTTCCGGGTGCTTCGTTATAAAGTCTTTCCATGCGGTGAGGCGCTGCGTACGGATGGTCTCGGTCGCCAGTTCGTTACCGAGCGCTATGGCGGCTTGTTCGCCCTGTTCTTTATAACGCAGACCGATGTCGTGCCGCTGTTGGTCGTCAAGCAATGGCAGGTTAATGGCGTTCGGGAACGCGCCTTGCGCGAACTCGACAGGGGCGCGCACATCCATGAGTGGCACGTTCTTAAGGAACAGCGACCGGTAATCCTCTGTGTTGGCGCGCAAGCGGCAGTTCTCCTAGGCAGGGCGGTAAGGTAGTGTAGCTTAAAAGGGCAATGGACCATGAAGTGAATCGCCACTAATTTGCTAGACACGGTATCCCTACATTTATAAGCCGGGCCAGGATGCCGTCCTTACTGGTGAGGTCTTTGCCGTCACGCAGAGCTTGCATGGCGGCTTCCATATAGAAGATGGGTTTTGTTATAGGTCATATCTCTTTCGCATAGGATAAAGAAATGACACAGAATTCTGAACACTACCTCCAAGCCGGTAGCCTGATTGTTTCTCAATGCCACCTTGCAAGTGTACTGGTCAAGAATCACTGGTGCCGCACGACGGCATGGGCGGCTAAAAGAAAGAGGTTACTCGTAGATGTCTTTACGGTGGCCAATTCGCAGGACCAATACGACCAGCTTGTCATCTTCTATGTTGCAGATCATGCGGTAGGTGCGAACGCGGTAACGCCACAATCCCGCTAGATCACGGGACAATGGCTTACCAAAGCGGCGGGGATCTTCATCAGTGGCAATGCGCTCACGGAAGTAGCGAAGAATCTCCTGTTGGGCCTGGCGGTCGAGCTTGCGCAGCTCCCTGGCAGCCGCGTCATCAAACTCAACGGTCCTCGTCAAGAGTCTGCTCCATCTCGTCTAATGTCCAGCGCTTGCCGGGGTTCTCTAGGCGGTTGATGGCCAAGTATTTGTCTTCCAAATCGTCCAAGTGCTCAAGGATGGCTTCCTTGGCGTAAAAGGTCTTGGTGCGCCCGGTCTTAGCAGCGAGGGCGGCTAGGCGGGCTTCAACGTCATCAGGGAGTCTGATAGCAAGCATGATAACCTCCATTGCTATACATGTATAACGTAGCATGGTCTTGGTCACGACGCCAGCGATTATAGGTATAGCAAAAACAGTCCAAAAGCGCTTGGGTGATGGTTTCTATGAACAACAGATGGTTCGCGAGCAGATTATTACCCAAACCGGTCAGCGGTTCTTGGGCAATAACAACAATGACGAAGAACAATACAGAAACCTGATGAATGCAGGTGTCACATTTGCTCAAGCGCACCAACTCCGCCCCGGCATTGCCCTTACCGCCTCTCAGGTCGCCGCACTCACCACCGACATCGTTTGGTTAGTAGAGCAACAAGTGGCCTTGCCAGATGGCCGGATTGAAACGGTGTTGGTACCACGCGTATACACAGTAGTGCGAGACGGTGACTTAGACATAGGTGGCACATTGCTGGCTGGCCGTAATGTCGAGATTGATCTCGAAGGAGATCTCACCAACAGCGGTACCATTCTGGCGAAAGAAACACTGCAAATAGACGCAGACAACCTGCACAACAACGGTGGTGATATCGGCGGTAGCCGTGTCTTTATCACCACAGAGGAAGACCTCAACGTCACTGGTGGTCGTGTAGTGGCCGAGAACGTTATGGTGTTGGATGTTGGTAATGACCTAAACGTTATCACAACGGTAGCCCATGGTAGCGGCGGCAGTACCGAGCAAAATAGCTCTGGGACTTTTGCGGGATTCACAGCCACACGAACAACCACAGCAACATACACCAGCACAGAAATAGGTCAACAAGCAGGTTTGTACGTCACCTCAGAACAAGGCCAAATGGTGGCTCGGGCAGAAGCCAGCGATGAAATTGGCACACAAATCAGCAGCGGCGGGAATGCTGCCTTCGTAGCGGGCAATGACTTTCATGCCCGTGCGGCCGAAGTACAAGCGGATGGTACTTTGTATGTGCAGGCTGAAGGTGATGTGCTCGTGGGTGGTCAGCAAGCGACCTTCGTAAATGAAACCGAAACGGAAACAGAAGTTACCTCTTTAACAGTGGGCGTGCGTAATGCCTATGTTGACGCCTACAATGCAGCCGCCAACGTCAATAGCGCGTACAAAGCCGTCGAACGTGCCAATAGCGCCCTGAAAGAGGCTGAAAGACGTTTTGAGCGTGGCGAAATCACTGAAAGCGCCTTGCGCGACTATAAAATCAATCATGCCACTGCCGTGGCAGGCTTAGCGCAGGCACAAATTGCTGCGGGTACTACCATTGCTAGCGCAGCGACGTCAGCTGCGACTGGCGGCACAGGATTTTATGCGAGCGTCAACGCTGAAGTATCGCACAGCAGCAGCTACAGCCAAAGCACGCAAGGGGTGTGGCAGGGCTCTAGCATCCAAGCCGGTAGCCTGACCGTGTCTGGCGAGAACGCCACCTTCCAGGGCAGTGACATCGCTGCCGGGCTGGCCAGCTTGAACAGCACCAACACCAGCTTCACCGCAGGGGTAAATACCAGCAGCACTCAAACTGAATCCAGTAGCGTGAACGCTAGCATGAGTTACAGCACACGTAGCAACGTAGGGTTGAGTGGTAGCGCTGGTGCAAACGCTGCGACCAGCAGCAGTGACAGTACACAATATGTCAACAGTCGCTTAAATGTTGGCCATCTCGAAAGCAACAGCGACACCTTCTCGCTGATCGGTGCCGAACTGCAAGCGCAAACCGCCAATATGGATGTTGGCAACTTGCACATTGAAAGCCTGCAAGACACCCACCGCAGTGCTAACGGCAGTATTGGTGGCAATGTCGGTGTAGGCTCCAGCGGCGTTAACAGCATCGGTGTGAATGCGGGGATGGGTTCTAGCAACGGTAATCAAGTGGGTAATCAGACCCAACTGTTGATCGCCGACGGGGCCAACAGCCAGATCACCGCAGACCACACCAACCTCGTTGGCGGCTTAGTCGCCAACGCTACTCGCAACGAAAACGGCGAACTGGTCGATCATGGTCAACTTAACCTGACCACTAACACCTTGTCCGTCTCTGACTTAGACAACCGCAGCAGTAATCAGCAAGTTGGCACCAATATGAACTTTGGGCAGTCCAGCACGACTGTCGGCGCACAAAATGCCGGACACATCACCGAAGGCCAAACACAAGCTACCTTGGGCCTAGGTAATGTTCAAGTGGGTGGGGAAACACTGGACGACAGTAACGCCCCCGCCAACCTGAACCGGGATATAGCAGATGCGCATATCACCACCCGTGATCAACAGACCGGTGGGTTGGATGCCAGTGCCACTCTGGAATACAGCCAATTAACTGTCGAGGGCTGGAGCACGATTATTGATGATCAACTCAGTCTAGCCTCCAACACCCTGACTGCAGCTAATGGAGCCGGCCGAGATGTTCAATTGGTCGGTAATGCGGTAGGAGAAGGAGTGCATATAATCAGCGGGGGCAATGAGAATGTTGAAAATATCATTGGTTTTGGGGGCTTAATCCCAACGACATTGAACAACGGAGGCTTGATGAACCAAGCACCCATTCTATTGGGGGCTGATGATATCAACCAGCGTAATATGGTTGTTGTGTCATCTGACAGTGACTATGTGAAAGCAAATCCTGAGCTCGGTTGGGTCAGTATCGAAGAGATGCCCGGATACAGCTTCTTGTCACCCGCCAAGCAAGCAGAGCTTGCAGGTATTATGGTAAGCACGTCCACGCTCGACATCACGCCAGAAACATCAACATTTCAAAATGCGACCAATGGCATACGTAATACGGAATCGGCTGCTATCTTCAACGGCATGACGCAGACACATGATTTGTTGAACGGGGATCCGGATCAGGAGATATTGTTCACACAGAATTACAATCCGACTCGTGGTATGGTTGCCGACCTTGCTGAAAGTGGCGTTGACGCCTTAGTAAATCTAACTGGTTGGAGTTTCCTGTCCACTTCCGTTGCGCGCCAAACTGGACAATTTATGTCGGACGTGGCGGAAGCACAGGGAGAAAATGGAGCCAACTTTGCCCACCATTCTCAGGCGAATTTACTGGCCTACAGTGGTCTGTTGGCGAACGTTGGAAACAATAATACTGCAAACGTCGATTTCGACATACAAAACACAAACATTACCTATGCCTCTTATGGTTCGCCAGTCAACAGTCTAGATCTTAATCGTATTCTAAGTCCTGCGGGAATTCAGCTAAACGTATCGTCAACCAACCCAGGGGATTTTGTGGGTGAGGTGCTGGGTGGTAACTATGGCGTCTACATCAAAGATCTGGTGGGTGGGCAGGTAAATATAGTGACGCATGAGGATGGCGGAATGAATCAATTTGTATACAGCCAAGCACCTGTTGTTGACTTACCCACTATTTCTACCCCAGCGCCGGGTAACAATGGCTCAAACATCGATAAACTGTTCAACCTGTTTAGTTCTGGTTCACCTCACTCCAATTACAATTGTTTGGGGGCTCAGTGTGGTGCTCAACCGCAGGAGACTCAATGATGCGTAAACAGTGGATTTTCGCTTGTATTATCCCTTTGTTGTTAGCGGGTTGTGCGGGTACTCGATATATAGCTGCTGACACCGGAGAGCGTCTAGTGGTCACGGCTGGTTATGACCCAGATATCACTTATCCGAGGCCAAGAGGAGGGGAGTTTGTATTTTCATTTGTTCCCCCAGTCGACGTGGACTGGAACTACACTGAGAGTCGCTGAGTTCTGTTTGGTAAGTATGAGCCAGATAAAAATAGAGGTTATATCACTGCTTATGGTGTCAGTGATTTCCATAATTCAATTACTTTAGATTGGACATGGCTAAATGCGGTAGGTGTTCGTAGCGCGTTAGAGGGGCGCCCTGCTGCATGGGCGGGAGTGCCGTGGTATAAGGATATTGTTCCCGAGATCGGCTTACGTTTGCCTTACGTCCCCAAGGAGCATGAAATTCAAGGAAAGGATTGGTATCGGCTGGGCTACCCTCAAGGACTGTTTACAGACTACATGACGAAGGGCGCTGAAGGTTTTTATTGCCGACGCTCGGTTTATACACGCAGTGGCACGGCTGACTGGAATGAAGACGAACAGGTGGTCACTGTAAGGGCAGAAAATACCGGTTTTAACGTTGTTTATGGGTGCCCCTTTCGGCTTGTTGATGGCCGCAATGTTGTTTTTTTTATTAGGACCCGCTTCGGAATATCCGGTCAGGAATTGGCCTCCAATCCCAATGCCATAGATGAACAATTGGATCGCCTAGATCGCTGGTTGGAGCCCACGTGGCAGTCACTGATCATTATGCCTGGTGCTTATCAGTTCGACCCTCCAGAGGGAGCACAACAGAGCATGTTCTGTGAAATACATGGGTACTGTTGGTAGCCAAAAGGTTGGTCACATTGGCATCTTGAGACGGTGTTTGAAAAGTGCTTTTTTACTTCTAAGGAAGTCATGACAACAAGTAGGAGAAAGTGATGATAAAGAACGAGATTTCTTTTGATTTTAGTATGGTGCTGGCGCTCGGATGGGCGTTGTTTTGGCGCTGGTTAATTATTGGGGCGATCCCGGGTGTCATCCTAGGGCAGTTGATGATAACTAATCCTTGGCTGGCTCTGTTTATTCAGTTGTCGCTGTCCTTCATAGGCTTGGCTTTGGCTGTCAATTGGGTGCTTGGTTCGGGCAGCTTTTCCAGTCTGAAAATTATCATTATGGAACAAGCTCATTATCAAGAGTTAGCAACCAACAGTGACGTGGCGGTGTCAGCAGACTCAGCGTCTGAATCTGGCTAAATACGTTAGGGGGAGCTTTCCCCAGTGCTGCCCTAGAAGCTCACCTACTCAGCAGCGGTGTCTGTCGAAAGATGCTCAACGAGAAACGAGAGATCGTTTCCAATGCAGGCACCGCTGCTGTTGTAACCCTTACAACAGCTCCAAAACTCCACAAAAAATTTACAAATTTCATCCCTTGAAGAAGCATTGATCGCTCATACATATACCTTGTAGGCGCTGTGTCACAGAGTTGAGCAGCTTACCTACAGACTATGAACTTTATTGCTTCTTTTGGAGGATAACACCATGGCAACGATTGATCTCACTCCCCTGTATCGCAGCAGTGTGGGCTTTGACCGTTTGGCAAACATGATCGACAGCGCAATGCGCGCCGACCAGTCCGCAGGCTACCCGCCTTACAACATCGAGGTAACCGGTGACGACGAATACGGCGTTACCTTGGCGGTAGCGGGTTTTGCAGAAGACGAGCTGGACATCCAGGTCGAAGGCGGTGTGCTGACCGTGCGCGGCAAAAAAGGCGGCGACGCTGAAGCACGCAAGTTCCTGCACCAAGGCATCGCGTTTCGTTCGTTCGAGCGGCGTTTCAATTTGGCCGACCACATCAAGGTCGCGGGAGCCAGTTTGAACAATGGCTTGCTGACGGTGGCACTGTACAAAGAAGTGCCGGAAGAAATGAAACCCCGGAGCATCGCTATCAATTCCGGTAGTACAGAGCGTGCGAAGGTGCTAGAGCACAAGAATGACAAGGAAAAAGCTGCCTAAACAAAGGTTGGCTCGGTAGAAGAAAAGGCAGCGTTGAGCTGCCTTTTTTGTGTTTGCCCGAGAATCCGCTCGAAAAAACACTGCCACTGACACGCTTGCGCTGCTCATTAGTAACCGCACGCGACGGGATGATCGTCTATAGTGGAACTAAGTGTTGTAGGCGAGAGAGATATGCGTTCGATACGACGTTTTATGATCCATTATCTGATGCTATACGCCGTGGCCATTTCATTGGTGTTCGTGGCCTATCGCCTATGGGTGGAGTATCCGCGTGAGCTTGAGACGGTAGTCGCACATCAAGCGCGGGAACTGGATAGCTTGCTGGAGGGTTTGTATCAACATCAGCGTAATCTAGAAGTTCTGGTTCGAGATTGGGCACACTGGGACGACAGCGTGGCCTTTGTGAGTAACCCTGCGGACAATGCCAATTACTATTCCACAAATGTGTTGTCTAACACGGCGCAATTGTACGACCTGGTTGCCATGGTCTATCTCGACAGAGATTTCAACCTGGTCGCGGGACAAGGATTTGATTTAGTCGACGATACCCTGCAGGACTTATCAGAGGTGTTACCCAGTGCGCTAACGCTGCTGATGTCCGCTCCTGCGGAGGCCGGTGCCCGGTTGCAATACGGTGGTTGGGTGAGTACATCGCAGGGCTTGGGCCGGTTCGCCCTCGACTACATTACCGACTCTCAAGACATCAGTGATCCCGCTGGCTACTTATTTTTTGTGCGCTTGCTGACCGAAGCTCACATTAGAGACTTTGAACGCATCACACGGCTAGGGCTGAATGTGACGCCGGTGTCTGCGTTTTCATCAGGTATCGCCAACGACCATGGCCTGATCATTGATGCTGAATTGCGAGAAGGTTTTATGTCGACTCGCAATAGGTTGGTGCTCGATTTCTGGGGAGAACCCCTAGCGGTGGTGACCATTACTCACGACCCCATTGCAACCCCAATGCTGTTTGGGCGGGGCGAGCTGTTAATGCTCCTCGGGCTGATTTCCATCCCAATTTTGATCAGTGTGATCACGG
This sequence comes from Salinispirillum sp. LH 10-3-1, assembly GCF_030643825.1. GTDB lineage: Bacteria > Pseudomonadota > Gammaproteobacteria > Pseudomonadales > Natronospirillaceae > Salinispirillum. The sequence goes on from NZ_CP101717.1 coordinate 553,387, forward strand.
ACCGAACCATCACCAGAGCTGTTGTTCGCAACGCTGCGTTAATGGAGGAGATGGTCGACAGCGGGCATTTGCATGAGTTGCCGGATCGCTTTCCAGTGCGTGAACTTGAGCAGATACGCGGTACCTTTAATCGCGCGGTTAAGCTGGTTAATCAGCAGCAGCAGCACCTAACCGAACTGTCGCGCACCGACTCTTTAACCGGCATCGCCAATCGTCGTGCGTTCGATGAGTATGCAGACAATGTGTGGCGGCAAGCACAACGTCTGAATGAGCCCTTGTTATTGGCGGTGCTCGATATTGATTACTTCAAAAACTTTAACGACCGGCTGGGGCACCAAGCCGGTGATGACGCCTTGCAACAGCTCGGCCATACGCTACGTACCTTCTGCCGTCGAGCGAACGAATACTCTGCGCGTTTAGGCGGCGAGGAGTTTGCCTTTGTATGTTTTGGTGCAACAGAATTAGAAGCCACTGAGCGTTTGGAAATGCTGCGCCAAGCGGTGGAGGCGCTGGCAATCGTGCACCCTGAATCGAAATGCGCGGCAGTGATGACCATCAGTGTCGGAGCAGTTTACGTGGGTGCGCCTGTCAGTGTTCAGCCCGAAGTTACCGTCAAGCATCTCATGCAGCAGGCCGACGTCGCACTGTACCGTGCGAAAGAGCAAGGAAGAAACCGAGTCATCATGGACGCTTGTTAATGATACTTCAGCGACTTTTGGCGTGTTAGATTGCATGGCACACAACGAATTTATTGGTGCTGCTTGGTTTTTCCACATTTACCCATCCTGCTACAAATAATTACAATAAGTGCAGTGGTGGCTCTGTATAGGCTGACAAGTTGTCTACACTGAAAGGACATGTCGGTATAGAACGGAGCGGGTTATGAAACGGTTGGGACTGTGGCTGGGAGCGGTCAGCATTCGCTGGCAACTGGCGGGTGGTTTCGGCGTCATTTTGTTGTTGATGGTGATTAATGCATTCATTTCTGTAACCACCGTCAACTTTCTCATGGATGAAAATGAAGAAGTGAACGCGGTGAACGACATGGGTGAGCTGATGGCCGACGCCACCATAGCTGACCTAAACTACTTATTAACCTCTGACACACGTTATTTGACGTCTGCTCAGCAAAGCGCTGAACGCATTCTGAGTGTGGCACATCAAGTTATGCTGTTGGCGGACAACGACACCGAACGCGAGTTGGTGCAACAAGTAGTCAGTGCGGTAAACGCCTATCAAACGACGCTTGGCGCCTTTGCCAATGCGGATATGAACAATGGCGCAACAGTCGCCGCTCTGCGTTTAGAAGCGCAAGGCCATTCGGAAGCCGTGCGCGACTTCGTGGATCAGTACTACCAGGCCAGCTTAGCCAGTATGCAGGCTGCGGAAGCCCAAGCAGATGTTATCCTCATCGGCTCCACCTTGGTATCGCTCGTCATCGGGCTGTCGCTCGCGACCCTGATTACCCAGAGCATCGTCGGCCCCACCCAACAGTTAGCCACCTTGCTGAACGAGGTCGCGGACGGTGATCTCAGTCAAAGCATTACCTCTGAGCGACGCGATGAACTGGGTCAACTGATGCGGGCCACAGAAACAACCATCGATAACCTGCGTGGGTTGGTGCGTGGGCTGTCTGACGGGATCGACCAATTGGCCTCGGCAACGGAAGAGATGGCGGTGGTGTCGCAGCAAAATTCCAAGGTAATTGTTGAACAGAACACGGAAACCGAACAGGTGGCGACCGCGATGAATCAGATGGCTTCCACCATTCAGGATGTTGCCAAGAACGCAGAAGAAGCGTCGGAAGCGGCACAAGCCTGCGAAGCCACTACGCGACAGGGCGGTGAGCGATTGCGCCACAGCATTGAACTGACCCGTCAGCTGGCCGACGAGGTTGAGGTGTCGACACGGGCAATTCAAGAGCTGAAAGAGGCCGGTGACCGCATTGGTAAAGTCATGGATGTGATCAATGGCATTGCTGAACAAACCAATCTGTTGGCGCTGAACGCAGCTATTGAAGCGGCACGGGCAGGCGATGCAGGGCGAGGCTTTTCTGTAGTCGCGGATGAAGTGCGGACACTATCCGCGCGCACTCAAGAGTCCACCAGTGAGATTGAGACCGTGGTGTCGGAGCTGCAAAAATACGCCGAGCGCGGTATGCAGGCTATGGAGAAGAGCTCGTCGTTGGCCGATTCCACACGAGAGCCTTCAGAGCAGACGAAAGCAGCCTTCAATGAAATCATTGAAGCGGTATCGCACATTCAGGGCATGAACACGCAAATTGCTGCAGCGGTGACGCAACAGGGCGCTGTCGCGGAAGAAGTTAACCGCAGCGTGGCTAATATCAACAGCGCGGCCGAGCAAGCGGCGACCGCAAGTGAGGAAACCTTGCAGGCCAATAATGAGTTGGCACGTCTGGGCCAAGACTTGCAAAACATGGCTGCGGCTTTCCGCCTGAACAACGAGCCCGTCAAAGCCTAATTGACGATTTGTTTCCACTCGCTCATTGACCCTTATCAAGTGATGAGGGCATGGGCGTGCTATGGTAAAAGAGTTGATTAAGGGTAAGGAATAACATCATGGAGCGCGTTCCGCCGTCGCAATTGTGGCACCATTTGGCCGAAGAAGACGTTTTTAACGCCTTGCAAAGCAACCATCATGAAGGGTTAAGCACTAATGAAGTGGCCGAGCGGTTGCGCTTGTTTGGGCCAAACAGCATCAGTACGCAAAAGCCCATGTCACCGTTGAAGCGGTTCTTGCTGCAGTTTCATAATCCGCTGATCTACATCCTATTGGTTGCCACGGCGGTGACTTTCTTTTTGCAAGAATACATCGACTCGGCAGTGATCTTCGCCGTGGTCTTTATCAACGCCATCATCGGCTATTTGCAGGAATCCAAGGCCGAAGAAGCCATTAACTCGCTGCGCAAAATGCTGTCGGCTAAGGCTCGGGTACTGCGTGATGGTCGACGGCAATATGTGCCAACCACAGACTTGGTGCCCGGCGATATCGTGGTGCTGACCTCCGGCGACAAAGTTCCCGCGGACTTGCGATTGTTCGACAACCGCGATTTACAAATAGATGAATCGGCGCTGACGGGTGAGTCGGTAGCGGTGCAAAAAGAGCGTGCCAAGTTGGACAAAGACGTCGTCTTGGCGGATCGTGTGAACATGGCGTTCGCCGGTACTCTGGTCACTTACGGGCAAGCTGAGGGCGTGGTTATCGCCACCGGTGACGACACTGAAACCGGTAAAATCGCCGACATGATCACTCAAGCCGTCAGTCTGGAAACGCCGCTGACGCAGAAAATTCAAGCCTTCAGTAAGGTACTGCTGTGGGTGATTCTGGGCTTGGCGGCACTGACCTTTGTGGTGGGCTTGCTGCGCGGTCAAGACTGGATAGACACCTTTATGGCGGCCGTCGCCTTGTCGGTTGCGGCAATACCAGAAGGGCTGCCTGCGGTGGTGACCATCACCCTTGCGATTGGCGTGCGTCGCATGGCGATTCGCAATGCCATTGTGCGCAAACTACCCGCCGTGGAAACACTGGGTTCGACCACCATCATCTGCTCCGACAAAACCGGCACCCTAACGGAAAACCAAATGACTGTGCAGCGTGTGTTTGCCGGGGGAGAAGCCTTTCATATAACTGGCAGCGGATACCAGCCCGAAGGCGGGCTATTGAACGCGAATGAAGCAGCGCTGTCGCCTCTGCCAGAAGCGCTGCGCCAGTGCCTGCGTAACGGCATGCTCTGCAACGACTCTGAGCTGATCCAGAAAGAAGGCTTGTGGCAGGTGCAGGGTGACCCTACAGAGGGTGCCCTGTTAGCCGCGGCCAGCAAGGCCGGATTCAGTACCACCGATTTACAGCGTGAGTATGCCCGGCTTGATGTCATTCCTTTTGAATCAGATCGCCAGTACATGGCTACGCTGCACCAATCGGAGGGGCACAACCTAATTGTAGTCAAGGGCTCTATGGAGCGTGTGGTGGCGCGTTGTCATGACATGCTGGCACCGGACGGCTCTAGCATGGCATTGGATGAACATCGAATTATTGAGCAAGCTGAGCAGTTTGCCTCCCTTGGGCTGCGCGTGCTCGCCATTGCACAGCAAACGGTGCCCATAGCAGAAACCGATCTGACCCGTTTCAACAAAGAAGAAAGTACTCGCCAACTGACGCTGGTGGGCTTGCAAGCCATGATCGACCCACCACGAGCCGAGGCAATTCAGGCCGTGGCAACCTGTCAGAAAGCCGGTATCGCGGTGAAAATGATCACGGGTGACCACGCACTGACGGCGCGGGCGATCGCGGAACAAATCGGTATCGCTCGGGCTAATCAAGACGGTACAGCCCATACCGTACTCACCGGTAGTGAACTGGCCACCATGAGTGACCATGAGTTGTTGCGCGAAGTTGAACGCGTTGCTGTGTTCGCCCGTGTTGCACCTGAGCAGAAATTGAAACTGGTGACGGCTCTACAGGCTAAAGGCCATGTGGTCGCCATGACGGGTGACGGCGTCAACGATGCTCCTGCGTTGAAGAAAGCCAACATTGGTATCGCCATGGGTATTGCGGGTACAGAGGTCGCTAAGGAAGCGGCTGATATGGTGCTGACAGACGACAACTTCGCCACCATCGAAGGGGCCGTCGAAGAAGGGCGTAATGTGTTCGACAATCTGGTCAAGTTCATCACCTGGATTCTGCCAACCAATCTGGGCCAGGGCTTGGTCATCATGGTGGCCATTTTACTGGGCGCGACACTGCCCGTGTTGCCCGTGCAGGCCTTATGGCTGAACATGACCACGGCGGTTTTTCTCGGCCTGATGCTGGCGTTTGAGCCAAAAGAACAGGGCTTGATGGCGCGTGCCCCGCGCGACCCCGACACCCCGATTCTGACCCGTGAAATGCTCGGCCGTATTCTGTCGGTCAGTACACTGCTCCTTGTAGGCGCGTTCAGTTTGTTTCAATGGGCCCTAGCACAAGGCGAGTCTGAACCCGTGGCGCGGACTCTGGCGGTCACCTTGTTCGTCGTGGTGCAAAGTGTCTTCTTGCTGAACTGCCGCTCTTTGCGCAGCAGCCTGTTTCACATGCCCATGTTCTCAAATCGTTGGATTTGGGTCGGTATGGCGGCCATGCTGTTGGCCCAACTGGCGTATATTTATACGCCAACCATGAACCTGCTGTTTCAAAGCGCGCCGTTGGCGCTCGCACATTGGGGTGTTATGTTGGCGTATGGCCTCGTTGTGCTGTTGCTGGTGGAAGGAGAAAAGTGGCTCTGGCGGCGTTTTGCGCAGGCTGCCTAGCCTGCGCTGGCTAGCGCTGGGCGCGTATGCTGCTCGCCCCTGAGATGTTCTGTTGAACACGGGGGTTGCCTGCGTACTCCACTTGCGACGCCGCACTGGCAGTGACGTTCAATTGGTCTTGTACCCGCACGTAGGCGCGTGAAGCTGCGCTGACATCGACGTTAGCTTCGCCCGTAGTCACCGCCATGGTATCGATATGGCTGGCACCGCTGGCGCGGGCTATCAATACCGCCATGGGCTCACCACTGCTCACTTCCAGTCGTGACGCGCCTGATACGTCGGCATCGAGCGTCCGACTGTCCAGCCGATCAATCGCCACCCGACTGGTGCCTGACAATTCGATTCGGGTTGCTTCAGCGCTTAAGAAATCGATAGTCACCTTGCTGGCCCCGCTGACCTCTAAGTGAAATGAAGCGGCATCGAGTTCACTGATCGTGGCTTCAACCGCACCAGACACCACCAGTCGTTCCAAATCGCGTACTTCCAGAATGAAGTGTATCGGGTCGCGCTCACGACCTCGGTCAAGCCAGAATAGAAATCTGGGCGTACCCAAGTCAGCACCCAGTTCAAGGTGATGGCCTCGTTGGCGCACTTGAACGCGGTTCATGTCGGTTTGAGCGGCCTCAATGAACAGGCTTTCCGTCGCACCTTGGCGCACTGTCAGATGCACCGCACTGCTGACCGATACTTTGCGCACATCCGCTATGGGGTGTTCCTGCCGCAACAGCTCTGCCGCTACCGTCGTGTGAGTTACGGCTAACAGAAAGATCGCAAGGGTGAGCGGCGCGCGCCAGAGGTTAAACATGGAGGTTTCCTGCTGCTAAAGAGCTGTCCACATTACGATGCACCGGGTAGATTAGTCCAGATGCTGCGCCCAGAATCCTTAGAAATTGTTGTAAAACATTCGTTCGCTTTTAAGTGCCTGTAGCGAACGGTATGCTGCGGCATGAAAAGAGCTTAGGGTTGTGTCATGAAAATCTGGGTAGACGCCGATGCGTGTCCAATAGTGATTAAAGAGATACTATTCCGTGCCGCCGAACGCGTGGGTGTACCCATGACCTTGGTGGCGAATCAAGCGATGAAGACGCCGCCATCACGCTGGATCGACAGTATTCAAGTTGGGCAGGGTTTCGACGTGGCGGACAATGAGATCGTGCGGCGATTGAATCCCGGCGACCTGGTTGTTACCGCCGACATACCGTTGGCGGCCGAGGTGATTGAGAAGGGCGGTCATGCCTTGAATCCGCGTGGTGAGTTGTACACCACGCAGAACATCAAGGCGCGTCTTACCATGCGCGATTTCATGGAAAACCTACGTTCGAGCGGCGTGCAAACCGGTGGCCCGGCGGCCTTAAACCATAACGATCGCAAAGCGTTCGCAGACAGTTTAGACCGCTTTTTGGCGAAGCACGCTTCAACAAAATAGAGCAGTCGTTACAGGCAGCGAGCAGCTATGCCTCGCCCAGAAAACCGCCAGTCTGATGCGCCCACAATTGCGCGTAGATACCACCCTGTGCCACCAGCTCAGCGTGCGTGCCTTGCTCCACAATTTTGCCTTTGTCCATCACCAGCAGTCGATCCATGGCCATGATGGTGGACAGCCGGTGCGCAATGGCAATCACTGTTTTACCTTCCATCAGCTTGTACAGGCTCTTTTGAATGGCGGCTTCGACTTCTGAGTCCAGTGCCGACGTGGCCTCATCCAATACCAAGATCGGTGCGTCTTTGAGCAGTACGCGAGATATGGCGATCCGTTGGCGCTGTCCGCCAGACAGCTTCACGCCGCGCTCGCCTACTTGGGCGTCATAGCCGGTACGGCCCTGTGGGTCGCTGAGCCCTAGAATGAACTCATGTGCTTCCGCCTGCTGCGTTGCGGCGAGTAAATCAGCCTCGGTGGCATCGGGGCGGCCATAAAGAATGTTCTCGCGCACGGAACGGTGCAGCAACGACGTGTCCTGCGTCACCATGCCAATGCGTGCGCGTAGGCTTTCTTGTTGCACTTGACGGATGTCCTGACCGTCGATCAGGATGCGCCCGCCTTCCAAATCGTGAAAACGCAGAAGCAGGTTGACCAAGGTCGACTTGCCCGCCCCGGAGCGCCCAACCAAGCCCACTTTTTCGCCGGGTTTGATGTCGATGGACAGGTTATCGATCACACCGCTGTCTTTGCCGTAGTGAAAGGTAATGTTGTCGAATTGCACACGCCCGGCAGGCACCTGCAATACTTTGGCGTCGGGTTCATCCATCACCTCACGCGGACGTGACAAGGTGGTGATGCCGTCGGCCACGGCCCCGATGTTTTCAAATAACCCACTGATTTCCCACATGATCCACTGCGCCATGCCGTTCAAGCGCAGCGCTAGACTGATGGCGATAGCAATGGCACCGATGCTGATGGCACTGAGCGACCATAGCCACAACGACAACGCGGAAATCACAAACGCCAGTGTGTAGTTGATGGTTTGCACCGTCACATTCAATTGTGTGACCAAGCGCATCTGCCGATACACGGTATCGAGAAAGCCATCCATGCTCTGCTGTGCGTAGTCGGCTTCACTCTGCGTGTGCGCGAACAGTTTGACCGTTTGAATGTTGGTGTAGCTGTCGACAATGCGGCCGGTCATCATAGAACGTGCGTCGGCCTGCTCGGTGGAAATACGCTTTAAGCGCGGCACAAAGTACAGCTGCGCGGCGACGTAGGCCGCCAGCCAACCGAGCATCGGCAGCGTTAAACGCCAGTCTGCTTGGCCGACCAGAATGATCATGGTGGCGAAATAAATAACCACATACACCATGACATCAAGCAGCTTCATAACCGTTTCGCGCACTGACAGTGCCGTTTGCATGACCTTGGTGGCAATACGCCCGGCAAAGTCATTCTGGTAAAACGAGACGCTTTGTTTTAGCAAATAGCGGTGCGCCAACCAACGGATCACCATGGGGTAGTTACCCAGCAGGGTTTGATGTACCACTGCGGCGTGCAAAAAAATGACGGTAGGTAAAACAATCAATACCGTCAGGCCCATCCAGAACAGCCGTGCGCCTTCTTCCTGAAAGAAAGTATCGGGATTCTTGTCCACGAGCCAATCAACCAGCTGCCCTAAAAAGCCAAATAACGATACCTCGATGACGGCCACCGTGGCGGTCAGCAGGGACATCAGTATCAACGGAATGCCCATGCCCTTGGTGTAGTGCCGACAAAAGGCGACCAGATTCGTTGGCGGTTGCTTGGGTTCTTCGGCCGGAAAGGGATCAATAATACGCTCGAAGGCTTTCAGCATGGGTCAAATCCTGGGCAAAGTCGGGGGCGGAGTATAACGGATTTTTGCTATATCTCATTAGGTTGGACTATTCTATTACTGGCAAGCACTCGTTACGGCAGTGCAAGACCGGTGCAATATGGAGCGCATACCTTTATGCACAGCCTAAGGCTTTGCCTAGCCCTTTGGGGACTCTTTCTGGTAACCGGACTGTCCGCTGAACACGTTGTTTTTGTGGTGCCGGAATCTGCGGATGCCATGCCCATGGCACGCATTGGAAACAGTGAAATTAAAGCAGGTATTCATCTTGATCTTGCGCGGGCTATCAGTGCCGAACTGGAGAAGAATTACGATATCGTGGTGACCGCACGCGCGCGAATCGACCTGCACTTTGAGAAACGCTTGGCCGACGTCTGGTGTTATGCGCGACCGGAATGGACGACGCTTGAGTTACACTTCTCGCAGCCAATTTTGCGCAACAGTGAAGCCGTTGTGTGGCACCGGGATGCCAAGCCTCTGTGGTCATTAACGGACTTGGCCGGTGAGCCAATAGGTACCATCAATGGCTTTTTTTACCCGGTTTTGAACCAATTGGGTGAAGATCTGGTGCGCGATGATTCACCGGGCTTTGAAGCGAACCTTCAGAAGCTGGCTAACCAGCGCGTACAGTATTTGTACGCCGACGAGCTCTTGTTCAATTACTTTCAGCGGTTCTATCCAACGTTTCTACCGGTCAGCGAGCAGCGATTGCGCGTCAATGAATTTGACGTGCACTGCGCTTTGCATCCTGAGGGCCGCGTGTCTCTTGCTGACTTTAATCGAGCCTTGAACAACCTATGGCGAAGCGGCAAATGGCGGGCCATATTAGATAACTATGGGGTAGCAGAGCACTTGCCGCCTTTCTACACCGACTGATTCACCCAGCGTTGAAGCCAAGGCAACAAGTCCGTTGCTAAGATGCCACGTTCCCCAGCGTTGACGGCTGTTTGGTCTCCCGCCCAGCCATGGCCGTACACCCCACAACGAGCTGCATCTAAGGGGGCTAAACCCTGTGCCCATAGCCCAATAACGACCCCCGCTAATACATCACCCATGCCCGCACTAGCCATGCCGGGGTTGCCTGAATCATTGAGGTAAGCGTGCTCACCGTCACCGATCAGCGAGCCCGCGCCTTTCAATACCCAAATCCCACCGTAGCGTTGGTGCAATGCCAGTAACGCAGCAAGGCGGTCTGCCTCAATGTCGCGCACGCTGCAATCCAACAGCCGTGCCGCTTCGCCGGGGTGTGGAGTACCAATGAATGCGGTAGGCAAACGTTGTTTTGTATGCCGAGCCAGCCAGTTCAGACCGTCAGCGTCTAACAAGAGCGGCTTGTCAGTGCTTAGCGCTTCGTGCCACATGTACTCAGACCAGTCATCCTGCCCCAGTCCCGGACCGACCAGTAAATGGCTCATGCTGTCAAGTGCAGAACCCAACACTTCAGGGTGCGCAATGCCATGCACCATGAGTTCGGGGCGCCCGGCGCCGGCCAATAAACGTGAGTCTGGATGCACCGCTACCGTGACCCGCCCGGCACCTACTCTTAGGCAGGCTTCACCAGCCATGCGCGCCGCGCCGGCCATACCCGAATGCCCGCCCACCACCATAATGTGCCCAAAGTTACCCTTGTGAGCCGCGCGCGGGCGCGGAGATGAAAAGGGTATAGGCTGTCCATTGGGCTCTGTTGTGGGGCCTTGGTGAATGTCGCGCTGCGGGTCTTGGTTAAGAGGCATCGTTGGCTTCAATTGGCTATGGTTTCATTGGTGAGTATAGCATTTGACGACCTCTGCTATACTGGTCTTAACCCCCTGAGAAATGAGCAAAAACGGTATGGCGGTGCAGAAGCTGTTTGGTGGTCTATTGTTAGCGTTAACGGTGTTGTGTTCTTCGGCGCATAGCCGCGAACTGACCATTTCAACCGGTGGCTGGCCGCCGTTTTTGACCGAAGATCAGCGCCACCAGGGCTTTATTGCGCACCTGATTACCGATGTGTTCGCTGACGTTGGCGTCACAGTGCAATTCGAATTCACCCCTTGGACGCGCGCTTACCAAGAGACGTCCCTTGGCCGCTATGACGCAACCGCGGTATGGATGGATGCGCCAGACCGCCACGCCGACTTTATCTACAGCGAACCAGTGCTGAACGAAACCTTTGTGTTTTTTCATCTGAAAGACAAACCCTTTGATTGGGCGAGTTTTGGTGATCTGCGGGGGATGTTGATTGGTGGTGTGCTGGGCTATAGTTATGGCGCGGGTTTTGACGCCGCACTGGAAGCCGAGGTGTTCCGTATGGAGCGGGTGCGCAATGACGAATTAAATTTTCTTAAGTTGCTGTCTGAGCGCATTGATGTGTATCCCCAAGAAGTCAATGTGGGCTATTACGCGTTGCGTCGTGACCTACCGCCGGAAGACGCCGAGCGCGTTACCCATCACCCGACACCACTGTTGGTGAATCAAAGTTTTCTGCTTTTGCCGCGCAGTGTGCCAGACAGTGCCGAACTCGTGACGCTCTTTAATGCGAGCTTGCAACGCTTTCGCGACGACGGACGGTATCAAACATACTTCGATGCCTTTGATCGCGGCGAGTATGAGCTGTCAAACTAGCCCGTTGCCAGCTGTTCGTCTGCTATTAATACACCTATGATGTCCTAATTCTTTGGATGGGCCTTGCCTGTTTTACGGGCCCAGCACCAGCCGACTAATTGAGGTTTTGCATGAACCCACTGCGTTTGCTTGACCGCATGAAGTATTTACTGGAACGCCAGCTCATCAAGGGTGTGGGCTTCCAGTTGTTGGTGGTCATGTTCATCATTTCTTTGGTGTCGTTGTTGGGTGGTCTATTGGTGCTGGCTGATCAGGAATTTGCCAATGCTGGTGAGTCGGTATGGTGGGCTTTTTTGCGCTTAACCGATCCCGGTTACTTGGGCGACGACGAAGGGACTTGGAAGCGCGTGATATCGACACTGCTGACGGTGGCCGGTTACGTGCTCTTTATGGGCACCTTGGTGGCGATCATGACGCAGTGGTTGATTGCCCGCTGGCGTGATTTAGAACGCGGCCTAACGCCCGTTTCAATGAAGCATCACATAGTGGTGTTGGGCTGGAGCAACCGCACGGTGCCCTTGGTGCGAGAGCTGGTCAGTACCCGAGGCCGGATGCGGCGTTTTTTGCAACTGCACGGTGCGCGTCGCATGCGCCTGGTGATCATGGACGATGATATCACCGTCGAACAGCATCATACGCTGCGCCGTGACGATGTGATTGGCAGCCGCGTCAGCGACATCGTCTTGCGGTCTGGCTCGCCAATGAACATCGAGCATTTGGTTCGTGCCTCCTGTAACACAGCGGCGGCCATTATTTTGCCCAGCGCCTTTCAGGGGCCACAAGCGCTGGTGAATGCTGATGTAGAAACCATCAAGTCGCTGCTGTCTATTCGCAGCCAAACGCATGGCGGCCAAATGCCCTATGTCGTCGCGGAACTGCAAGATGTGCGGCACACCGGTGTGGCTCGGCGCGCCTACCCTGGCGAGTTGGAGATCATCACCGGTGATGCTTACGTCAGTCGCTTGCTGGCTCAAACCATCAGACGACCGGGTTTGTCATTGGTGTATCGCGAACTCATGACGCAGTCACCGGGGCAGAAACTCTATGTGCGACACCTGCCCGCGTTGGAGGGTAAGGCGCCCTCCGAACTACGACGCTCATTTAGGCAAGCGGTGTTCTGCGGCATCTTGCGCGTGAACGATGACCACAGCAGCGCGGTGCTGACCATCGATGAGCGGGAGGTGCTGGGCGAGCACGACCATGTGGTGTTGCTGAGTGGTGACTATAGGGAAACGGAACCACAAAAGCCGGTGGGGCCGCCGATACCGTTGGGCAAACACGAATGGGTTGAAAAACGCCCCTTCCAACATCGCATTTTGATTCTAGGCTGGAACCGTAAAATCCCAATGTTTTTGCGTGAGCTGACCACCTACGCCAACGAGCGGTTTGTTGTAGACGTACTCTCAACCATGAGCCCAGGTGGGCGTGAAGAACTGACGCGTGCGGCGCTAGACGGTCAGACACAGGTTACCTGTGCGCATGTACAAGCTGACTATACGTTGGAAGCGGAGTTGGCCGCACAGCATCCGGAATCCTACGACCGTATTGTCCTGCTTGGCAGTGATCGCGTGCAGTCCGGCGCTGAAGCCGATGCCAGAACCATGGTGGGGTATCTGTGTTTAGAAAATGTGTTGGCACAGCACCACAAGCGACCGCCGATCATTCTTGAATTAAATGATGCGTATAACGAAGCTCTGATGATTCACAACGACAGCGAAGTGATTCTGAGCCCTATCTTGGTCAGCCACTTGCTTGCGCAGGTTGCTCTGCGGCGCGAACTGAAACTGGTGTACGACGAATTGTTTACCGCCGGTGGGCCGGAGATTGTGTTCCGGCACGTCCCGGAAGCCCTGTTAAACACTGACGTGACGCAGCAAGCGTTGGCTGACCAACTTTGGCAGCGCGGTGATACCTTGCTGGGCATTTATCGTGATGCGCAAGGCGAGAAGCCCGCCAGCCTTGAGCTGAAACAGGGGGCGGAGCAGCGTGTTCGACTGGAAGCGGATATGCGGTTGGTTGTCATCACGTATTAGGCCAAAATGATGGCCTGTTTTTAGATTAATGACTGAAGAAAAGAAGGGTTAACGAATGATCATCGAACGTCATGAAACCAGTGCGCGCATGAGCCGCATTGTGGTGCACAACAATACGGTTTATTTGTGTGGCCAGGTTGCGGAAGACCGCCAAGCCGACATCACCGGACAAACTGAAACCATGCTGGCCAAAGTAGATGCCTTATTGGCGTCTGTCGGGAGCGATCGCCAACACATCTTGTCCGCTACGCTGTATTTGAAAGATATGGCGTTGTTTAAAGACATGAACGCGGTGTGGGACAACTGGGTGCCTGAAGGTTATGCGCCGGCGCGGGCGTGCGTCCAAGCCAGCATGGCCAGCCCTGAATTGCTGGTTGAGATTTCAGTGATTGCTGCTATTCCTTCGTAAAATCTTTACTTGAGACTGAAAAAACTAGGTTTCAGTCCTCTCTATGATTTTTACTTATTGCTCTGTGTGTAGGCTTTGTCGTGCGGTTTTGATCGGGGTCTGGTGTCGCAACGTTGCTCATCGTTAGGCTCCCTCGAACCGCATTCCTGATGCCATCTAAAGTTGCGAGCTTCTTCAGGAGTCCCTGTTGCATGAACACCACCATAGATATCTTATTGGCTCACCGTTCCATTCGTAAGTTTACCCAGCAATCTGTTGACCAGTCCGTCGTTGAAACGCTCGTGCAGGCTGGGCAGGCGGCGGCTACGTCCAGCTTTATTCAAGCCTGTACAGTCATTCAAATCAGTCAGGGTGCGGCGCGTGACCGGCTCGCTGAGCTGTCGGGGAATCAAGGGTATGTGGCGACGGCTCCTGTGTTCCTGGTGTTTTGTGCTGATATGCACCGGCATCATCTAGCCTGCGATATGCACGGAGCACCCATGCAAGCAGGCTATACCGAGCAGTTTCTGACCGCCTCGGTCGATTGCGCGTTGTTTGCCCAAAATGTCACCGTGGCGGCGGAGTCGTTGGGCTTGGGTATTTGCTACATTGGCGGGCTGCGCAATCAGATTGCGGACGTTGGTGACCTGTTGGAACTGCCCGAGTTGGTGTATCCGGTGTTCGGTTTGTGCATCGGCTATCCTGACCAAAACCCTGAAGTAAAACCCCGCTTGCCGTTGCCCGTGGTGTTGAAACACGAACGTTACGACGACAGTGCTGATCGCGCGCATTTAGCCGAGTACGATGCCCATGTGCAGGCGTACTATGAGTCGCGGACCGGCAACAACAAATCCATGACGTGGACCGAGCAAATCTCCGGTATGCTGCAGAAAGAAGCTCGTCCGCACATGCTGCCGTATCTGCAGGAGCAAGGTTTTCTTTTAAAATAGTCTACCCATTTTGGAGTCCGTAATATGGCAAAACCTTGTGACGTTGCCGATTACAAAGAGCTGGCGAAGCGCCGCGTGCCGCGGATGTTTTATGACTATGTCGATTCGGGGTCGTGGACGGAGTCGACCTATCGTCGTAATGAGAGTGATTTTGAACGCATTCTGCTGCGCCAGCGCGTAGCGGTCGACATGACCAATCGTTCCACCGCCAGCACGTTGGTGGGTCAGCCGGTCACCATGCCAGTGGCTTTGGCACCGACCGGCCTCACCGGCATGCAGTACGCGGATGGGGAGATTCTCGCCGCACAAGCCGCCGAAGCTTTCGGTGTGCCGTTCACCTTGTCGACCATGAGCATTTGTTCCATCGAAGACGTCGCAGCACACACCACCAAGCCTTTCTGGTTTCAGCTCTACGTGATGAAAGACAAAGAGTTTGCTGGGCGTTTGATTGATCGTGCAAAAGCCGCTGGGTGCAGCGCGCTAGTGCTGACGCTTGATCTACAGATTCTCGGGCAGCGGCATAAAGATCTACGCAACGGACTCAGTGCGCCACCGAAGTTTAATCTCCACAGTGCATGGCAAGTAGCTACACGCCCGCGTTGGGCTCTGAAGATGCTGACCACGAAACGACATTCGTTCGGCAATATCGTTGGTCACGCCACCGGAGTGACCGATCTGTCGTCGTTAGGTGCATGGACGGCTGAGCAATTTGATCCCAAGCTGTCATGGAGTGATATCGAGTGGATCAAACATCGCTGGGGCGGCAAACTCATCATCAAGGGTATTCTCGATCCGGAAGACGCCAAACTGGCGGTTCAAGCGGGTGCGGATGCCATCATCGTGTCAAATCACGGTGGGCGTCAGCTTGACGGCGCATCGTCGAGTATCGCCATGTTGTCCAGTATTGTGGCGGCAGTCGGGGATCAGATCGAGGTGCACATGGACGGCGGGGTTCGTTCCGGCCAAGATGTATTGAAAGCCGTGTGCCTCGGCGCCAAAGGCGTCTACATTGGCCGCGCTTTCTTGTACGGTTTAGGTGCTAATGGGCGTGAAGGCGTTGCGGATGTACTTAACATCAACCACAGGGAACTCGACGTCACCATGGCACTGTGCGGTGAACGCTTGCTCGGCAACCTAGGCCTGCATAACCTGCAACAGCCGACGCTGTTTGGCTGAACCCAAGTAAAAGAGGATTGATGAGTGCGTATTGTCGAACTGGCGAAATTAACCGGCGCATCGCTGAAAGCCATTCGGCTGTATGAAGCCAAGGGATTGTTGCCGCTGGTGGCGCGCGATGGCAGCTATCGGCGCTATGAGCACCGTCATTTGGAGCAAGCGTGTTGCGCAGCGGCAGGACAGAGCGCAGAATAGCGCTCCTACCTTAACCCATTGGACAGCATTGTGGTCAATTTGGCGTTGCTGTCGGTCTTTGTGCCGACGTTTTTCTTCGTGTCTATCACCCCTGGCATGTGCATGACCTTGGCCATGACGTTGGGCATCACCATTGGCGTCAAACGGACGCTGTGGATGATGTGGGGCGAAATGCTGGGCGTTGCCTTGGTTGCTTTGTTGGCCGTGCTAGGGGTGGCCGCGGTGCTGCTCACTTACCCACAGTTGTTCGTGGCTTTTAAGTGGGGCGGCGGGGCGTATCTGCTCTTCATCGGTATTCAAATGTGGCGCTCACGCGGCAGTATGGCCATCCCTGAAACCTCGGCCGACGTGCGCGTTACATCGCGCGGTCAGTTGTTTGTACAGGGTTTTGTGACGGCGGTAGCCAACCCCAAGGGTTGGGCTTTTCACATTGCGCTGCTGCCACCCTTCATTGATCAGTCGTTACCCTTGTTTCCGCAGTTGGCGTTTTTGCTCGCCATTATCGTGCTGCTGGAACTGGTGTGCATGCTGGCCTATGCCAGCGGTGGTAAGGCTATGCGGTATTTTTTGGCGCAGGCAGCCAATGTACGGGTACTGAACCGAATCGCCGGGAGCCTGATGATCGGTGTGGGCATTTGGCTCGCGGTCCTTTAGTGAGGCTGCAGTTATTAGTAAGGCAAGTGTTATCACTGTTTACATCCAAACCAATGGGCGTATCGTACAGTCTTACGTTCTACATCAATTAACAAGGAGATACCTCGATGGCAACCGTAACTTTGCGTGGCGCACCCTTTGAAACCATTGGCGACTTGCCGCCCGTGGGCACCCAAGCTCCCAACTTCCAGCTCACCGCAAGCGACCTCAGTGAAATGAAACTGAGCGACTTCGATGGCAAGCGCGTCGTACTGAATATCTTCCCCAGTGTGGACACCCCCACCTGTGCAACGTCGGTACGGAAATTCAACGAAGCCTTGAGTGGCTTGGACAACACCGTTGTGTTGTGTGTGTCGGCCGACTTGCCGTTTGCGCAGGCGCGCTTCTGCGGCGCTGAAGGTCTGGACAAGGTGAAGAACGCCTCAACGTTCCGCAGCTCGTTTGGTGACGACTACGGCGTAGCTTTTCGCAATGGTCCGTTGGCTGGCTTGCTGTCTCGTGCTGTCGTGGTATTGGATGAACACGGTCGCGTGCTGTACACCGAGCAAGTAGCAGAAACAGGTTCTGAGCCAAATTACGAAGCAGCCATTGCTGCTCTGTAACCCGTAGCTCAGAAGAGTGCCCAGCCCAGCGCGATATCAAACGCTGGGTTGAGGCGCGGATTCAAATCATCACGATCATCGAACTCCCACAGCAACTCTGCGCCATAGCCAATATCCAGACGAAAATCGCCCATTACCTTGACCCAAGTCCAGCGACTGTAAGTGCGCAGCGAGCTTCGCTGGCTTGCGCAACTGAACAGCAGGCAATCGTCATTGGTTTCAGGCCGGAAGTCTTGCAGTGCGGTCACGCCCGTTGCCAGATACCATTGTGGGTACTGTTCACTGAGCTGCTTTTGCCATTGTAAGTTCACCCCCAAGCTTTCTAATTCATAACCAGCCAATATGCGGAACTGCAAGGCTCCAACTTGGCCATCGGTCATGGTTGAAAGGCCGAGCGCCTGCGTGCTGGCGCTGGTGGTTGGCGCATAATGCCAATACCAATTGCGCTCCGCAAAGGCAGAGCTGCTGGTCAGCACGTACAACAACAGCCCTAGAATACCGAGTTTCAGTTTCATAGCTGCCACCCTAGGCTGAACTCATAAGTCGGACAGATCACACAGGTGATCTCACGGTAAAATTCACCTACGCCGGTCTGCGCGCCGAGGCCAACGGACAGCGATACAGGGTCCCAGACCCATTGATACGACTGCCGCGCTTTGATGCGACCCGATACCGTGAGCTCACCGGTATCGCGAGTGACTATGTCGGCCTGTACCATAACATTGGGGTGCCAGCCGTTGGTCAGTGGCCCATCGCGATAAAAGTCGACACGCAAGGCAGGCGAAAATACCCGCACTGAGTCATTGAAGAAGGGCCAGCCGTCCGAGTAGTACAAGCCGAGCGACCAGGTGCGCTGCTCTTGCCAGGCAAAATCCAACTCAGCATTAACGCTGCTGACGAGGGCGGCAAATACCGGATCACTGCGTACCCGCAGCAATTCCGCCTGCACGTGGGTGCTGGCTACGAAGAGAAAGAACAAGCAGAAACGAATGCCATGACGCATCAAATAAATCCTCAGAATTGCCAGCCCAAACTCAGCCGTGCGTTAGGCCATAGGGTCCAGTTGTCCAATGTGTCGTCCGGCTGGGTTGACGCTTCCCGTTCGTACTTGAGCTGTGGCCCCAAACTGAGTGTGAGATTGAACTCGTCCCAGTTCCATTGGTAGTTGCTGAGCATGGCAACGCTGTATGAGGATTCCACAGAGGACGAATTCAGCGCGCCGGTCTGGGCATGCAAACCGGCATGCCAGCCGTTTTCGTCTCGGCGTTGCCGATAAATATTAACCTGTAACCCCCATTGCACCTCGCTGAGATCAGCCTGGGCGCGTACATTGGGCATGAGGGTTATGCGTTGGGTAACGGGTACTTCAAGGGCTAAATCAGCGATGCCGACGAAGATATAAAGAGGCTGGGTGCGCACATTCACTGCAGCGGCTGGTACGGCCAGGCAGGTCGACAGGCATAGCACAAGAAAGATGGGGCGCATGAAGAAGGTTCCTTGGCGGGATGTGTCGTTCAGATGACGTGAAACATGCGTGGCCTGTCAGGGCATCGTAAGCGACGCAGTTGTGTGCTCAATACGCGCTATAATAGCCAAAATGCTGCAATGCTGTATACAGGCGAAACATGACCGACGCTGATTGGCAGTCCCTCTAGTAGATCAAAAAAATGATGAAGGTAACAATGAAGATAACGTGGTGTTTAAGTATGGCGGTGGTCGGTCTATTGGTCGGTTGCAGCTCCAACAATGAGCCGGCAGCCAGTGCAGAAGGTGCTAGCAATGCGGTGAGCGCCATTCAGACGGTGCAGGGCGAAGCCCATTTTCTCGAACGCATTGGTATGCCACCCGACACCTATTTGGTGGTGCAACTTATCGACCTAGGGCTGTCTGATCCCGGACGTGCCCTGATCGCAGAACACCGGTTAACCGATGTTGGTAATCCGCCCTATGCGTTTGCCTTGGACTACCAAGCAGAGCGCCTGCAAGATGAGCGTGAATACGGCCTGCAATTGTCTTTGTTTGGGCCGGATGACCGCCTGCAGTTCCGTACCCCGGCCGCTATCCCACTCGGGGCAGAACAGAACGTACTGAACGACATTCGCTTGGTACGTGCAGTGGACGCGCAGCCGCGCGATGACGTAGCCACCACACGCCGCCAGCAAGCTTATCAGTGTGGTGATTTGCGCATTGAGGTTGACCACGCCGGTGCGGATCGCTTGCTACTGACTTTGCCCGATCGTGATCTCGTATTACGCCCAGCCATCTCGGCCAGTGGCGCGCGCTTTGCTGCGGACGATCATGTGTTTTGGAGTAGAGGTGAAAGTGCAGCTCAAATCACCATTGACGGTGTAGTAATGTCGTGTGACGTGACAGAGGGGCGTTCGCCTTGGGCTGAAGCGCGGGAGCGCGGTGTACACTTTCGTGCCGTGGGCAATGAGCCGGGCTGGTTGATCGAACACCTCGCGGGTGAGCGTGCCCAACTGCGCCTGTTGCTTGATTATGGCGTACGCGAATTGATTGATAGCGATACGCAAGTGGATGCTGATCAGGCGGGCTATCGTGCAACGTTTGACGGCAAAACCGCGGTCATTACACTGACCAAGAAGACCTGCACCGATACCATGAGCGGGCAGGATTTTCCGATGCAGGCCGTGTTAGCCTTCGACGGTCAAACATTGACCGCTTGCGGTCGCTTTCTACACGAGTAACACAAGGACTTTGCCGATGGCGGATGCTCTGACGCGCTGTGGCTGGGCGCAAAACAGCCCGAATGAAACACACTACCATGATACCGAGTGGGGTGTGCCACAGTATGACGATAGGGTGTTGTTTGAGTTCTTGCTCTTGGAGGGTGCACAAGCGGGACTGAGCTGGTCGACCATCTTGAACAAACGCGAACACTACCGGCTGGTGTTTGATCAGTTTGATGCCACGCGCATCGCCGAGTTTGACGCGGCCAAGGTGGCTGAGCTATTGGCCGATGCTGGCATCGTGCGCAATCGTTTGAAGGTGCAAGCCGCGATCACCAATGCGCGGTGCTTTCTTGCGGTACAGCAGGAGTTTGGTTCCTTCTCGGCGTACATCTGGTCTTTTGTCGGAGGGCAACCCATTGTGAATCAATGGAAGGCCATGTCAGAGGTGCCGGTTACCACGCCGGAATCCGACGCCATGAGCAAAGATCTGAAGAAACGTGGGTTCAAGTTCGTCGGCAGCACCATCTGCTACGCCTATATGCAGGCCACCGGGATGGTCAATGACCATCTGGTGAGCTGCTTTCGTTACCCAGAGGTGGCGGGCTGAGTGGACGCCTGTGCGCGCAATAGGTCGAGGTAGTCTTCTGGGGGTTGTGGTCTGAACAGGTAATAGCCCTGTCCAGATTGGCAGCCCCACGCTTCTAACATCGCTAGTTGCTCGGCTGTTTCAATGCCCTCGGCGGTAGCGCAGGTCTGTAAGTCCAAGCTCAGTCTGATCAGTGACCGGCACAGCGTACTGTGAGTCACATTGGTGGCTAGGTCACTGACAAAAAGCCGGTCGATCTTGATCTCGTTCGGTGACAGGCGATTGATGTTTTGCATTGAGCTGTAGCCAGCACCAAAGTCATCAATTGAAATACCAAAGCCCGCGGCCCTCAATTGGTCGGCGTTTTCGACGGCAATGGCCTTGTCGCCAATGGCGGTTGTTTCGGTGATCTCTAATACGAAACGGCTGGGTGCTACACCTTCAGTCGTGCACAAGGCAATGGCCTCGGTGGCAAAGTTAGCCTGTAGCAGGTCACGAGCGGAGATGTTCAAGGCTAAGGTTGTATCGCCGAGATCGGCTTCGTGCGCTTTTACCCAGCGAAAGGCTAATTGCATGACAACGCTGGTGAGTTTGAATATTAGCCCGACTTGCTCAGCCAACGTAATGAACACGTCCGGTGGTACTTGCCCTAGTTCCGGGTGATGCCAGCGCAGCAATAGTTCGCCACTAGTAATGCGTCGGGTCGCTAATTCCACCTTGGGCTGAATCAAGAATTGAAAGTTTGCTGCGTGAATGGTCGCACTCAAGGCTGCCACCAGTTGCAGCTGTTGACGCTGGTGCTGCATCAAGCCGGCTTGGTATTCGCTCCACAGAGCACTAGAGCGCCAGTTTTCATCGGCTGCCATCTGTGCCTTTTGATACAGGGTTATTAGATCCAGCTCCGCCTCAACGGTGTGCGCAACGCCGATGGAAAAAAGCTGCTTAAACTCTAACTCGTCGAGACGAATCGTTTTGTTTAGCGCGGGTTCTATGGTCCGTATAACGCTTGAAACCTTGCTGATATTGCGACACAGAAACAGCAAATGGTCTTGGCCCATATCAATGATACTAGCTTTTGTTCCGTTCGGCAGACGGTGTTCCTGAATACCGGGAATTGCCAGTAATGTTTGGTTCAAACGCTGCGCCAGCAGTCCGGTCGCTTGCTGGGTTTTGCCGGGGCCTACGGCTTTGCTGAGGTCATGCAGGCCGGCTAGGTGAATTAGGATCAGGGTGACTTTATCGCTTTTGCTGCGGCTATTGCCTTGCGGTACCAGTTCATTGAGAAAATACGTACGATTCGGTAAGCCCGATACCGGGCTGGTCATCATCTGCAAGTTCTTTTCTTGCTCCAGGTGGCGCGCCCGGAATGCCAAACTCAGGGTAAACCCGAGCAGCTGGATGACGGTACTGACCACTAAGGTGTACTCAGTCACTGTATTGAACGGTAGGCTGCCGTGGAAAATAAGGGAGCCGACCATGGCGCCAATAATAAACAGAGACCAGGACGCTAAATACAAGGCGGCTGGGGCAAAGCCTTGTTTTATGGCTTTGATCGCCCAAACAATGCAGAGCACCGATAACGTGCCCTGGATCACCACGAAAGGCGTCGCATACAGATACTCGGGCAGCAGAAGGCTGGCTGCCAGGGCGAGCGCAAAAAACACATGCGCCGGTCGATGGTAATGGCGCCATTGAGGCACCCGTTCATAGAGTTGCAGAAAGAGGTAAGTAAAGCTGTAGATGCTCCATGCGGAGAGGGTATATAGAGTCAGGATATTGGCCGCTAACCATTGATTGAACGCCATCGGCCAAAACCAAGGACCGAAGCCTTGGGTGACGCCGATGCTGAGAAAAACCGAGACATGGAAAATCGTGTAAAGCCCATACGCGGGATAGCGTGCGAGCAGAAATACCACGATGTTGTGCAGCAGCAGTATTACCAGCGCCCCGGCGGCGGCGCCCCACAAGCGAAAGCGTCTCTCGGTAACGGCACGGTATTCACCGGGTTCTAGCAGTCGAAAAGGAAACAGCAAGGGTCCGTCACTGCGCTTGCGCACTAACAGTTCGGTAGGCTGTCCAGCGGCTCGTTCAATTTCAAACCAGATGCCAGAGTAGCGCACTTCTGGATCCCAATCTTGAGTGTCGCCGCGTTGCCAGTGCTTGGTTAACCGGCCGTCTTGTATCAGATAAAAATCCAGCTCATCGATCATATAATTGCTGAGTGACAGCACCAAAGACTCATCTTTTTCTGTCGCTGGAAAAGAGAATCGATGCCAGTACGTCTCACGGGAAATCTGGTTGGATTCAGCGAAGGTTTCGGGGGAAAAATTCAGTTCATGCAACGCTGTCAGTGGGTCAAGGCGTCCGCCGGGTTCTGCGGCTGTTGGGACCGGCACCTTGACGTATTCTGCACCAGCCGACCATTGCTGGGCGTGACTGCTCCCGGCAGTCATCAGCCAAAACAAAATCAGCAGTCCTGTGCAGTAGACTGTCCGCATGCGTGAATCCTTGGGTAAGTCGTCTGTAAAGTTAGATGATGGAAGTATAGTCCAGGGACCAATTAAATACAGTGGCGGCCAGGTTTAGCGCGACATTAGGGGCACGCCACCAATTTGTTTGGCCAGATAGTTGGCGTACTGATCGGTTTGCTGGGTCACGTAATCCAGAATCCGTAGATAAATTTGGTACAGAGACCACTGAGCGTCCGGGGCATCGTCACGCATCAAATCCAACACGCGTTGGGTGCGGTAGCTTAGCTGATCACCCTGGCGATCATGCAACTCATGTCCGGCGCTGAGAAAGGCGTGCAGCAGGGTGCTGAGCGTGGTGTAGGCCCCGATTTCCACTTCGGTTTTGTGGGTGTCTTTAAACACCTTCTGCTTGGCCAGATTTTTAGCCGCCGAGATACCCTCTTGAATGTGCGCCGGGCAGTAGGCCAGTAGATCGCCCGCCAGTTCGCCGCGCATAATCACATCTAACTGAGCCATAAACGCATCGGCGACGGCGTCTATCACCGCTTGCATGGCTTTGCCGCGCAAGGCTGCCAGTTGACGCAGCGGAGCAACCTGAACGTCGCTCTGTGCACTGCTGATATCGAGTTCGGCCTGTGGGTTCAAACGCAGCATGATGGCTTGGACTTCGGCGAAATTCAGAATGCGTAGATCAACCGCGTCTTCTAGGTCAATAATGGCGTAGCAGATGTCGTCGGCCGCTTCCATCAGATAGGACAACGGGTGGCGACACCAGGCGTGCTCGCCGCGCGGCAATAAGCCCAAGCGACTTGCGACGTGGTTTAGGGTGCTTGCTTCGTGTTGGAAGCAGGCGAATTTACCTTTGGCGTTTTTGTGGGCCACTGTCCATGGGTACTTCAGCATGGTGGCCAAGGTTGGATAGGTCAGGCGTAAGCCACCGCGAAACAGGTGGTATTCCACTTGGGTAACAATGCGAAAGCCTTGCGCATTGCCTTCCCAGCTGCGCAAATCGTCGCGCTCGCGTTCGTTCAAGGGCGCCAGCAAGTCGGCGTTCTGCGGCTGCTTAAACCAGTCTTGAATGGCGAACTCACCGGCGTGCCCAAAGGGTGGGTTACCGATGTCGTGCGCAAGGCAGGCCGACTGCACAATGACACCGAGGTCGTCCGGCTGAATCCAGTCAGGCAGTTCATCCTGAATGCGTTCGCCGACTTTCAGGCCCAGCGAGCGACCCACACTGCCGACTTCGACACTGTGAATCAAGCGGGTGTGTACATGGTCGTTCAGTGACAGCGGATGTACTTGTGTTTTACCACTGAGGCGGCGAAAGGCGTTGGAGAAGACAATGCGGTCGTAGTCTTTATGGAAATGACTGCGCCCCAGTTCATGCGGCTCTAGGGCCGAATGCCCATGCCGTTCGCTGCTGAGCAATTGATGCCACTGCATGCGTTGCGCCTGATTCTGGTTGTCATTGTCTGGCATCGTGCGTCTCCAAAGGGTTGATCAGCGCTGAGGAATCAGCGTTAACTGATATTCCGTAATGCCCGGCAAGAACGGTGATGGCTCTCCGGTAAGCCAGTCGTCGTGCCCTTTGCGGTAGTATGGGCTGAGCAAGTGTCCTGTTTGGCTGGTCGCCATATGAAAGATGCCTTGCGCTTCCTGTCCCGGAGCCACCACCATGCGCAAGGCCGCGCCATAGTTTCCACCCTGAACCAGAGGTGTAAAGGTATCGCCGCCGACGGCTGCGCCGGGTAAGTTGACGATCCACCGTAGTATAGGATATTGCGCACTTAACGGGTGCTGAAAGCTGAGCCTGTTCAGACTGCCCCAAGAGGCATTTTCAAGCAGCACGGTTTCCGGCTCTAAACTGCTCAAAGCCTGCTCGGCTGCACTGATGAACAAGTCTTGCCATGTATCGTGTGCGGGGTTTAGAAGGTGTTCGGGTTCCGCCGTCACCATCGCCCACAAGGGGTACTCAATCGCTTGCGTAACGCGCTCGGTCACAAAGAAGTGGGCGTTGCCTTCTACATAGTAAAACGCAGGTCCCAGGGCGCGCTCCAGTACGGCGGCTCGATACGCCCGCACCAAGCGATAAGACACGCTCTCGGCTTCCGCTCGGCCGGTCCAATCCGACAGCGCCTGAAGCAGGGGATCAGCGGCGGGCGATGCAGGGGCTGTCTGGCTTAAATGGTCATGCCAGCGCTGCAAAAAAGCTGCGTTGTCATCGCGTAGCAGCCCCAGCATATCGAGTTCAGACGGGCGGTCGGTATTGTTTAATGAATCGGCAATGAGGTGTGCCCGCACCCCTAGCGCATAGCCACCGTTGCCCAATTGGCTGAGGTCTGCCAGGGGTTGATTGTTGGCGCTCCACAGACGGTCACGATTGGTAAATTGCGGATTATTGGCGAGATAAGCCGTCCACCCGGCGTTGTCAGACCAGTCTTGGGGCAGGTGGGAATTGGGAAGCGTGCGGTTTGGCAGTGGGCCCGTGGTGGTCCACGCAAGCTGGCCTTGGCGGTCGGCCAGCAATAGGTTCTGGCTGGGTATGCCCATGCCGCGCCAGCGCAACGCGTCGGTCACTGTGGTGGCTGTTTCAAGCTCTAAAAGATCAAAGTTGGCCCCCGCGCTGTCGTGCGCTACCCAGCGCAGCGCCAACCAGTTGCCGTCGAGATCCTGCCCAATAACCGGGCCCCAGCGGGTCAGGCGTACACGCAAGGTCTGGTTGGTTGTGCCTCGAATACGGATCACTTCGTCTTGGTAAGTAAACGCCTCCCAGCCATCCGGGGTAAGGTAGCGCTCACCTTCGCTGGTTAGGCGAATCACATCGCTGACGTCCGCCATGCTGTTGCTGAACGTCCAGGCTATCTGCTCGTTGCTGCCTAGTATCATGGCGGGTGTGCCGGGCAAGGTAGCGCCGCGCACCACGCTGTCATTGAGTGGCAGTATCCAGTTGGCGCGATACCATAGATTGGGTACGCGCAGCGCCACATGGCTGTCGCCAGCGATCATGGCATGGCCGTGCAGCGTCAGGTTGCCGGAGACACCCGCGGCATTGCTGCCCGTTTGGGTGTGTTCGGGCACTGGGTGACGGTCTACTGGAACGGCAAAGGCGTCTTGCCACGATGTACTGGGCAGTGGGGGCGGAGTATTGGGGATGGGGGTTAAGCCTGCTTCCCAATCACCCGTTTGCCAGGTTAAGAACTCGAACCAGTCGGCGGGTAGCAGGTGCTGCATGGCATCTAGGCTGCGCTCGCGCTCGCCTTGACCATCTTGCAACTCCAAATACATGGCATAGATAACCAATGCCGAATCGGCCGGTGTCCAGGGTTCTGGTGCTTGGCGCAGCACCAGGTATTCCAAGGGGGGCTGATTGAGCTCAGATAAGCCTTGATTGGCGCCATCGGTGTAAGCGTCTACGATGTTGCGCTGCCGCTGCGGCAGTTCTTGAATGACTCGTTCGGCGCGGCTTCTGAACTGGTGTGGGCGACTCAAGCGATCTTGCGGCAGGGCAATAGAACCCAGCAGTTCCGACAGTTCGCCGGCCGCTTGGCGGCGTTGCATGTCCATTTGGAAGTAGCGTTCTTGGGCGTGCAAATAGCCGAGCGCGTAGGCGATATCTTCGCGTGTACTGCCCCGAATGGTTGGAATGCCTTGGGCGTCGCGCGCGATCTCCACGCGAGCCTGCAGCCCCGGCACTATGTTGTTGCCGTCCAGTCGTGGCAAACTGCCATGCAGGTACAGGAAAATCGTCATGGCGATTGTCGAGACCAACACCAACAGGGCCAGTAATAAGTTTTGCAGAATGCGGCGAGCCAGGGGCATGTGGCGGTCTTGGGTCTTTGGATAATAAGATGGGCGCAGTGTAACACGTGCTGAGAAGGCTCTGAACCTTTGTACAGCGCTTGTTTACCCAACGCGTGCGCCCAGCAAGCGTGCAATGGCCGCTGGGTTTTTTTAGCGCGCCCAAGTACACTGTGCCGCAATAGTAATACCCGGAAGTGGATCGCGTAACTTATGACAGACATCATCATCGACCAGGACGGCGTTGAACGCATTTCGCTGGCTCAGTTCACTGAGAAAGCGTACCTCGACTATTCCATGTACGTCATCCTGGACCGTGCCTTGCCGCACATCGGCGACGGCTTAAAGCCCGTTCAGCGCCGTATTATCTACGCCATGAGCGAACTGGGTTTAAAGAATACCTCGAAGTACAAGAAGTCAGCCCGTACCGTGGGTGATGTGTTGGGTAAGTTTCACCCACACGGTGACAGCGCCTGCTACGAAGCCATGGTGTTGATGGCCCAGCCATTTTCATACCGCTATCCGTTAGTAGACGGGCAGGGCAACTGGGGTTCGCCGGATGATCCTAAGTCGTTCGCCGCCATGCGTTACACCGAATCCCGGTTAGCGGCCTTTTCTGATACGCTGTTGAGCGAACTGGGTCAGGGCACCGTAGACTGGGTGCCGAACTTTGACGGCACCATGGATGAACCCGAGATCTTGCCGTCGCGCTTGCCCCACGTCTTGTTGAACGGCACCACCGGTATCGCGGTGGGTATGGCGACCGATGTGCCGCCGCACAATTTGCGCGAAATCGTTTCCGCCTGTGTGCACCTGTTGGATGCGCCTGAGGCCACCACGCAAGATTTGATGTTGCATGTTAAAGGGCCGGATTACCCGACTCGCGCGGAAATCATTACACCGCGTGAAGATTTGGAGAAAATGTACGAGACCGGGCGTGGCAGCATTCGTGCTCGCGCCATCTACGAGGTGGATGACGGCGATATCATCATCACTGAGCTGCCGTTTCAGTCGTCACCGAGTAAGGTGTTGACACAGATTGCGGCGCAAATGCAGGCCAAGAAGCTGCCAATGGTGACTGACTTGCGTGACGAGTCGGACCATGAAAACCCGACGCGCTTGGTGATTACGCCACGCTCCAACCGCATCGACGTCGATGGCCTGATGAACCACCTGTACGCGACCACGGACTTGGAAAAGAGCTACCGCGTAAACCTTAACCTGATTGGTTTGGACGGTCGCCCCGCGGTGCGCGATCTGCGCGGCATCCTCAGTGAATGGCTGACCTTTCGCCAAACCACGGTGCGCCGCCGCTTACAGCATCGCCTGGATAAGGTGAACGACCGCCTGCATATCCTCGACGGTTTGCTTGTGGCTTATCTGAACATCGACGAAGTCATCGCCATCATTCGTCATGAAGACGAGCCGAAAGAAGAATTGATGCGCCGCTTTGGGCTGAGCCCGATTCAGGCCGATGCCATTCTGGATTTGAAGTTACGTCATTTGGCGCGCCTGGAAGAAATGAAGATCCGTGGCGAGCAGGACGAATTGCAAGCCGAACGTGAGCGTCTGGAAAAGATTTTGAAGTCCGATGCGCGTCTGCGTCAGTTGATCAAAAAAGAATTGTTGGCCGATGCCGAAGCCTTTGGCGATGAGCGTCGCAGTCCCTTGGTGGTGCGCCGTGAAGCGTCTGCATTCAGCGAAATGGACCTGATGCCGAACGAGCCGGTGACCGTGGTGTTGTCCGACAAAGGTTGGATACGGTCTGGCAAAGGTCACGAGCTGGATGCCGAGGGTCTGAGCTACAAGTCAGGTGATAAATTCCTTCTGGCGGCGGCGGGCCGCTCGAACCAGTCGACGGTCCTGATTGACCACACCGGCCGGGCTTATTCGTTACCGACTCATACGCTGCCCAGTGCGCGTGGTCAGGGCGAGCCGGTATCGGGACGCCTGACACTGCCACCCAGTTGCCAGTTCAAAGGGTTGCTATTGGATGACCCTGAAACCCTGTACCTCATTGGCAGCACCGCCGGATATGGCTTTGTAACCAGCTATGAGCAGATGCTGGGTAAGAACAAGAACGGTAAGGCGTTGCTGACATTGCCCGCTGGCGCACAGGTACTGCAACCGCGTCGGATACAGGATTTGAACCACAGTTTAGTGGCAACCGTTACCAACGAAGGTCGCCTCCTGCTGTTCCCTGTGCGTGATTTGCCGCAGCTGGGTAAGGGCAAAGGCAATAAGATGATCAACGTACCGGCTTCGCGGGTGGTGAGTGGTGAAGAATTTGTGATCGATATGGCGATCCTGGCACCCGATCAAGCCTTGGTATTGCAGTCTGGTAAGCGCTCACTGACGTTGAAAGGTGCCGACTTGGCACACTACATCGCTGAGCGTGGTCGGCGTGGGAACAAACTGCCGCGTGGATTCCAACGCGTGGATGGCATGAGTCTGGGCTAGTGTCTACACTAGACTGAGGATGAGCCCTTAAGTATGAGGGCTCTAACGTTTCCATTCATCGAGGTGGTGTAATGACGATAAAAGCTGAGATCAGCAACTTCTACGAAGACTTGGTGGTGGACTTCCTGATCAACGAATACTCGGATCAGGGCTTTAGCAAGGACGAGTTCAATGACATCGCCTGCCTGGCTTTGAATCATTTGCCTGCACGTTATTATCGGCATTCGGTGGACATGGCATTTTTCCTGACCACGCCAGACCGTGTCGAAATGCGTGAGCGTGTGCAAAAAGCCGTGGATGAAGCCGTACTGCAAGTGCTTGCTTATCGTGACGAGTCTGACGACATCACCTGAACATAGGCTTCCTGTCGAGGCAATACCTCGGGTTTGCTGATGCCATAACCTTGGCCGAAATGCACCCCGAGGCCCTTCAAGGCAAACTCCAACTCTTCGTTTTCAACAAACTCAGCGATGGTTTGTAAGTTCATGCTCTGCGCCACTTCATTGATCGACTTCACCATGGCGTAGTCTGAAGCCGTGGTTAACATGTTACGCACAAAGCTGCCGTCAATCTTCAGATACCGTACCGGCATGTGTTTCAGATAGCTGTACGAAGAATAACCAGTGCCAAAATCGTCCAGTGAGAACGAGCAGCCAATGGCACTCAGCTCTGAAATAAACTGCTGGGTAATATCGATGCGTGTCACTGCCATGCTCTCGGTGATTTCAAAACAGATCTTCTCGAATGGAATGCCGTATTCCGCGAACTGGGTGCGAATAAAGGGCACAATTTCCGGCGAGCTGAGCGACTGACCACTGAGATTTACGCTGGCGCGATGCAGGCTTGCTAATTCAAGTGGGTTGTCGCTGAGCCAGCGGAAGAAGTGAGTGATCACCCAGCGATCAATCGCCTCCATCAATCCGTAGCGCTCGGCGGAGGGCAGGAACTCACCCGGTGCTGCAATGCGGCCATCGGGCAGTTGCAGGCGCAGCAATACTTCATAGTGCTTTCCGGGTTCCTTCAGCGACAGCGGTTTGATGGTCTGCCGGGTCAGCAGAAAACGGCTTTCCGATAAGGCGCTGTAGATCTCAGTCACCCATGCCGACATGGTTTGGCGGCGCTGCAAATCAGCATTGGTTTCGGTGTAAAAACTCACTTGATTACCACCTTGTTCCTTCGATGCCTGGCAGGCTGTATCCGCGCGCGCCAAAATGTCATCCGGGCTTTGTTTGCCAGCGGTAAAGGTTGTCACGCCGATGCTGGCTACTAACTGGTAGGTTTGGCTTTGATGCAAGAAGGGTGTTGTCAAAGCGTGCCGACGCAAGCGTTCCGCCACCGCCATGGTGGCAGTCTGGTCTGACTCAGGGAGCAATATCGAAAACTCATCTGGCCCGGTACGCGCTGCCGACGCCCGCGCTGGCAGCACAGATACAATGCCATTGGCGGCCTGCATTAAGGCCTTGTCACCTTGTTCATGGCCGCACTGGGTATTGATCAGACGAAAGTTATCCATGTTCAGGCAGATCAAGCCCCATGATGCCTGCGCAGCGACTGACTGATCGGTGGCTTGTTGAATGGCGCTCAACAAACTGCGCCGATTGAGCAGCCCCGTCATGGCATCGTGCGTGGCTAAGTACGACAAGCGCTGCTCGAAGGCTTTGCGCCCGGTGATGTCGATGAAACTGCATTTGATGACCGTTTCGCGTTGATCGCCTTCCAGCCAGGCCAGTACCAGTACCCAGAGCTCCCTGTTCTCCGGGGTCAGCATGCGGATTTCGCGCCCCGGCATCTTGCCGTGTTTAAAGACCTCGTTGTGGAGGTCGGTGAAGTCCTGCGGGTCATCCAGCATTTGCGTTAAATCGGTATTGCCTGAGGTCTGCAGTTCGTTGAAATCAGTGCAATCGAAAAAGCGACAAAACGCCGGGTTGGCGTCCTGAATAAGACCCGTTTCAGTGACGGTCGCAAAACCTTCTTCAGCGTTCATATACAAGCGCTGGAAGCGCAGCAAGGTATCAATGGAGGACTGTTGGGCTTTAATGCGCTTGTCGCGCTCTCGGCGCATTTGGTTATTGAGCGACAAGTACAATAATGAAAAAGTGGTAATGGCACCGATGTGGATGCCGAAATCGGTCCATGCATTGCGCGGTAGCCACTCAAGGCGATTACCCAGCACCAAGACGATACCGACCGAGTAGGTCGCCCAAGCGTAGGTGACGGTGCGAAAGGTGTCCTTATGCAGGACTAGCCAGAGATAAGCGTTGTGAGCCATCACCACGATTGTGACCGCCAATGCGACGATCAGGGTGGGCAGTGTCAGCGCTACATACCACGGGCTGAGTGCTGCCAGCAAGGTGAGGGCAGCCAGAGCTGCGCCCGTCAGCAACAGGCGCTCACTGGGTAACAGCGGCGAGCGCTGTTTTAATTGCCGCAAATAGACCGGTGTAGCGGCCACCAATGTAATGTGGAGGCAGATGCAGATCTGCATTACCCGATGCGCAAAACCCCCGCTGGGTACCCAGGAGAACATATTGCCAAGGCCGCCCACGAACAGAAAGTAGAGGTTCATGACCAGGCCAAGCATGGTGTAGAACAGGTAGATGCGTTGACGCGTAACGGTGAACAGAAGCAGGCTGTAGAGCGAGACTATGAGCAAGACACCATGGAATAACCCCAGCAAGGTCAATCGCCAAAACCGAGTCTGCTCGTAGTGCTCACTGTGGGAGAGCAGCAGTGGGATTTGATTGTGTCCGACGTGATGCGCCGAGGTGTAAAGATAGCCAGTGGTGTGTGGGGACAAGGTAATAGGAACAGCCCAGCGTACATCCGCCAACAGGCCTTGTTCGGCGGTCCGCCAAGTGCCAGCCGAGACTTGCAGTGGCGCGGCATCGTGACCATCGACCCATACCAAATCGAATTCGCCGATCAACGGCTCCATGGCGTCGACAACTAAGGTGAGTGGCTTGTCGGTGGTATTGCTCAGCTCAACGCGATACCACAGACGCTGTTCACCTGTTGCCCGAAAGCCTCTGGGTGGGGCACCGGCTTGCCACGGGACGCCCGGGTCGGCGATGTTCTCTGGGTGCCATTGGGCCTGGTCGACCAGCAACCATTGTGCCTGTTGATTCAGCCGCTTTTCCACGAAATGCGTGTCGAGCTCTACCGGCGACACGCCGTGGGCGATGATAGACAGCGGTGTTGCCAGCAAAAAAAACAGCAGGCACTTATAGAGTGTCCGGTTCAACATGAATTTGCGTCCCAGCCTGTTCTCGACTCAGTGATCAAAGCAGTCTAGCACAAGACTTAATTGATCACTGATCGAGAGCACCTGGCTGGCTAAGCAATACCACCGACTGCGGCGCGGCTTCATAGTGATCAAAAGTACTGGGCGCTCCTACCGGAGGCGGTACAGCATGGCGGGTGTCGAGTAGCACCGTCCATTCCAGTGCCGCATCGCCCGGGAAGTTAAAGCGCACGGGCTGTGTCGAGCTGTTGATCAGCCAGATAAAACGTTCAGCGCAGCTGTCCAAACCGACGGTAATATCCGTCAGCGCGGACGACAGAACCAGCCCGATACTGCGCCCATGGTCATTGTGCCAGTCCTGAATCGACATGGCTTCGCCTTGGGTGTTAAACCAGTGTACAGCGTCACTGTGGGCCGGTTCTTCGAGAATTTGTTCGGGACTGAATACCAAGTCATGGAACAGGCTTGAGCTTTGCCGAATCCTGATCAGGTGCTGCATAAAGGCCAGATGCTCAGGCGCAGGGTTCGACCAGTCATACCAACTGATGCTGTTGTCTTGGCAGTAAGCGTTGTTATTACCGCGCTGCGTGCGCCCTAGCTCGTCGCCGCCCAACAAATGCACGACGCCTTGCGACAGCAACAAGGTGGTCATCAAATTGCGTTTCTGGCGTTGCCGCAGTTCATTGATCGTCGGGTCGTCAGTGGGGCCTTCTACGCCGTAGTTTGCGCTCAGGTTATGACCGTGACCGTCCCGATTATCTTCTAAGTTGGCTTGGTTGTGGCGCTGTTCATACGACACCAAATCGTGCAGCGTATAGCCGTCGTGGTAGGTGATGTAATTGATGCTGGTTGAAAGAGCGCGAATGCCTTTTTGCAAGCGATCGCGCGAGCCCATCAAGCGTGTACAAAAGTCGGGCAGCAAGCCGCCATCACCACGCCAGAATGCCCGCACGGTATCGCGGAACAAATCATTGCACTCGTACCAGTGATCGGGGAATTGGCCCAGCTGATAACCCTGTGGACCTATGTCCCACGGTTCGGCAATCAACTTGGCACGGCTGAGCAGTGGGTCTTGCGCCACGGCTTTGAAGAACGCCGCGTGCGGCGAAAAGTTGCGCTCCTCGCGGCCCAAGGTCGCCGCCAAATCGAAGCGGAAGCCATCAATATGGTAGTGCTCAATCCACAGGCGCAGACTGTCCATCACCATCTTCAACGTCGAGGTCTGGTGCACATTCACCGTGTTGCCGCAGCCAGTGTCGTTGATGAAGTGCGTGCCGTCTTCGGTAAACCGATAAAAACGCGCCGCCGCCAGTCCCTTCTGACTCAGTGTGGTGCCCTCTAAACCCGCCTCGGCGGTATGGTTATACACAACGTCCAGAATGACTTCGATCCCGGCTTGGTGAAGCGTGCGCACCAAGGTCTTCATTTCGGTCACCGCATCAGACACCGCGTAGCGTGGGTCGGGTGCAAACCAGTTTACCGGGTTGTAGCCCCAATAGTTGCTCAACCCCAAGGCTTGCAAACGTGGCTCAGACATAAAGGCGTGGATTGGCATGATCTGTACTGCCGTAATGCCCAAATTTTGCAGGTGCGAAATCACAGCCGGATGCGCCATGCCGAGGTAGGTGCCGCGCAGTTCTGGCGGTACCTCAGGATGGGTTTGGCTGATGCCACGAATATGGGTTTCGTACAAAATAGTGTGTGTCCACGGCGTATACAGCGGCCGGTCACCTTGCCAGTCGAACGTATGATCCACCACCAAAGACTTCGCCATGTGCGGGCCACTGTCGAGCGTGCTGCGTTGTAAGTCATCTCCGGGGGCCAAGGTGTCAAAGCTAGGATGGTATTCCAACACACGGCTCAGGGCCTGCGCATAAGGGTCCAGCAGCAACTTCTTACGCGAGAAAAAGCGTTGTTGTTGTGGCTTAAAAGCCCCGCGTGCGCGATAGCCGTAGGCTTGGCCTGGCCGAATGCCCGACAGATAAATATGCCACACATTACCCGTACGCGTCGTCAGCGGAATCTGCGCGGTTTCATTTTCCTGCTCGTCGAACAAACACAGCGTAATGCCTGTAGCATGTGCACTGTATACCGCGAAGTTGCAACCGTCCGCATCGGGCGCAGCGCCAAGCGGGAAGGGCAGGCCGGGACGGCTGGCGGGCGAGGTGTCTTGGGGTGTCATAATGCGCTGTGATCCGTTACCTGAAAAGATGAAGCAGAGAGGCGCATCATAGCACAGTGTTTTATGAACTCATGCCATTCGCCAAGGGTGAGCGGGTGTTTCCCTGTGGGCCGAATGATGGCGGGTATAAATACCGCGCCCTACATCCAGGGTTTACGCCGTCGCGGTGGTGGCGGGTGTTCACACCTGCCACCAAACCCCAAAACCTACTTCTGCAACTTGAGAACAAGCGTCGCCAACGGCGGTATTCTCACCTGCACGCTATGGCTGAGCCCATCACAGCTTTCGGGCTGGCTGTCAAAACCCTCGCCCACCGCAAAGTTGCCGCCGCCGTAGTACTCAGAGTCGGTATTCAGCAACACCTTGTAGTGTCCTGCCTCTGGCACGCCTAAACGGTAGTGCTCGTGCGGCATGGGGGTGAAGTTGCTGACCACGACGATCAGGTCTGCGGGGTCATGACTGAAACGACAGAAGCTCAGCACGCTGGAGGCCGCATCGTTGTGGTTGATCCAGCG
Source organism: Salinispirillum sp. LH 10-3-1 (assembly GCF_030643825.1). Taxonomy (GTDB): domain Bacteria; phylum Pseudomonadota; class Gammaproteobacteria; order Pseudomonadales; family Natronospirillaceae; genus Salinispirillum. The sequence continues at coordinate 588,537 of NZ_CP101717.1, forward strand.
GAAACCTTGCGGTTCATTATCCAGCACATGCATGGCCGGTTCGTCGCGGTACAGGCGATTCAGGTCTTTAACCAGTTGCTGGCAACCACGATGGCGGTCATGGTCGAGTAGCCACCAATCCAGTTGGGTGCTGTGGTTCCACTCGAAAGGCGAGCCGAGCTCGTTGCCCATAAAGTTGAGCTTTTTGCCGGGGTGAGCGTACATGTAGGCGTAGTAGTTGCGCAAGTTGGCCATTTGCTGCCATTCATCACCGGGCATACGGGTCAGTATGGTGCCCTTGCCGTGTACCACCTCGTCGTGTGACAGCGGTAGGACGAAGTTTTCATCAAAGGCGTAGATCATGCTGAACGTCAGGTCGCCATGGTGGTACTGGCGGTGAATGGGGTCCTTCTTCATGTACTCTAGCGAGTCGTGCATCCAGCCCATGTTCCATTTGAAGCCGAAGCCGAGGCCGCCCGCGTAGGTCGGTTTGGACACCCCGGCAAAGGAGGTAGACTCTTCGGCAATGGTAAAACGATCCGGGAACTGCCCATACACACTTTCATTGAAACGCTTCACAAAGGCGATGGCTTCGTAGTTGTGGTTGCCACCATCGACATTGGGCACCCATTCGCCGTCTTCGCGTGAATAGTCGAGGTACAGCATGGAGGCCACAGCGTCGACGCGAATGCCATCAATGTGGAAATATTCCAGCCAGATCATGGCGCTGGAAATCAGAAAATCACAAACGGTATGGCGGCCATAGTCGTAGATGAAGGAATTCCAGTCCGGGTGCCAGCCACGACGCGGGTCTTCGTATTCATAGAGCGCCGTGCCGTCAAAGCGGGCTAAGCCATGCGGGTCGGCCGGGAAGTGCGCCGGTACCCAATCGACGATCACGCCGATACCGGCCTGATGGCATTGGTCGACGAAGTATTTAAAATCGTCCGGTGAGCCGAAACGACTGGTCGGTGCGAACAGCCCCACAGGCTGGTAACCCCAAGAGCCGTCAAACGGGTATTCGCTCACCGGTAACAGTTCAATGTGGGTGTATTGCATGTCTTGGATGTAGGGAATGAGCTGATCGGCCAGTTCGCGGTAATTCAGCGGTGTGCCGTCGGCATGACGCCGCCAGGAGCCGACCTGGATCTCGTAAATGGACATCGGCTGCTGGCGTAGGTCTTTAATTGGGCGCTGCTGCCAGCTCTGGTCTTGCCATTGGTATTGGCTGTGGTCCCACACCACGGAATGAAAGCTCGGATGCTGGGCGTGCTGAAAGCCATAGGGGTCGGCTTTGTGCGGCAAGATGTCGCCCTGCTGCGACTTAATCTCGAACTTGTATTCGGTGCCAGCGGTTAAGCCAGGCACGAACAGGCGCCAATATCCGTCGTGGTGACTCATCATGGGGTGACGACGGCCGTCCCAATGGTTGAAGTTGCCAATCACACTGACGCTGCGCGCGTTGGGTGCGTAAACCACAAAACGCACGCCCGCAATATCTGCGCCATCATCGATGCTGGCGTGACAAAGCTGTGCGCCAAGATTTTTATAGAGTGTTTCCGGTGTGCAGAACAGGTCTTCCATGGTGCGGTTACCGAACTGGTAGGGATCGGTTACCGTCACTTCCTCCGTGCCGTAGCTCACTTTTAAATCGTACGTGAAGGGCTTTTTGCGGCGCGGCAGGGGCAGTTCAAACAAACCTCGATCGTCTTTGCGCTGCATGTTGCCTAAGGCTTTGCCAGACTTTCGCTCAACGACTATGATGGCGGTCGCATCAGGGTACCAAGCTCGCACCAACGTTCCTTTTCCATCAATAACCTGCATTAAGCCGAGATGGTCAAATGGTCGGGCTTCCAGTACGCTGGCAAGGGCGTGGGCAAGTTCCATAGGTGCGATCCTGTCTCTGTCGTTATTATTGATTCATCTGAAGGGGCTGATGAACGATACCGTCGGTTGTTGAAAACGGCGTGTGTTACCCGTTCATACCATTCCTCTCTACAGACTATAAGGCCTGAAACACAATGTGGCGACGTTTGTTGTGGTTAGCGTGCTTCTTGTTAGTACTGTTTAGCATTTTATTGTGGCGTGCGACCAGTCCGACTTGGGTGGAATTAGGCCAAATCAGAACGAATTGGCCCCTCTCTGAACGCTGGTTGATCGATGGTTATGACATCAATTGGGATGTCGAAGAGCGTCGTTGGCGTGTCGTGTATGGCGCCACCGTGATTTGGGAAACGGCTTCGAATAAGCCATGGTTGGGCGCAGCCCTGCAAGCGGCCCCCGTAACTTTAAGGAATGCCGAGCAGGGGTTAACCGGGCGGCAGTTACAGGTGTGTGCCCGCCAGGAGTGGGATGAGCTGCAGCAAGTGGGTAATCGAGTCGAGGCGCTCGGCACACTGTATTGCGGTGATCAGAGTTTTCCCATCCAGTTCACCATCTCAGTCGATGAACAACGCCGCTTAGTATTGAATTGGGAAACCTCTGAACAGGTTGCATTGACCTATCTCGAATCGCCCATGGGTGCAGGGGAGCAAGTATTCGGCTTCGGTATACAATCCATAACGCCCTCATTGGTAGGGCGGCGGGTGCTGGGGCGCGATCAATTGTTCGCCCCAATAGACTCAGAAATGCCAGTATCGGCGGGCAGTGATCGCCCGTTCTCGGTGTATTCCAGCCATAATCGTGGCTGGCTGATTGGCGGCACGGGCACGCGCTTGTTGGACTTAACGCGACCGCAACGGTGGCGGTTAGAGAACTGGTCGGCGCAGGGTGAGGTGGCTTTAGCTGCCGCGCGCTCGCCAGCATTCTTGCTGCCGCGATTGTTTCCAGAGCAAGAGCCCCAAGAGTACCCCGACTGGTTTGGGCGTAACCCACTGTTACCTCTGGGCGGTGAAGTGGCCGCCGATTTTTGGGAGCCGCTGGCTCGCCATGGCGCACCGCTGAGCCTTGTGGTGGCAGACCCGGCAGCATTGGTCGACGAGGTGGGTGTGCCCGAGGTAGTCGGTGCCTTGGTGGATTTGCCGCCTGCCTTAGATACCCTTGCTGGTTGGCGAGAATATGGCTTAGGAAGCATGGTGTCGGCACTGCTGTCGAGTGGGTTGGCGGGTGATCCGATGTCCTACACAATCGTCGGCGGGTCAATTGAAGATCGTGGGCGCTGGCGCACCGAGCCGCGCACCCAAGAACTGTATCTGCGCTGGTTAGAATTAAACACCTTTACACCCGTACTCAGTTTTCACGACACCTTACTTGCCAGCGAGCACTACCATCTATGGGACGAAGACGAGAGCGGCCATATACACGCGGCACGCTTGGCTACCATTCACGAGGCACTGTGGCCTTATCGGCGTCGTCTAATGGCCGCCGTCGTGGACCAGAATATGCCGATGGTCCGACCCATGTGGCTTGAGTTCCCCGATGATCCGGAAACATGGCAGCTGCCACCAAACCAATACATGCTCGGGCCCCATTTGCTGGTGGCGCCGATCTTGCAATCGGCCACCTTAGAGCGCCGAGTGTATTTGCCGGAAGGCGAGTGGACACATCTGTGGAGTGGTCGGGAATGGTTCAGTCTGGGCCAGTGGATTGACGTGGTGGCACCCATGGGTGAGCCTGCGGTCTTTGTGCACGACAACTTTCCGGGGCGTGCAGCTTTACTTAACCGGGCGCATGAGCTGGGTGTGAGCCATTTGATGTCATACTGAACCGGTAGGCGACGGACAGCGGCGACAAAAATTCATGTGAAGCACAATAAATTAATCAGTGGCTTCCTTTGAGTGGCGCGGGATTAACGTTATACTGCCCGCCATAGAATTTTAAGACTAATAAAAGGTAACCCTACGATGAAGCGTATATTGATTGCATTAGCGACATTGGGCTTGGCCACCGCAGTATTGGCAGCCACCGAAGCACACACCAATGCATTGATTGACCGTATTAAGCCCAGCGGTAACGTCTGTGTTGCCGGCGAAGCCTGTGACACCGCGCAGGTTGTAGCCACCTCATCAGGTGCGGGCGCAGCGCGCGACGGCGCGACGGTTTATCAGCAAGCCTGCTTGGCTTGCCACATGACGGGCGCTGCCGGTGCTCCGATTATGGGTGATGCGGCTGCATGGTCTGCTCGAATTGAGAAAGGCATGGAAACCTTGATCGCTAACTCCATCAGCGGTATCGGTGCAATGCCTGCGAAAGGTGGTTGTGCGAACTGCAGCGATGACGAAATTGCTGCAGCGACAGAATACTTGGTAAACAACAGCCGTTAATGACAGGCTGGTAGAAAAAAGGGCCTCGTGCCCTTTTTTTATGTGCAGGATGTACAGACCGTTTAAGAGGCAGCGCCATGAAATACCGTGACCTTCGAGAGTTTATCGCTGGGCTGGAAGCGCAGGGTGAGGTGAAGCGTATCACCCAGTCCGTGAGCCCCAAGTTACAGATGACGGAAATCAGCGACCGCGTTCTGCGCGCCGGTGGTCCAGCGCTGTTGTTTGAAAATCCAACGGGCTTTGACATGCCTGTGTTGACCAACCTGTTTGGTACACCAGAACGTGTGGCCGCTGGCATGGGTGCCAGCAGTGTCAGTGCGCTGCGTGAAATCGGTGAACTACTTGCCTATTTGAAAGAGCCTGATCCACCGAAAGGCATCAAGGATGCGTGGGAAAAGCTGCCCATTTTCCGTCAGGTCATGAACATGGCACCCAAGAAAGTGTCGCGCCCGGCTTGCCAGACGCATGTGTTGATCGGTGATGACGTCGACCTGAGCAAATTACCGGTGCAGACCTGTTGGCCCGGTGATGCTGGGCCCTTAATCACTTGGCCGTTGGTAATTACGCGTGGCCCTGATAAGCCGCGCCAGAATTTAGGTATTTACCGCCAGCAAGTCATAGGGCGTAATCGTGTCATCATGCGTTGGTTGTCGCATCGCGGTGGTGCCTTGGATTTACGGGACTGGCAGAAGAAGTTTCCGGGTGAACCCTTCCCGGTGGCCGTTGCCCTGGGCGCTGATCCGGCGACTATTTTGGGCGCGGTGACGCCTGTGCCCGATAGCTTGTCGGAGTACGCCTTCGCCGGGTTGCTGCGCGGACACCGCACGGAACTGGCGAAAGCCACGCTGCATGACCTCGACGTACCCGCCAGCGCGGAAATCGTACTGGAAGGCTATATCTACCCTGATGATATGGCCGACGAAGGCCCCTTTGGTGACCACACCGGTTACTACAACGAAGTTGACCGCTTCCCGGTATTCACCGTCGAGCGCATGACATACCGCGACCAGCCGATTTACCACAGTACCTACACTGGCCGCCCACCTGATGAACCGGCCATTCTGGGCTTGGCGCTGAACGAAGTGTTCGTGCCTATTTTGCGCAAGCAGTTCCCGGAAATCACCGACTTCTACCTGCCTCCTGAAGGCTGCTCTTATCGCATGGCGGTGGTGACCATGAAGAAACAATATCCCGGTCATGCCAAGCGTGTGATGATGGGGGTCTGGTCGTTCTTGCGGCAATTTATGTACACCAAATTTGTCATCGTTACCGACGACGATGTGAATGCACGCGACTGGAAAGACGTGATCTGGGCGATCACTACGCGCATGGACCCGGCGCGTGATACCGTGATGGTCGAGAATACGCCGATCGATTACCTCGACTTCGCTTCGCCAGTGTCTGGCTTGGGCAGCAAGATGGGCTTGGATGCTACACATAAATGGCCCGGCGAAACATCGCGCGAGTGGGGGCGGCCGATTTTGATGGATCAACAGGTGAAGGATGAGGTGGATCTTATTTGGCCAGAGTTAGATCTGTAAGGCGCATTTCGGCGACGAGTGTAAACACACCGCCCTATGGTTGATCGCGGATGTAGGGCGGGTATTTATACCCGCGTACGTGGGTGACCGGCAACGAAGGGCACTGTGCTCTTCCGCCCTCTGGCCGAATCACAGTGTTCGGTTTATAATACCTGACTAATTTACTCAGATTTGGAGTCATTGTGGCAGAGCCCCAGCACAGCGTGGATACCAGCGTTACGGTTAATCTGGCCTTGAAGTTGCGTCGCCCCTTAGGCGGCTTGGTTGAACAGTTGTTGTTTGCCCCGGAACATCCTGTTAGCTATCAGGCTGGGCAATATCTGGAGCTACTGCTGCCCGACCATAATGGGCTTTATTTCACCATTGCTAATGCGCCCGGTACAGACATCGAACTGCATGTAGAAGCGGGGCCAGAGAACGCCGGAGCGCGCGCCTTGCTGGCGCGCATCGACGGTGAAACCAGCATTCCGGCGCGCATCGGTGAAGGCGACTGTCATGTGGGTCGTCTGCCGGCGGATGATACCCCCGTCTTGTTGTTGGCTTCCGGTACCGGTTTCAGTCAGATCAAAGCCGTGACCGAGGCTCTGCTGGTCAACAGTACTCGCCCTATTCATATTTATTGGGCAGCACGCACTGCTGCGGCGCTCTATATGGCTGATCTGGCGCAAAGCTGGGCCGATACTCACGAGCAGGTACACTTTACCGCAGTGATCTCCGAGCGGCAGACGTGGAACAGTGGAAAGCACCACTTACACGCCTGTATTCGAGAAGACCTGGGAGATCTGGGTACGTATTCGGTGATCTGCTGCGGCTCACCCGACATGGTGTATGCCTCATTGGACTACCTTGAAGCCTGCGGCCTGCACAAAGACCGCTTTTTCAGCGATATGTTGGCATTCGCTCCACGATGAACCGCGTCGAAGTGCTGCAACAACTGGGGTTAGAGCCGCGTGAAACGCAGATTTACACCAGTCTGCTGAAGCTCGGTCCGGCCTCGATCCGTGACATCGCGCAAGCCGCCAACCTCAATCGGGGCACCACTTACGAACTGCTGAAAGTGATGCAAGAGAAGGGCGTCGTGACGCTCTTTCCGAAAGGGCGGCGCCGGTTCTTTGCGGCCGAATCGCCACAACGTCTGATGGCCTTGGCCGAAGAACGCCAAGAGAGACTCAGTGAAGCGGTGGGTCTACTGGGTCGAGAAATCATTCCTGAGCTTACGCAGTTGCGCCCGGAATTGGGTGCCGCCGATGTGCGGTATTACGATGGCTACGATGGTATAGAGCGGGTGCTGAAAGACATTTTGGCCACGGTTGGCGCCACCAAAGACAAATCCTACTCGGTCATTTCTTCGAAGGCGGTGCGTAAGTATCTGTATCAGCCGTTCCCTTCCTACACGACACAACGCATCAAAGCGGGCATTCAGGTACGGGTTATTGCCGTAGGGGCCGGGGGCGAACCAGCGGAATTGTCCGAGCGCAAATGGCTGAAAACCGACAAGGCTTCTACCGCCTATGTTGCCATCTATCCGCCCAAAGTCGCCATGATTGCGCTCAAGCAGGGCGATCTGCCCAGTGCCGTGGTGATTGAGTCACCCGCGGTTGCGGAGACTCAGCAATTGGTATTCGACGCCCTCTGGCAACTGCTGTAAGCGTTCGCTGGGTTACAGCGGCAAGCAGGGTGCCAAATAGGTAGCTACGATCTCTTCCAGAAAGCGCTGATCCACCTCATCAAAGGTTCCGAGCTCGGCGCTGTCGATGTCCAGCACTGCAATCACTTCCTGGCCGCGAAAGACCGGCAAGACGATTTCCGAACGGCTCGCACTGCTGCAGGCAATATGACCGGGAAAGGCATCTACGTCGGGCACTACCAATGTACGGGCTTCGTGCCATGCCGTACCGCACACCCCACGCCCACGGGCAATGGTGACGCAAGCAATCGGCCCTTGAAAGGGGCCCAGCACCAATTGGTCGCCGTGTACCTGATAGATGCCCGTCCACAGGAAACCAAAACCGTGTTGTAAGGCGGCGAGCAACTGGCTGACTTGAGTCAGCGGGTTGGGCGTGTCGGCAAGCAGGTAGGTCAACTGCTGCGTGAAACTCTCATACTGTTCCGCTTTGCTGGCACCACTGATGACTAAGTCTTCACTCATGCGTCTGTGCTTCCGGTGTTGCTGCGGGTAAGGGTAAGGCCGGACATTTTAGCATCTGCTCAGCCAAAGCGGTCAGGCGCTCATGGCTGCTGTCACGCTCTCCCAGAGCCTCTTCTAAACGCGCCAGCTCCCAATAGAGCTCTGGCAGGGGGTTCTGTGCTAAGCCGTCTTTGAAATAATCGCGGGCCTTGCCCCACAAAGACTCCTGCAAACACAGGCGGCCTAAGGCCAGATAAAAGTGCGCGTCCGGCGTGTGTTGCGTGCGCCAGCGCTCGGCTTGCTGTAAGCGTTCACGCGCGGTGGTGTTGAGGCCACTGTACAGTACCACTAAGCGGGTATCCCACTCTTGTCCGATGGCACTTTCCAGAGCCTTCTTTGCTACCAAAGGAGTCTCCAGGACCACCAACGCCTTGAGATATTGGTATCTCAGGTCCGACGAGGCCTGTTGCTGTTGGCTCAGCGACTTCCACCATTTTTGCAGACGAGCGCCTGCATTGGCGGGACGAGTGGCAACCAGCCCATTGATCATGTCGGTTTGCCAAGGCTCGACCGACTTGCGGCCAACGCGAATCAGCTTAGGTTGCAGCTCTAACAAGGCATCCCAGTCTTTCAGTCGCACGTGTACATCGCGCAGCAAGCGCAACACAAAGGGGTTGTCCGGATGCTTCTGGGTCAGGCGCTTGCAGTGCGCCAGCGCCAACTCAAATTGCTTCGACTCATAGGCCGACAACGCCAATAACAGACCCGAGGCCAGCTCGACCTGAGGGTTTTCTTCGGTGGCCTTGTCGAGCCAGGTCGCCACATTGGCGTAGTCTTTTTCGGCTTGGGCGATACGGGCCAGCAGCAACTGGTTAACCCATGGCAGAGGGCTGTAGCGTTCACCCTTGGCGAGCAGGCGCTTAGCGCGTGGCAGCTTAAGTTCGAGGAACGCCAAGATGCCATTTTCCAAAGACTTCACACCCTGATGCCGCCGATTCGGCCGCAACTTACCCAACAACACCAGCATTCGCCGTATCAGCAGCCAAGCCAACACCAGCGTGATCAGTGCTGCAAGACCAATCCACAGCGACATTTCCAGTGCATGGTCGCCCCACGCAATCAACACATAGCCTGAGTCCTGGCGCGCCATATACCCCACGGCCCCGCCAAGCACCAGAATCAGCAGAATGAGTAACGCCCGACGCAGCAACTTCATTCGTCGTCTCCTGCGTTGGCGTCGTCACCCGTGCGATTGGCGATGGCGCGCAGCACCGCTAGCGCACGATCTATCTCAGGCACCACCACATCGATGTTGATGGCGCGCAATTGATCGAGTTGAGTTTGTACGGCGGCCAAATTAGGTACTTGCGCACCAGTATCACTCAGCCATTCTTGCGCCTGTTCCAGGCTGCTTTCATACAGCAGTTGGTTGCGCTGTAAGGCCGCCACTTGCGCTTGCTGCAGCAGTAAGCGGAATTGTGCCCGCATTTGGTTGAATTCATCCGGAGTCAGGCGCGCTTGCGCTAAGTCGCCACGGTAGCGCACTGTTACCAGGCTGCGCAGCTCGTGGCCCATGCGTTCGTACCATGGTCGTTCCGCGTCTGTATTGGCATCGTCCGGGCTCGGCGCTGCTGCGTCCGTGTTCGGACTACGGCTGGATTCTGGCCACCATTGCCATTGACGCGCCCCTTGTTCTAACGCGCGTAATTCGAAATAGATGCCGTCGATGTCGGGCATGGGGGCATTGCGCAGCGCCTGAAGGTCTTGCGCCAGTGCTTCGCGGGCGGGCAGATAAGCAATTTCGTTGATTTCTGCCAGCATGCGGTCGGCCTGCTGCAACAGCGAAGAGGCTTGCGCGAGGTCACCCGTCAGCTGGCTCAGGTGCCGGGCGGTTCGCAACAGATACTCGATTTCCAAGCGCTGTACATCACTTTCTTGCAAGCCGCTGTCGGCATTTACTTGCTGGGCGAGGGCAACCAGGTTGCGTTGCGTATCCTCCAGATTACCCTGTACGCCCTGTTGGCGTTGGTCCACTTGCGCCAACGCTTGCTCAAGAGACTGCAGTTGCGAGGCCTGCTGGGCCAGTTGGTTTTGTAAGTCGTTCAACGATTGCTGGCGTGCCTGATTGATGTCCTGCCAATGTGTCCACTGCTGCCAGCCAAACCAACCGCCGACACCGGCTGCGCCCAGTACCAGCAAGACCACAAACAAGGCGACCCAACGGCCTATACCACCCTGCTTGGCGTGTGCCCGCGCTTTAGGCTTGCTGCTGGCCGACGGCTTGGCAGTCTGATCTGCTTTGGCTGTCGGCTTTGCGGTGCCTTTAGGGTCCGTCGTTGGTTTTTCTTCTGGGGTCGGCTGGTCGGCACTCACGATGTCGGTTCCTGTAGTGAATTCAAGGCGTCCAGAGCAGCTTCTAAGCTGGCTCCCTGTGCGTTCACGATGTGCTGCCAGCCGTGTTCGCGGGCAGCGCTGTCGAGGCGCGGGCTGCTGATCAGCAGGGGCGTTGTCTGTTTTGTAACCATGGACGCTTGAGAAGTCAAACAATCCAAGGCGGCCAAAGAAGATATCTGCACAATCGCATTCGGTTGTGTCAGGCGTTGCTGCGTTTCAGGGCCCAGTTCTATGCCTGTGCGCCGATACACTTCCAAGCGGGTCACCCGTGCCCCGCGTGCTTCCAAAGCCGGTTGGGTCACCTCGCGGCCACCTTCTCCTGCGACGATCAGCCAGCGTTGGTCCTGTACGTCTTGGGTTTCGGGCAGGGCGAGTACATCTTCCGCTCGGTTACCCAGCTGTGGGTAGTGAACGGCCGATCCCAGTAATGGCAGCAACACCTGTGCGGTCCCGGAACCGTTGCACAACCAACGAATACCGATGGGTGGCTGAGGCCAGTACGCATCCAGCCGATCCAATACAATGTCTGCTGCCGCTGGGCTGACCACCACAACGCCGTGAAACTGGTCAAAGTCTAACCAAACTGACCGTTGTGCTGCTGTTTCCGGTAGCGGCTCAATATGGATCAGTGGTATCGACTCTACCACATAACCTTGGTCTTTTAAGGCCTCGATCCAGCGCGCTTGCTGGGCGCTTGGCTTGGTCAGGATGACGGTGCGCTTCATGATGGCGTTAGAGTAGGTCTAAACTGCGCAAAATAGCATCCGCCCCTTGCGCCAACATGGCATCAGCCACCTCAATGCCCAGAGCTTCGGCAGTGGCTTGGTCGTTGAGGTCTTTTAGCTGGGCATCGGCCGACACCTTGATCAAACCCGTGCCGTCAGGGAAACCAATGCGGCCTTCCAGTCTCAAGTCATTGCCATCCAACCACGTGTAACCTGCGATAGGCACTTGGCAGCCACCATTCAGTCGGCGGTTCATGGCGCGCTCGGCCCACAGCCGTGCGTGCGTGTGCGGGTGGTTCAAGCAATCCAGTAAGGCCAGCGTGTCAGTATCGCCAGCGCGGCACTCAATGCCTACAGCGCCCTGGCCACAGGCCGGGAGGGATAGATCGAAGTCGATGTTGTGGCGAATGCGGCTATGCAGGTCGAGGCGTTGCAAACCGGCCGACGCCAGAATGATGGCGTCGTATTGGCCGGCGTCGAGCTTGCTCAAGCGGGTCCCCACGTTGCCGCGTAAAAATTCAATTTTTAAATCCGGACGCCAGGCCAGCAGTTGTGCTTGGCGGCGCAAGCTGGACGTACCCACTACAGAGCCTTTTTCAAGGTCTTCCAAACGCTCGTATTGATTGGACACAAAGGCATCGGCCGGGTCACCCCGTTCGCAAATGATCGGCAGTACAAACTGTGGATCGAGCTCCATGGGTACATCTTTCATGGAATGCACCGCGATATCGGCTTCACCGTCGATCAAGGCTTGTTCCAGCTCTTTCACAAACAGACCCTTGCCGCCCACCTTAGACAACGCAACGTCCAGAATCTTGTCGCCCTTGGTTACCATCTTGACCCATTCAATCTGCACGTCAGGATGGTGCTGTTGCAGCGCGTCGGTCACGTACTGTGCTTGCCATAGGGCTAGGGGGCTGGTGCGGGTGGCAATTCGGAGCAGGCTTTTCATAACACCTTGATCTGGAAAATAAATGAGGCCGCTAGTGTAGCATTCGCTCGGCAGGGCACCAACATAGGGTGGGCAAAGTAGTTTTTAGATGCTCCCCTTGGGTGGTCTGCTATGATGCTCAACATCGTTCATAAAGGGTCTGAAATCGTGTTGATTGAAGCCAAACGTATCAGTTTAGAAAAGCAGGGCAAGAAGATACTTGACCACATTTCGCTCGCCATTGGCCCGCAACAAATCGTTACTGTGGTGGGGCCGAATGGCGCGGGCAAGTCGTCTCTGTTAAAGGTGCTATTGGGGCTCGACGAACCCACCACCGGTGAGGTCATTCGCCGTCCGGGTCTGACCATTGGCTACATGCCACAAAAGTTGCCGCTGAATCAGTTGTTGCCGATCAGCGTTGGGCGTTTTATGACGCTGCAGGTCAAGGCACCCAAAATTGAAGTGGAAAAAGCGTTGGATAAAACCGGCGTGGCGCATTTGCACAAGCGTAATATCACAGCTTTGTCGGGTGGTGAATTACAGCGCGTGCTGCTTTCGCGTGCAATCCTGCAGCGCCCGCAACTGTTGGTGTTGGACGAGCCAGTACAGGGCGTGGACTTTATGGGCGAGGCGGCGCTGTACCGGCTCATCCATTCGTTAAAAGAGGACTTGGCGTGTAGCGTCTTGATGGTGTCGCACGACCTGCACGTGGTCATGGCGGCTACCGATCAGGTGATTTGTTTGAACCATCACGTGTGTTGCCAAGGTACCCCAGAGACCATCGAAAACCACCCTGAATTTGTGGAGATTTTTGGTCGACGTGATGCCGCCACCTTGGGTGTTTATCACCACCATCACACGCATTCGCATGACCTCAGCGAGCAAGGAGGTCCGGTAATCAATGACTGAACTCTGGTTGTTCCCTTTGGTGGCCGGTTGTGGGCTCATGCTGCTGGCCGGGCCTTTCGGCAGTTTGTTGGTGTGGCAGCGTATGGCCTTTTTTGGCGACGCCTTGGCGCATGCTTCGTTACTGGGCGTGGGGATTGGGCTGTTTTGGCAATGGACACCGGCAGCCGGAGCGCTGTTGGGTACGCTGGCCTTTGCGCTGATTTTGTGGCGTGCCGAGCGTATTACGGTGTTGGCGTCGGATACTTGGTTAGGGGTGTTGTCACACGGCAGTCTCGCGCTTGGCCTGCTGGTGGTCTACGGTTTGGTGCCGAACAGCGCCAACGTGAATGGGTTGTTGATTGGCGACTTGCTCAGCGTGGGCATAAATGACTTGCTGTTGTTGGCTGTGTTGCTGGTGGTGGGCTGGGGTTGGCTGTTTTGGCGCTGGCGCAGTTTGATGTTGTTTATCTTGTCGCCCGAACTGGCGCAGGCCGAGGGCATCAATGTCAGCGCCTTGCGCGGGCAGTTTATGGTGCTGCTGGCGGCCATTGTCGCGCTCGCCATGCAATGGGTCGGCGTACTGCTGATCTCGGCGCTGTTGTTGATTCCTGCGGCGGCGGCACGGCCGTTGAGCCGCGAGCCCGAGCACATGGCCTTGTTGGCCACTCTGATTGGTGTGTTGTCGGTCTGTGCGGGTATTGCTTCAAGCTGGTATTGGGACTGGCCGACCGGTCCGGCCATCGTGGTTATGGCGTTGGCAGGCTTTGTGGTGCTGTGGAGTGGTTCTACATTATCTAACAAAAGATAAGATAAAAGCCTTGCGGCGGACTAGCGTAGCGATGTTACAGGGTTGCTTCTAACGGGGCGTTTGCAGCAAGGATGCTGCAAATGAGCCCCCATGGACAAATTCGTCAGGAACGAATTTGCATGACCAACGGGAGCCCGAAGGGTCAGACGCAGGGATGCGTCTGATAATCGGTTCACGGCGTCCCCGGAAGAAGCAACCCTGTAACATTGCTACCGAAAGAACCGTGTACCCTCGAAGAACCATTACATATTACGCAGTGCGGCGATCCGCGCATCCAACGACGGGTGCGTAGCAAACATATCAGACGCCTTACCCTTGATGCCGAATGCTGTCAGCTGGCCTTCCAACTGCGAATCCGCGCCGCCTTTCAGGCGTTGCAGCGCCGCAATCATCTTCTGTGGACCTACCAGGCGCGCCGCGCCAGCATCCGCACCGAACTCACGACGACGCGAGAACCAGTTCACCACCACACTCGCCAAGATGCCGAACACCACCTGCAAAGCCATTACCGTCATGAAATATGCGATGCCGCCTTGCTGGCCACCACGATTGATCACATTAGCAATAATGCGTGCAAAGTAGATCACAAAGGTGTTCATCACGCCTTGGATCAGCGTCAAGGTCACCATATCGCCATTGGCAATGTGACTAACCTCGTGCGCCAATACCGCTTCTTGCTCGTCACGTGTCATGCCGCGTAGCAGGCCCACACTCACGGCGACCAAGGCACTGTTGCGATTGGCACCCGTGGCGAACGCGTTCACTTCCTGTCCGCCGTAGATGGCGACGTCCGGCATGCCAATACCCGCTTGCTTAGCCAAGCGTGCCACGGTGTTGACCAGCCAACGCTCTTCTTCATTGCGCGGCTGCTTAATCACTTGCGCGCCGGTCGACTTAATCGCGATGAATTTAGACATCCACAGCGAAATGAATGACCCGCCCATACCGAAGAACAGAGCCATCACCAACAGGGCACCTTGCCCTTCAAGTTGAATGCCCAGCATCGGCAATACTATGGTCGTGAACACCCCGAAGGTAATCAGGATGGCAAAGTTGGTTAGCAGAAACAGCATAATACGCATAACGAAACCCTCAGACTGAAATCGAAACTGTGATCATGGATAGGAAATAAGGTCAGACGCGCTGGAAATCAAGCGCTTTGCAACATTTCTACAATCATGCCTTCGCGCAGTGCTCGGCCAGAAATGGTCATGTGTTCGACGTTCAGATAAGCAAACACCTCACTCATGATGGCGTAGCCGCCGGGGAAGACATGGGTGCGCCGCACATTCAAATTCAGCACCTGACTGAGCTGGTCGATGTTCTGCACTTGCCACAGAAGCGGCGATACGCGCTCTAAGCCGGATCGTGTGATGTCGCCGTTGGAGAGATGCAGTGAGCGCATCACCCAGCTCAGGCTTTTGGCGGTACCGGAAGAACCGACCGCGACGAGGTCGCTGGACGGGACTTGTTCAGCCGGAATGGCCTTGGTTAGCAAGCGCCGTACGTGTTCGCGTGCTTTGTTAAGGTGTGCTTGGGTAATGCGATTGGCTTGAAAGTAGGCCGCCGAAAGAGACGCACTACCCACATCAAGGCTGACGGCTAGCTCGGTGGTGCCGCCATGGCCAATGATGATTTCCGTACTGCCACCGCCAATGTCGACGACCAAGCGATTGGATTGCGGTAGACCCCAGGTTGCGCCCAAATAAATCAGTCGCGCTTCTTCCTCACCCGTAACAATCTCGATGGGAAGCCCCAAAGCCTGTTCAGCGTCTTTAATAAAGTCGGCGTTCTGGCGCAGGGTACGAAAGGCACTGGTGCCCACCACGCGCACTTTCTGCACACTGTGTTGGGCTAAGCGCTGGCGGATGTCGTTTAGGCAGCGTAGCGCCCGACGGCGAGCCTCCGGACGTAACTGGTGATGTTCGGGGTTTATGCCGCTGGCCAAACGCACAATTTCTCGGTAACCATCGACGGTAACTAGGTTACTGTCGTGGCGACGCATGATCACGAGGTGGAAGGAATTGGCTCCCAGATCAATGGCCGCATATAACTCGTCTGACATAGCGAGATATCAAAAAATACTTGAGGACAAAATATAACAGTTCGAGCGGGAAATAAAGCAGGCTGTTATGTGTGTTGGGCTGGAGCGAAGTAGAGCAGAGGCCAGTAGCGATGAAAAAACGAGCGGTTAAAAACCCGACCATCCATGGTCTGGCGCGATCTATCCGATAGAGGGGTCCGTAACTCAACTTGTCCTTGCCAATCCGTAGGCGATGGTCCTAGCTCTCCATGCGTCGAGTTGCGAACACTTTACGCACTATATCTGTGCTGAGTGATGGCGAAATACCGACACTGCTTGTAAGACATATCCTACAAGGCAGTGAAAGTGTGACCCCGTTCTCGAAGTGGTTGTCGGTTGGGAACCTTTAAAAACCCAAGAGGCGAAAAGCTGGCTAGGCAAAAATGTCCGAGAACGCGCAGTTTACCGTGTGTAAATGAGCATTTTGAGGACATTTTTAACAACGCCAGCTTGAGAAAAAAGGTTTTTGGTGGCTTCCTATTGCAGACGCTTATACTTGATCCGCTTCGGCCCATGATCCCCGGTACGCTTGCGATAATCCGCCTCGTACTCAGTGAAGTTACCATCAAAGAAGGTCACTGCACTGTCGCCCTCGTACGCCAGAATGTGCGTCGCTACACGGTCAAGGAACCACCGGTCGTGCGAGATCACAATGGCGTTGCCAGGGAAGGCTAACAGCGCTTCTTCCAATGCGCGCAGCGTTTCAACGTCCAAGTCGTTGGTCGGTTCGTCAAGCAACAGCACATTGCCGCCGCTCTTTAACAGCTTGGCAAGGAACAAGCGGTTGCGCTCACCGCCCGACAAATCCTTCACGCGCTTCTGCTGGTCGCCGCCCTTAAAGTTAAAGCGGCCCAAATAGGCGCGTGACGGAATTTCGTAGGTGCCTACCTGAATGATGTCCAGTCCGTCAGAAATTTCTTCCCACACCGACTTGCTGTCGTCCAACTCACGCATCTGCCCGACATGCGCGATCTGCACGGTTTCGCCAATACGAATAGAACCGCTGTCTGGCTGCTCTTGTCCGGTAATCATCTTGAACAGTGTCGACTTACCCGCACCGTTACCACCGATCACCCCAACAATGCTGCCGGGCGGCACCACAAAGTTCATGTCATCAACCAACAGCTTTTCGCCGTAGGCTTTCGATACGTTATTGACCTCAATCACCACATCACCCAAACGCGGGCCAGGTGGGATGTAGATTTCGTTGGTTTCGTTGCGCTTTTGGAATTCACGCGAGCTCAACTCATCAAACTGCTTCAAGCGCGCCTTCGACTTGGCTTGGCGACCCTTGGCGTTCTGGCGTACCCACTCCAACTCGGACTTAACGGCTTTATCGTGTGAAGCCTGCTGCTTCGACTCTTGCTGCAAACGGGCTTCTTTCTGTTCCAGCCACGAGGAATAGTTGCCTTCCCATGGAATGCCATGCCCACGGTCAAGTTCCAGAATCCAACCGGCCACGTTGTCTAGGAAGTAGCGGTCGTGCGTGATGGCGACCACGGTGCCTTTGTATTCGTGCAGGAAGCGCTCTAACCAAGCCACACTTTCGGCGTCCAAGTGGTTGGTTGGCTCATCGAGCAACAGCATGTCGGGGTTCGACATCAACAAGCGGCACAATGCTACGCGGCGACGCTCACCACCCGACAGGTGTTCTACGTTGGCGTCCCAAGGCGGTAAGCGCAGCGCATCGGCGGCGACTTCCAGCTTGCGGTCCAAATCATGCGCATCCGACGTAGCCAGAATCGCTTCCAAGCGGTTTTGCTCCGCCGCCAAGGCGTCGAAATCAGCATCAGGCTCAGCGTACGCAAGGTACACCGCATCCAGCTTGGTTTGTGCTTCTTTGATGTCGTTCAGTGCTTCTTCGACGATCTCGCGCACGTTTTTGGTCGGGTCGAGTTCGGGTTCCTGCGGCAGGTAACCGATGTTCAAGCCCGGTTGTGGCCGCGCCTCGCCGATGAAGTCTTGGTCAACACCGGCCATAATACGCAGCAGCGTCGACTTACCCGAGCCGTTGAGACCCAAAACGCCGATCTTCGCGCCAGGGAAGAAGCTGAGGGAAATGTCTTTCAGAATTTCTTTCTTCGGTGGGACAACCTTGCCCAACCGGTTCATGGTGAATACGTACTGTGCCATCGGAATGCCTTTCGAGTGCTAAAAATCAGATGGGCGCCATTATAGAGTATTGGGGTGCAAATCATAGGTGGGGCGCGAAGTGTCTCCCTCAACAAAAAAACTTGGACAACCGCCAAATAATACTCAGGTGACAGCAGTACGCGTAGCCGCTTAAATGCTCCACAGAATAAATGCCGACCTGAGCTGCTAGGAACTGATTAGCTTTAGCGGGGACGCCGTGAACACGTGCCTGTGGGCTCGGATGCGACCGTCCAGGTCGCATACGCCCCTTTAAAGCTAATCAGTTCCTAGCAGTTCAGGCCTGAAGACATACTACACAGGAGATAATCAATGTTTACTAAAGATATGAACATCGCCGATTACGATGCCGACTTGTGGGCCGCTATTGAAGGCGAAACCCAACGGCAGGAAGAGCACATCGAATTGATTGCCTCCGAAAATTACACCAGCCCCCGCGTCATGCAGGCTCAGGGCTCACAGCTCACCAACAAATACGCCGAAGGCTACCCCGGTAAGCGCTACTATGGCGGCTGCGAACACGTAGACGTGGTAGAAGAACTGGCCATCGAACGCGCTAAAAAACTGTTCGGCGCAGCCTTCGCTAACGTACAGCCGCATTCCGGCTCACAAGCCAACGCCGCCGTATTCATGGCACTGTGTAAGCCTGGCGACACCGTATTGGGCATGAGCTTGGCACACGGCGGCCACTTAACACACGGTGCAGCGGTATCGTTCTCTGGTCGTATTTATAATGCCGTTCAGTATGGCTTGAACGCCGAGACGGGCGAGATCGACTACGACGAAGTTGAGCGCCTGGCGCTGGAACACAAACCACGCATGATCATCGCCGGTTTCTCCGCGTATTCACGCATTGTTGATTGGGCGCGTTTCCGTGAAATTGCCGACAAAGTCGAGGCTTACTTGTTTGTCGATATGGCGCACATCGCTGGCCTGGTGGCTGCAGGCGTTTACCCAAGCCCCATGCCGTTCGCTGACGTTGTTACCACCACCACGCACAAAACGTTGGGTGGCCCACGTGGCGGCCTGATTTTGGCGCACGACAACGAAGACCTGAACAAAAAGCTGAACTTCGCCGTATTCCCTGAAAGCCAGGGCGGCCCGTTGATGCACGTCATCGCTGGTAAAGCCGTGTGCTTCAAAGAAGCCATGGAAGACAGCTTCAAAACCTATCAGCAGCAAGTGGTTGCCAACGCGCGCGCCATGGCCGATGAGTTCCAGAAGCGTGGCATCAACATCGTCTCTGGCGGCACCGACGACCACCTGTTCTTGGTCGATTTGATCGGCAAAGAATACACCGGTAAAGACGCCGACGCCGCATTGGGCGAAGCCAACATCACCGTGAACAAGAACGCCGTACCGAACGACCCACGTTCACCGTTCGTCACCTCTGGTTTGCGTATCGGCACGCCGTCCATCACCCGCCGTGGTTTTGGTGAAGCGGAAAGCCGTCAGTTGACCGGCTGGATCTGCGACATTTTAGACGGCTTGGAGAAAGGCGACGCCACCGCAGCCATTGCTGATGTAAAAGGCAAAGTCCTGAAAATCTGCGCGGATTTCCCGGTCTATCGGTAAATACCTCTGAGTCCTACATGCCGTTCTCTAGGAACGGTATGTAGGGTTTACACCCCGCCCAACTTCTTCTCTCTCTGATATTTGCTCCAATTCTCGCCAGCCACCATTCTACTAACAATCAATCTTTGGAACGTCGATATGGAACCCTATTCAGTTCAATCGCTGTTTAAAGTTGGCTTGGGCCCGAGCAGCTCACACACCCTTGGGCCAATGCGCGCGGCGGAGCGCTTTCAAGCCGACCTGGTTAAGGACAAACTGCGTGAGCAAGTCGTTCGAGTGCGCGTCACGCTCTATGGGAGCTTGGCACTGACTGGCAAAGGCCACCACACCGACCGCGCCATCGTTATGGGGTTGTGTGGCTTAGATGCCGCCACGGTTGACCCCGATACCGCACGCGATGCTTGGGACTTCGTGCGCCGCACCGGCAACTTACCGCTGCCCGGTGGCCTAGCCATACGCTTTTCGCCGTCCTACGATATTGAATTCCAAGGCGATACCTTTTTACCCGCGCACCCCAACGCCATGCGCTTTGCAGTGTACGACGTAAAAGGCCAAGAGCTGGTGGCCGAAACCTGGTTCTCGGTCGGTGGCGGTGCCATCGCCCAGACCACCAAACTCGCCGACCCCGAACAAGACATGTTGGCCGACTTTCCAGATCATCGAACCACTCCTTATAGCAACGCCGCAGAACTGCTGGAGCAGTGCGGAAGTACCGGTAAATCCATTGCGGAAGCCGTGTTAGACAATGAAGTCGCCATGGGCTTCTCGCGTGACTCCGTGCTGACGTGGGCCAATACCATCGCTGCCACCATGCGCGACTGCTGCCAACGTGGGCTTGAAGCACCGGAAGGCATGTTAGAAGGCGGCTTGGGCGTACGCCGCCGTGCTCCCCACCTGTGGGCGCAATGCCACGACACCGCCATGGACGACCCCTTGGCCGCCATGGACTGGCTGACCGTCTACGCCTTAGCAGTTAACGAAGAAAACGCCGCCGGGCACCGCGTAGTAACCGCGCCCACCAACGGCGCAGCGGGTGTGATTCCGTCCGTTATGATGTATTGGCAAAACCAAATGAAGGTAGAGATTAAAGGCGACTTAAGCGCCACCGAAGTGTTCTTGCTCACCGCCTCAGCCGTTGGCTGGTTGTACAAACGTAATGCGTCTATTTCTGCTGCAGAAGTCGGGTGCCAAGGCGAAATCGGTGTCGCCAGTTCTATGGCCGCCGCAGGCCTGTGTGCCGTATTGGGTGGCACGCCGGGGCAAATAGAACACGCCGCAGAGATCGCCATGGAACACCACTTAGGCTTAACCTGCGACCCTGTCGGCGGACTGGTACAAATACCCTGCATAGAGCGCAACGCCGTAGGCGCAGTGAAAGCAGTACAGGCCGCACGGCTCGCCTTACGCAGCCCAGAAACACACCGCGTCAGCTTGGATGAAGTAATGCAAACCATGGCGCAGACCGGCGCAGACATGAGCCAGCACTATAAAGAAACCGCGATGGCGGGGTTGGCCGTAAACGTGGTGGTGTGCTGACACCACCAACAAAAAACATTGCATCCCCCAGCAACTTCTACTACAAATAACACAACAACCCGCGCGGCATTCAACGCCGCGCAGCGCGAATGTGCCACGTATACGGACGGGCGGTAGCCAATAATTCAGCGTTAGTGTTTTCTAATGATCAGCCCCGTATCGTATACCGTAGGAGCGCAGCCCTCTGCGCGAACAATCTAACGGCCTTTACACTTCGAAAATCATTAACTGGCAATAGCATCTAAAGGACTTGTTAGCCCCGCAAAATGCTGACCCAGCACATGAGTATAAATCTGCGTTGTTGAAACGTCTGTATGACCGAGTAGCTCTTGTACAGTTCTAATGTCCCTACCATTTCTTAGAAGCTCTGTGGCGAAACTGTGACGAAACGTATGGCATGAGATCCGTTTGTTAGATAGCTTTGCAGCCGAGACAGCTTTTTTCAGCGCCTTTCTGGGTACTGAATCATGCAAATGGTGGCGACACAGCATTCCGGTGATTGGGTGCTTACAAATATTGCTAGACGGGAACAAAAACATCCAAGCAGGTTGCCGATAGGCAGAAGGATACTTCTTTGCCAGCACATCAGGGATAGAAGGGCCAACACCCTTTGTATTGTCTAACTCTTGCAAGGCCAGTGCATCAGCAATTGCGCCTTTGGTGCTTTCATGGAGAGCAGGGCTAAAAACCGTAACTCTGTCCTTTGCTCCCTTGCCATCTCGTACAGTTATTGAGCCGCCCGTAAAATCGATGTCTTTTACCCGCAATCGAAGACACTCAGTAATACGTAGCCCGGAGCCGTAAAGAAGCGAGAAAATCAGTTTATCTCTACCCGTCATTTCCTTGAGGATGCTAGCAACCTCAGGTGCCATAAGCACTTCAGGCAATCGCTGTGGCTTGGAAGCATACTTAAATTCCAAGTCTCCTAATGGCTGCTTAAGGAACTGGTTATACAGATAGGCTAATGCGTTCAGAGCTATGCGTTGAGTGTTAACAGCTACGTTCCGTTCGGATGCGAGGTACTCGAGAAACTGAACGACTTCTGTGGCTCCCATTTCACCGGGATGCCGACACTTGTTGTAGCGGATGAAGTTACGTATCCAGTAGATGTAGGTTTTCTCAGTTCGCATACTCATCCCGCGAACACGAATAGAGGTACGGACTTCATTGAGGAATGGGCTACTCGCCATGAGGTAAAACTCCTTTTTACTGTATGGATAAACAGTATAATCAGGTTTTCTTCCGGTGCAATGCGTGTTTTTCTGGAGCCTATTTTGAAGGAAAGTGAATTTTCCTTAATAAAATCAGATGGTTGCACGCATTTTCTGTGAATGGCTTCTCTGGAAAAACGCGCATGCGCACTAATAAACTGTTAACTGTCTCTATCTATGAAAGTTGTAACCTGGAACTGTAATGGAGCACTTAGACGAAAGCTTGCAGAAGCAGATAGCTTGCGAGCTGATGTCTTGGTGGTTCAGGAGTGTGAAGACCCTGCGTTATCGACCCCCGCATATAGAGAGTGGGCTGGTTCTTACCTGTGGGTGGGCGAGTCAAAAAATCGTGGCATCGGCATTTTTCCACGAAACGGTCATCGAGTTGAAAAGTTAGATTGGAGTGGCAGCTTTTCCGTCCCTGGGCTGTTCAGCAAAAGTGAAACGCTGAATTGGAGCACGGAAGATCTCAGGCTTTTTCTCCCTTTCACTATCAACAGAGATTTCACTGTGCTGGCCGTCTGGACGAAGGGCCGCAATGAAGAAGCATTTGGCTACATGGGGCAATTCTGGAAGTACCTTCAGATTCACCGTGATGATCTTAGCGGGCCAAAGACAGTCATTCTCGGCGATTTTAATAGCAATGTGCGCTGGGATAAGCCGGATCGCTGGTGGAATCACTCAGACGTAGTTGCTGAGCTCGGAGATATGGGTTTCAAGAGCCAGTATCATCGAGTCTTCGAGGAAGAGCAGGGTAGTGAAAGCAATCCAACATTTTTCTTGCAGCGGAACCGCGAGAAGGCTTATCACATTGATTATGTTTTTACCTCGTCAGACTTTGCCGAAGAATGTAATTTGCAGGTTGGTCAGCACGACGAGTGGATTTCAATAAGTGACCACGTGCCGTTGACGTTGAGCATCAACAGTTAACAATCGGCTGCACAGCGACCGATTTTCCGCCGCTTCGCGGCTCCAAACCGGCGCGTGAGCCGGGCGTTAGGCATCTCAATGAACTTAGATGAGTTAGTAAACTCCGTGCCTGAAACTGATCTTAGAGAAAATCTCTCTCGCTGGGTCGAAGAGTGGAAGCAAGATGATAAAGATATTGAGAAACTCGCATATCTAATTGGCAAATGGCATGGAAATGTTTGGTTTCAAGATGCGGATGCTTCAAACAAGTTCCACTCTGAATTTCAAAGTTTCAAAAGTGTCGCAATAGATAATATTGGGGGCTTAACATTAAACGAACGGCTGTATTGGTTTGGGCTTTTTGATGTATGGAACAGTGGCAATGAAACTACACGTAATCGCTTGCGTAGCAAACTCCATGCAAATGCCTAACAAGGCGCTATTGTCGCCGCATGCGCGGCTAGGACGGCTTACGCTGCGCTCCAGCCGCCCCAAAGCTTTGCGTTAGCGCACCATAGAGGCGAGTTTCGTGGAAGAATTTCTGTCACAAAATGCGAGCGCGATTTTCGGCCTAGCAGGTGCTTTCCTTGGCGGTCTGCTGTCTTTTATAGCTTCGTGGATGATAAAGAATAGAGAGTATTCACTGCGCATATGGCAAATGCTGCTAGACCGCCGGATAAAAGCGCATGAGAACCTGATTAGTCTCGCTATGGAAATGCGGGTGATGGTCAGCCTAGGTAGAGAAGAAAACGGAGAAGTTGTACGCGCACCACAAGTACTGATTTCACGTGAAGAATTTGAAGCATGGTTTACTCGCTTTTCGCAATTGACTCAAGAGGGAAGCACTTGGCTTACGACAGAGGCAAAACGAGAGGTCAATTTTGTTCAGGATTACTTGGTAACCCTCCATACCAACTTAGCCAGTGTCCCGAGTGAAAGGTTTTTGCCAATTGGAAAAGTCATTAGACAAGATTTTATAGAGCTATCCTCTGCACTTGAGAAAACCGCTTATGACTACTTTGAAAATCAGATAAGAAAAAGAAAGCTGTCGAGATTGGGCGATTGGCACAAATATCCGAGAGAACACACTGAGTCGCGGCTGGCTCATACAGATTTGTTATCCAATTGGGATTCGGTGCAAGAGGCCGCAAGCGGTGATGGATCGGAACAGCGCTAACAAGTGGGTGAAGCTGACCGGTACTACGCTGCGCTCCGTCACGGCAGCTTACCCAGGGCGTTAGTTGCCCAATATTCCAACAGAGAGATATATGGATAAAGTGATCGAATTACTGTCAACAAGCCAAACGCTTCAATGGCTAATGGTTGGTCTAATTGTATTGATATTAGCCATGCTTTTGACTTTTTTTGTTCAATACAACATCGATAGGGCTAAAGGAAGGCACGCTAAGTTTTTATGGTTTGAGGTAAATGTTGTTCCAGCTCAGCCGGCACAAGAGGAACAGCCAGTAGGCCCCCCACCGAACATCAATGGCAAGAATATCAATACGGGTCAGAACTATGGAGAGATTGGTGACAAGTACACTGGGCTAAAACAGCGTGAGGTTACACAGGGTGACGTGCAGTTCCTGAGTCGAGAGATTGAGAAATTCACCAAGCTATACGCAGACAAATTAAATCGGTCTCACATCACGTTGGGTTATCCGGGGTGCAAAGAGACAACGAATTTGGCTAACCAAATTTATCCCATACTGAAAAGTATGGGCTTCAATAAGATTGAGCTATGTACGTTGCAAACATTTGGCGTGGTTGGAAGAAAGTTCGGCGTTTCAAACGCTCCTGACAACTCAATGATGATAGAGATATTTTCGCCAGACAACGTCGAATAGCAACTAACCAGAAATTCCAGCGGAACAAATTTCGCTGCGCAAAATTTGTCCGCTGAATTGGACGTTATACCTCCAAGGAGTTCTGAGTATTGTCGAAGAATGAAGGATTAATTGAGAGTATTGAAGGGAAAATCAAGCGAATTTATGCGCTTGAAGAATCTGTTCGTAAGTACATAAATACAACACGCTACCAAAATGATCTGATAAAGAATTCTGATAATTGGAATCAGATCTGTAGCTCGCTTGATACTATAGGAGATACGCTATATTCGCAGCATGACTATTTGAATGCTGAATATCCTAATAGCGACGGACTAAAGTACATATTTACTTACGGTCTGCTTCAAGCGCTCTTTATTCAGCAGGACGCAATGCGTCATTTGTCAGAGTCTTTCTATATACAGTTTGAATTAACAGACCGTCTCAAAGAAATTCGAACTTTGCGCAACGCCTCAATTGGTCACCCAACCAAGAATAAAGTCAAAGGAACCACCTATTACAATTACATATCAAGAATGAGTCTCTCAAAGAGCGGATTTACTTTAATGCGAAGCTTTGACCAAGGAAATGATGAGTTCATTGATGTTGAAATATATCCAATAATCCATGATCAATTACAAGATATAGAAGCAAGCTACAAGCTATTGGCAGAGACGCTCGAGGAAGCAGACAGAATGCATAGAGAAAAATACAAAGACAGCTTACTCTCAGATATATTCCATTCCTCAATGATATACACGTTCAGTAAAGTAGCGGAAGGTATTCATTCTCCCCATAGCATGAATCGCCACTAGCATGCTAGACACTTTCCAGCCTCTCATTGTAACGCTTCTCATACTCTACCGGTGACAGCAGATCATTGGAATTGTGTCGGCGCACCGGGTTATAAAACAACTCAATGTAGTCGAAGTGTAGTGGTCAAGTAAAACTGGCCACCGGTTTATAGTTAATCCAGTAGTTTTCCTCAGCCTGATTCGGACTCATTCCCTTGTTGTGCTGATGCGGCCGAAGTTGACTGTAATATCCAATCAAATATTTCACGATGTGATGCTCTGCTTGCATGAATGAGCGGTATCCATAAGTAGGCACCCATTCGACCTTTAAGCTTCTAAAGAACCGCTCCATCGGCGCATTGTCCCAGCAGTTCCCTCGTCGGCTTAAACTTTGTTTGATCTGGCATGCCCACAGCGTTTGGCGAAACCTGCGGCTTGTATAATGGCTGCCTTGATCACTATGGAACATAACACCTTTAGGACGTCCACGGCTCTCATAGGCCATGTTCAGCGCATTACGGGTCAGTTCACTGTCCGGCGATAGCGACATCGCCCAGCCCACTGGCTTTCGCGCAAATAAATCAATGACAACGGCCAGATAAGCCCAGCGGTTGCCGGTCCAGATGTACGTGACATCGCCACACCAAACGCGGTTTGGCGCTTCAACGTTAAACTGGCGGCCTAGATGGTTCGGTATTTCAACATGTTCATCACCTGTTTTCTTGTATGTGTGACCGGGTATTTGGCAACTGATTAGCCCCAGATTCTCCATCAGGCGTCCAGCACGATAGCGGCTAAGTGGCACGTCCTGAGTTGTTGCCATCTCGGCGATGCTGCGTGCTCCTGCAGACCCTTCGCTGTCGCGAAATAGCTCTTTAACCTTCGCAATTTCCTTGGCCTTTCTGATACACATCGGTCTTTTTGAACGCTGTAGCCAGTATCTGAAGCTGCTGCGATGTACGCCGAATACATCACACAGCTTTTTGACCGGGTAGCTCGTCTTGAGTTTCTCGATCAGCGAGAAGTGTTCAGGGAGTCCGACATCAAGAGAGCGGTAGCCTTTTTTAGTATGTCTTTTTCCATTTCAATATCCCGAATGCGCTTTTCGAGCTCACGGATTCTAAGCTGATCAGGCGTCATCGGGGTTGCTTTAGGGCTCTGTCCATCGCGTTCTTGGCGTAGCTGTCGAACCCATTTATCCATGGTCGAATGGCCAACGCTCATGGCCTCAGCAGCCTCTCGAACTGTGTAGTTTTGATCGACAACCAATTGAGCGGCTTCGAGTCGGAATTCGGGACTAAAATTACGTTTGGGTCTTGTTGCCATACTGTCACCTAATTGCTTCTTGGTGCATGATAACACCTCTAATTAGGTGGCCAAATTCACTATGCCACTACAAAGATGTCGACTCGAGCCTCTTCTCTTGTCGTATATATCCTGCGCCTGATTCGTTCCCGCTTCAGTAGCTGGAAAAAGCTTTCTGCCACCGCATTGTCATGGCAGTTCCCGCGACGACTCATGCTGCCGACTAAGTTATGTGCTGTTAAAAACTCACCCCAATCATGGCTCGTATATTGGCTTCCTTGGTCTGAATGCACGATGACCTCTCTTTTAGGCCTTCGTCGCCATACGGCCATCAGCAACGCATCAAGAGCCAGTTCTTTAGTTATCCTGGCACCCATCGACCAGCCGATGATACGGCGCGAAAACAAATCCATTACTGCACCCAAGTACAGCCAGCCTTCGTGTGTTTTGATGTATGTGATGTCCGTTACCCATGATTGGTCAGGGCCGGATGGATTAAATTGCCGATCCAGTACATTGGCCGTAACAACATGTGCCAGCCCCTTATGAGCCCTTGGTTTTCTATATCCAACTTTGGCTTCGAGTCCCGCGCCTTTCATTAGACGATGCACTCGGTTAATACCACAAGGCTGTCCAACATCCTGCAAGTCACGATGGATCTTGCGATAGCCGTACACACCACCTGATTCCAGCCAAAATTGTTTGATTTGACCGGTCAGACGTTCATTAGCCTTTTGTCGCAAAGACTTCGGGTCCCGAAGCCATGCGTAGTACCCGCTGGGATGCACATCAAGCAACCAGCACAAACGCCTAATGGGGTGGCTGGCCTGATGTTGCTTAATAAAGACGTACCTTACTCGGGGTGGCTTGCGAAGTACGCCGCGGCTTTTTTTAACAAGTCGCGCTCTGAAGTAACACGCTGGAGCTCCTTCTTCAGACGACGGATCTCAGCCGCTTCTTCTGACTCTTGTTGATGCTGCTGAGCACTCGGGCCAAAGCGTTTGATCCATGCATACAGGCTGTGCGTTGTTGTGCCCAAGCGTTGTGCGACATCAGCAACACTGTGGCCAGCAACAGTGACTTGTTTAACCGCTTCAATCTTAAATTCATCAGGGTAACGTTTGTGACTCATAGACACCTCTTTTTCAGTCATTTTCTCTAACTGTTAGGTGTCTAGCAAATTAGTGGCGATTCACATTGATCTTTGCTTCCATTTTCAGTAGCCAGGTTTACGCTGATAGTTGTACTGCTGAAATTGAAAAAACAACGTCTGAAATGACTTTTGGCCAAATCATTGAGCTAGTTGAAAATGAAATAGAAGGCGACGACTCCTTCATCCAAGCGTTGAAGTCTTTTGGAACCATAGTCGATTTTGGGCAAGGTAGGCAGTTCTATCGCTCGAACAGCCAGTTCTACCGTGAAACGGCATACTTCAATGGTGGTGTTCTAGAGGGCGAGTATATTGGTGTAGTCTTCAGTGGCACGTTAAGCCCCAGTTCGCCTTTTGGTTTGTTTATCGGTTTCGATATCAAAAGTTGTAAGCTGAGGTCGGTCTCGTTGGACTTGCCTTTGTAATGTTTTAGCGGGGCAAGATCACGTTTTGCACCGCAGTGTATCGTCAGCTTTTAGATAAGGAATCATTCAAGGTTCTCGATTCAGCTAATGAAGCGAGTCTAAGGCGGTCATTTCGACAAATCTCTGGTATGACATTGGGGCAATACCGTAAAGGGTTGTGAGGGCGTCCTTTACGCCCTCGCACGTTCGAACCTAAACATTGACCCTAAGAGGTAGCCTCTCGCCGGGCATCGTCAGCCCTGATGGCCCGCTTCAACCCCCACCACAATAACCAGCCAATCAACAAAACCTCGCCAATAAAGGTGATGCTGGCGATGTTCAGGCCATACTGAGCAAGCAGCACCGAGCCTAGGGTGTCGATCAGGTAGCCAAGCCCTGCGATGACAACCAGCGCGCCGAGCAGTGACGGTAGCAAGTTGGTTCGAATGATCAGGTACCCAAGAACAATCAGGTGAAAGCCGAAAATACCCAAGCCGAAATTGAATACGGTGAAGAAGCCGTTGAACGTATGTTGGACTAGCAAGCGCCATTCCGGGCTGTTGGGTGCTGGTGCTTGAAGCAAGCTGAGTACCTCGACCAGCGACGCTGTTGCAAACAGCAAGGCGGCGGTATAAACGAGGCGGAACCACGCAGCGAGCAGCGACAGATGTGAGTTCGCGGGCGAGAAAAAGCCGTGCAGCGCCCACGCCAAGACGATGTCCAACACGGCGACGACAAAGAAAATCAGTATGCTGATTCGAAACATGGCCTCGGAAGCCTGCAATAAGTTGATTTGGGCCACGGTATCTCCAGTCGCTTGGATTGGTTCCAAGACAACAAAGAAGGCAATGGGTGCCAATACACCCATGGCCAACAAGGCGACTGCGGCGATGATGGCAGCCCGTTTTTGATCTATGGATACTTTCGAATTTAGCATGGTTTTGATCCTGTCTGATGCGCAGTGGGGTATCTATAGCCATGCATCTTAGAGTGTTAGACCGAGCCGTTTTTGATAATTTGTGCGGTAGGGCTATTGGCGGCGGACTCCAGCAATGACGGGTTATCAGAATTACGGATTTTTGCAGGCGTTGGTGGACGACATCGAAACAAACCTTGCCGATGAGGTGAGCGTTTTAGCGCTGTCCGAGCGCAGTGGGTTGTCGCCTTGGCATTTCCAGCGGTGGTTCAAAAGTCTGATCGGTGACACCCTTGGCTCTTACATTCGGGGGCGGCGTTTGACGCGTGCCGCTCAACTGTTGCTAGACACTGATATGGGCATCATCGATATCGCGGTCAGTGTGGGTTTCGGTTCGCACGAAGCCTTCACCCGCTCGTTCAAGGCCTATTTTTCAATGTCGCCGAAGGCTTTTCGACAGGAGCGTCCGGCTGTCCGTTTGAACAAGAAGCCCATTCTGGGCGAGCAGTTGTTGCATCACATCGCCCACCGTGTGGCACGCGAGCCCGTCATTCAGGTGCGTCCGGCTCTCAGTATTGTGGGGTTTGAAACTAAGATTCCGTCGCCCTTTGTGACCGACGAGCCCAGTTGTTTTCTGATGCAGCCCGCTTGGATGCGTTTGTTCGAGCAGGAGGAGGCTGTCTTAGGTGGTGTCCCCAAAACCTATTATGGCATAACACTGAGTGAATCAGGTCGATTCACCGAAAGCGAACTTACGCACCTAGCCGCGATTGAGACAAAAAACCCTGATAATGCACCGGAGGGGATGACCGCTCTGCAGTTGCCAGAACAGCGGGTCGCCATGTTCAATGTCTCTGGTTTGGATGCGGAAGGCGTTAACCGCACCATCGACTTCATCTATGGCTACTGGCTGCCGAATTCCGGTTATCGCCGGGGCGAGGGCAGCGATTATGAGTTGATGGAGCGGGTGGAGCAGTTTTCGTCTTCGACGGAGTCAAAGTATGTCATTCCATTGAGTGATGGAAAGGAGCTAGATCGCTCGATTTAGTGTTCTTGTTAATTGAGTAAAAAAGGAATAATTTATACTCATGTCTGACTTTGAGTTCGATAATGGAAAAAGCCAAGCTAATTTGGAAAAGCATGGGATCGACTTCCTAGACGCTCAGGCGCTCTGGAGTGATCCCGACCTTCTGGAAATTCGGGCCAGATCCGATGACGAGCTTCGCTTTTTGGTCGTAGGGCTTATTGGCTCAAAACATTGGTCTGCCGTCGTCACCTACCGAAATGATGTCATTCGTATCATTTCTGTGAGGCGATCACGCAAGAAAGAGGTAGAGCTTTATGAAAGCTAAAGATTTCGATAGTAAGTTTGATCAGGACCAATCAGATGTGATTGAAGATTTGGATCTGACGTCGGCGCGTCGTGTCAATCAACAACAAAAACGCATTAATGTTGATTTTCCGTCTTGGGTGGTCGAGTCGTTAGATCGAGAAGCGGCACGTATCGGCGTGACACGGCAATCAATCATTAAGGTTTGGCTGGTTGAACGCTTGCAAGCGGAAGCGTCCAACAAACGAACTAGTGGTGATAGCACTAACGGCGCTCATTAGTACCGTGCAGTCCAACGCGTTGTGGGATATCAGGGGTAGATAAATGGCGGTAAATTTAAGCGAAGTCGATGGCGTACCGATTAAGCCAAAGCACAAGGCGGTTTGCCATTGTGGGTCGGTGGAGATTGAGTTAGATCTGCCTAGTGGGCTGGTTGACGTTCGTCGGTGTGATTGTTCACTGTGTCGCCGCAGGGGAGCGATAGTAGCGTCAGTTCCTCTGGCTGGAATTCGAATTGTGAAAGGTGAAAGCATCTTGAAGCTCTACCAGTTCAACACAAAAACGGCAAAGCACTATTTTTGCAGTAACTGTGGGATCTACACTCATCACCAACGGAGGTCTAACCCTTCGCAGTATGGCTTCAATGTCGCTTGTTTGGAGGGAATAAATCCTTTGAAAATAGCGAATGTGCCGACCTATGACGGAGTTAATCATCCTGCTGACAGTCAAAGCACTTAGTTGAACCATCAGACATGATTGAAATCAACATTCGACCAGCACTGCCCTCTGACTTTGTAGATATTCAATCGTGCGCACAAAGTGCTTATGCAAAGTACGTCGAACGCATGGGCAGAGAGCCTGCGCCAATGCACGCCGACTTCGCTACCCAGATTGCACATGGATGGGTGGTAGTTGCAGTCTGCGAGGCCGGATTAGCGGGCTATATCGTCTTCTATTTCAAGAACGATCACGCCCATATCGAGAATGTCGCTGTATCGCCGGAGTTCAGCGGCCACGGCATTGGAAAGCGCTTGCTTGAACATGCTGAACGCGCTGCCCAAGACGTTGGGTGTGTCGCAGTTGAGCTTTACACCAACGAGGCAATGACAGAGAACTTGGCGATGTACCCGAAGCTTGGTTACATCGAAGTGGAGCGCAGGCGTGAAGACGGCTTTAGCCGGGTATTTTTCCGCAAACAGGTGTGAGTGGCCGGAGGCTCCCAGTGCAAGGTGAAGGACTTCGAGCAATACCCCCTAGTCTTAGTCATTATTTCATTTTTATTACAGTCTAACTAAACGTATAATGCCGCCGTCGTTTTCGACTGCACAAAATTTGGCCTGCTCAGTCGGTGGATGCTTGCTTCTGACCCGCTGCTCGGCACAACTAGGGCATTATGTATGAGTTATTCGTTGTTTGATTTTCTCCAGCTTATCGGTTCGTTGGGGATTTTTATTTTTGGTATGAAGATCTTTAGCGAAGGCCTGCAGAAGATCGCGGGACATCGCCTGAAGGGTATTCTGAGTGGCATGACCCGAAACCGTGCTGTCGGTGTGTTGACGGGGTTTGGCACGACGGCCATTACTCAGTCTTCGACTACCACCACCGTTATGGCGGTGAGTTTCGTGAATGCGGGGCTGCTGACGTTTATGCAGTCTACGGGCGTGATCATGGGTGCCAACATTGGTACGACGATCACTGCGTGGATGGTTTCTCTGTTCGGCTTCAAGTTCCAGATTACCCCGATTGCGGTTGCCGTTATCGGGGTATTTTTTGCCTTCTTGTTTTCCAACAACAGCCGCTTGCGGAACATCGCAGAGGCCATGGTGGGCTTTGGTATCCTGTTCATCGGCCTTGATTTCATTAAAGGCGCGGTGCCGGACATCAACAGTAACCCGGCCATGTTGGCGTTCTTAGATGGTTTCAGTGAGTACGGTTACTTTTCGCTGATGCTGTTTGTGGTGGTTGGTGCGGTACTGACCCTGTTAACCCAGTCATCGTCGGCGGCGACCACCATCACCTTGGTGATGCTGTTTGAGGGTTGGATATCCTTCCCCATTGCGGCAGCCATGATTTTGGGTGAGAACATCGGTACCACCGTCACGGCCAATATTGCGGCTCTGGTGGGTAACGTGCATGCGAAACGAGCGGCTAGGTTCCACTTTTTGTTCAACATTGTGGGTGTGATTTGGATGATGATCGTCATCTATCCAGTGTTGCATACCATCGATTGGGTGATTCAAGCAGCAACGGGCAGTGCCGTTTCTGTTTTCGACCCCTCCGCCGGTGCGCGTGCCAATGCTACGTTGGCGGTGTCCTTGTTCCATACGACATTCAATGTGCTGAATGTGGTGCTGTTGTTTGCCTTTGTGCCCTATTTGATTCGCTTTGTGGAGTACATTCAGCCGGATCGCGGTTCGCCGGAAGACTTCCATCTGCGTTACATTGGCATGGGCATGATGACCTCGCCCGGGATCGCTATTGCGCAGGCGCAGAAAGAAATTCAACACTTTGCCGGGGTGGTGGAGAGCATGCACGGTTCGGTACATGAGCTGCTGTTTGATCCCGACGCTTCGCGTACCAAGTTAATGGAGCGCATTCAGAAGCAAGAAGAAGCCACCGACCAGTTGGAGATTGAAATCTCCGATTACCTGGTGCGCATCAGCGAGCACACGAACCTTGAGCATTGGATGACCGAGCGTATTCGCTATATGCAAACCATGATCAATGACATGGAGCGCATTGCGGACATCTATTATCAAGTGTCGAAGCTTGCGGAGCGTATGAAGGAGACAGATTCTGTCTGGCCTGAAGACGCCATGAGCGAGATGAAAGAAATGATGGGTGCCTTGCAGGAAGCCATTAAGGCCATGCACCTGAATACCGCACGCGAGCCTGATCAGGTCAGCTTGAAGGAATCCATTCGCCTTGAAGATGCCATTGACAAGCTGCGTGACGACTATCGCTCTACACACTACACGCGTTTGGAAAACGGTGTGTACACGCCGCGCTCCGGGGTGATCTTTATTGATATGCTGAACCGCTTGGAGCGTATTGGTGATCACGTGCTGAACGTGAATGAGTCGGCATCCGGTCGACGCTTAAGATCGATGCGTTTAGACGGCGGTAAGACAACCGCTAGCTAGGTGACACTAAAAAGCCCCACTCCGCGTTAGCAGGGTGGGGCTTTCGTCGTTTTAGGTGTATTGCTTTCGCGTAATTAGATTTTGCTATGTCGGGCAATGTTCGACAGCTTTGGATTGGCCTGTCTATTGGCTTTATAGAGCAAAGTAATTTTACCGATTCGAGTGACCTCTTCACACTGTGTGTGCGTAACAATGTAGTCGACGATGGCTTGACGGTCGTCACGTTCACCAGCGGCTAATTTTACCTTGATTAATTCGTGATCATTCAAGGCCCGGCGTAACTCTTCCAGAACGGTGTCTGTGATGCCGTTAGCGCCGATGGTGACGACGGGTTTAAGGTCGTGGCCAATGCCGCGGAAGCGTTTTTTCTGGTCGTTCGATAAAGCCATATGAAGCCGTGCCTATGGTGAAATGCGGTAGTAAATGAAATAATTAACGCTATTGTACTGTGTATTTTGCAGGAAGCCGAGCCTAGGGCACTGAAAACTGCGCTACGAGCGGTGTTTTTGATCCCTAGGGCTGGGTACTGTGTCAAACAATTGCAAATTGATGGTCGGGACTTCATGCTGAGCGATAAGCTGTTGCGTATCTGGTCTGCATGGTCGCCTTGTTTTTTTTGATCCAGACCCCAGTATGTGGGTATGTCGAATATAAGCCTCGCGGGCACGGTCAAACAAACCCCTCGTGGTAGTGAAAAAGGGTTCAACAGTTGACCATCCAGTGACTACACATTGGGGTTTTTTATTGAGTAGGTGCCTTGCCGGGCTTATCAGGAGTGCGAAGTAAACGATATGGCTAAGAATTTAATCTTGTGGATAGTGATCGCCGTGGTGCTGCTGTCGGTGTTCAACAGCTTCCCGTCCGGGCAGCCTAGTCAAGACATCACCTATTCGCAATTCATGACGCAGGTTCAGAACGACCGCGTTGAGCGGGTGACTATTTCTGGCACGAAGATCGAAGGCGTGCGCCGCGATGGCTCGCGCTTCACGGCCACAAGCCCGTATTTGATTGTGCAGCAAGATTTCATTGAAAACTTGATGGACAATGGTGTCGACGTAGAGGCGCGCCAGCCCGAGCAACAAAGTATCTGGTCGCAGTTGCTGGTCGCCAGTTTCCCGATTCTGTTGATTATTTTGGTGTTCCTGTTCTTTATGCGGCAGATGCAGGGAGGGGCTGGCGGTAAAGGCGGCCCAATGAGCTTTGGTAAGTCCAAGGCCAAGCTGCTCAGTGAAGACCAAGTGAAAACCACTTTTGCCGATGTCGCTGGTGTTGAAGAAGCCAAAGACGACGTGGCCGAGTTGGTGTCCTTCCTGCGTGATCCCGGTAAGTACCAGCGTTTGGGCGGTACTATCCCACGCGGCGTGCTCTTGGTGGGCCCGCCGGGTACTGGTAAAACCTTGCTGGCCAAAGCTATTGCGGGTGAAGCCAAGGTGCCGTTCTTCTCTATTTCCGGTTCTGACTTCGTTGAAATGTTCGTCGGTGTGGGTGCGTCTCGTGTCCGCGACATGTTCGAGCAAGCGAAGAAACAGGCGCCTTGCATCGTCTTCATTGACGAAATCGACGCAGTAGGCCGTAGCCGTGGCGTGGGTATCGGTGGCGGCAACGACGAGCGTGAGCAGACATTGAACCAGTTGCTGGTTGAAATGGACGGTTTCGAAGCGAACGATGGCATCATTATTATCGCAGCCACTAACCGCCCAGATGTACTCGACCCTGCGTTGATGCGTCCTGGTCGTTTTGACCGTCAAGTGGTGGTGGGCTTGCCCGATATTCGTGGCCGTGAGCAAATCCTTAAAGTACACATGCGCAAAGTGCCGTTGGGCGACACGGTTGAACCTAAAATCATCGCGCGTGGTACGCCGGGCTTCTCAGGTGCTGATCTTGCGAACTTGGTGAACGAGGCGGCATTGTTTGCGGCGCGTGGAAACAAGCGTTTGGTGAGCATGGAAGAATTCGATCGGGCGAAAGATAAGATCATGATGGGTGCTGAGCGCAAGTCCATGGTGATGTCCGAGAAAGAAAAGATCAACACGGCGTACCATGAGTCCGGGCACGCCATTGTGGGTCGTTTAGTGCCCGCACATGACCCGGTGTATAAAGTGAGTATCATTCCGCGTGGTCGCGCACTGGGTGTGACCATGTTCTTGCCGGAAGAGGATCGTTACAGTCTCAGTAAAGAAGGATTGGAAAGTCAGATCTGCTCGTTGTATGGCGGGCGCCTGGCCGAAGAGCTGATCAATGGTATGGATCAGGTGACCACCGGTGCTTCTAATGACATTGAGCGTGCGACCAAGTTGGCGCGTAACATGGTGACCAAATGGGGCTTGAGTGAAAAGCTGGGTCCGTTGATGTACGAAGAAGAGCGTCAGGACTATTTAGGCAGCAGTCAGGCCTCTGGTGCTTTCTCTGGTGAGACGGCGAAGGCCATTGATGCTGAAATTAAAGATATCTGCACGCGTTGTTATGAGCGTGCCAAGCAGCTGTTGGTCGAGAATCGTGACAAGCTGGAAATGATGAAAGACGCCTTGATGGAATATGAAACCATTGATTCAGGGCAAATTGACGACATTATGGAAGGCAAGAAGCCACGTAAGCCGGCTGATTGGGACACATCTGCTGCTACACAAGCGCGTGCTGAAAAAGAAGCGCGAGCAAAAGCTGCTGCTGAAGGTCGTGATTACGATGAAGAGCAGGAGCAAGCGGCCAAGAATAAGTCTCAGCCAGAACCTGAGGCTGTGAATGAGCGGGATGATACGCCGTCTGGCGAGCCTATGGATGAAGATTCTGATCGTCCGCGCTCGTGATTGACCAGCAATAAAGCGTTGTAAAAAGGCGGCTAAGAGCCGCCTTTTTTACGTCCGAGGGCGGGGCGTGTGCTGGCAGTACGGGGTCGGTTGACAGTAAAGAGCTTAAAAAAGATGGCAATGAAGCAATGCAAATAACACATAAAGACCGTGTGCTGGACCTCTCGCGTCCGCGAGTGATGGGGGTGGTC
This sequence comes from Salinispirillum sp. LH 10-3-1, assembly GCF_030643825.1. Lineage (GTDB taxonomy): Bacteria > Pseudomonadota > Gammaproteobacteria > Pseudomonadales > Natronospirillaceae > Salinispirillum. The sequence goes on from NZ_CP101717.1 coordinate 625,521, forward strand.
AATGTGACGCCGGACTCATTCAGTGATGGTGGTCGGTTTTTTAAGCCTGATGCAGCGCGTGCGCAAGTTCTGAGTATGCTGGCAGCGGGCGTGGACATCATTGATGTGGGCGGAGAGTCGACTCGTCCAGGTGCGAAGCCGGTGTCGGTGCAGCAAGAATTGGATCGTGTCTTGCCAGTGGTGGAAATGGTGCGCCGTGAAACTGATGTGTGGGTGTCGGTTGATACCAGTACGCCGCAAGTTATGCAGGAAGCGGCCGGTGCGGGGGCGAATCTAATTAATGATGTGCGCGCACTGTCTCGTGATGGTGCTTTGGAGGTCGCAGCACAGCTGAATATGCCCGTTTGCTTGATGCACATGCAGGGGCGGCCGGTCGATATGCAAAACAATCCGCAATACGACGATGTGGTGGCGCAGGTCATCGGTTATCTGCGTGAGCGTTGCCAAGACGCGTTGGCGGCGGGGATTCGCTCTAACAATATATTGGTTGATCCCGGCTTTGGTTTCGGTAAAACCTTGGCGCACAACTTAGCGTTGCTGCGAGCGCTGCCGCTATTGGCTAAATTGGAGTATCCTGTGTTGGTTGGGATGTCACGCAAATCCATGTTAGGAGACATTACGGGCAAGCCTGTAGAGCAACGCCAAGCGGCCAGTGTCGCAGCGGCGCTGATGGCGGCTTTGCGTGGCGCTCATATTATTCGTGTGCATGATGTGGCGGAAACCGTCGACGCTTTGGCGGTATTGCATGCCATTGAGCAAGGAATGGGAGAAGAGTAATGGGGCAGCGTAAGTATTTTGGTACCGATGGTATTCGTGGCGAAGTTGGCACGGTGCCCATCACAGCGGAATTCATGCTCAAATTGGGTTGGGCAGCCGGGCGGGTGTTTGCCAGGCAGGGCAAAAGTAAGATCATCATTGGTAAAGATACGCGTATTTCAGGCTATATGTTTGAGTCGGCGCTGGAGGCTGGTTTATCTGCAGCGGGCGTCGATGTTTTGCTGCTAGGGCCAATGCCTACACCTGCAATAGCGTATTTAACACAGACTTTTAAGTGTGACGCAGGAATTGTGATTTCGGCGTCACACAATCCACATCAGGACAATGGCATTAAGTTTTTTGGTCCGGATGGCCGTAAGCTGTCTGACGGCGTTGAAAATGCCATTGAGGCCGAGTTGACCAAGCCCATGACTACAGTGCCATCGGCGGACTTGGGCAAGGCTCGGCGTATTGCCGATGCGGTTGGGCGTTATGTTGAGTTTTGCAAGAGCACGGCGTCGCACCTCGACCTTAAAGGCGTGAAAATTGTGTTGGATTGTGCGAATGGCGCTACTTACGACATTGCACCTAAGGTGTTCAGTGAGTTGGGTGCGGATTTGGTGTGCATCGGTTGTTCGCCCGATGGGCTGAATATAAACCTGAAGTGCGGCTCGACCAGTCCACAAGCTCTGCAATCCGAGGTGTTGGCACAGGAGGCGCATCTGGGTATCGCTTTTGATGGCGACGGCGACCGGGTGCTAATGGTCGACCATGCCGGGCAGATTCTTGATGGGGATGAATTGTTGTTCATCATCGCCAGCCACTTAAAAAGCCGTAACAAATTGCACGGTGGTGTAGTCAGTACGCTGATGGCTAACATGGGCTTAGAGGTCGCGTTGCGCAAGAAAGACATTGAGTTGGTGCGTGCTCAAGTAGGCGATCGCTATGTGATGGAGCAAATGGTAGAGCGCGAATGGTTGTTGGGCGGTGAAAGCTCTGGGCATCTAATCTGTGCCCATAAGACCAGTACCGGTGATGGAATCGTTGCTGCACTGCAAGTCTTGCAAGCGTTACAGGACATGGAATTGACGCTGCAAGAAGCGCGTCAGGGTATGCGTAAGTTTCCGCAGGAGATGATCAATGTGCGGGTGTCGGATAAAACCTTGGCACTGAAAAGCGAAGCGGTCTTGGCGGCGGTTAAGGCCACCGAAAAACAGTTAGGCGAGACCGGTCGGGTCTTGCTGCGACCCTCAGGTACCGAGCCAGTGGTCCGGGTTATGATCGAAGGTGAGGACGCCGAGCAGGTTCGTACGCTGTGCCAAGCTCTCGCTGAGCAGGTAGAAGAAGTTATGCGGCGCGCCGACTGAGATCATGCGCACTTGTCTCTCGTGGTCAAAATGGTTACCATACGCGCCGCATTTATAAAGGGTTTTTACTATGCGTCAGGCATTGGTTGCAGCGAATTGGAAGATGAACGGCACTAAAGCGCAAGTGGCGGAGTTGCTGGCTGGATTTAAGGCGGGCATCAACGCACAGGCGTGTCAGGTGGCCATATTTTCTCCGGCTGTCTTTCTGTCTGACGTGCAGCAGGCCTTACAAGGCAGCGCTATCGCATGGGGTGGGCAAAATGTTCACAGTGCAGAGAGCGGAGCCTACACCGGCGAAACCTCGTTAGGCATGCTAAAAGAATTTGGCTGCCAGTACGTGTTGGTGGGTCACTCTGAGCGTCGTACCTTGTTCGGCGAGAGCGACGAGGTGGTTGCTGAGAAGGTGGCAGCGGCGTTGTCTGCAGGTGTTACGCCTATGTTGTGCATCGGTGAAACACTCGAAGAGCGTGAGTCTGGTGTAACGGCCGAGGTGTGCCGTCGCCAACTCAAAGCGGTGTTGGATAAAGTGGGCGTTGCCGGCTTTAACAAGCTGGTAGTGGCCTATGAGCCGGTCTGGGCTATTGGTACGGGTAAGACTGCGTCACCAGAGCAGGCACAAGAAGTACACGCCGATTTACGTGCGTTCTTGCAAGATGCAGATGCTGAAATGGCGAAGAAGATTCAGATTTTGTATGGCGGTAGCGTGAAGGCGGCAAGTGCTGCTGAATTGTTCGCCATGCCGGATATTGACGGTGGTCTGGTTGGCGGTGCGTCACTTCAGATCGAAGAATTTGTGGGTATCTGCAACGCTGCAGCCCAATAAGGTGGTTCAATGGAAACTTTTTTAACGATTATTCATGTTGTTTTTGCAGTTGGTGTCGTCGGCTTTGTCTTGATCCAGCGTGGTAAGGGCGCCGATGCCGGCGCTTCTTTCGGCGGTGGTGCGTCTCAGGGTGTATTTGGCAGCCAAGGCAGTGCTACTTTTTTGTCGCGGACAACCGCTGTATTGGCAACCTTGTTTTTTGCCACCAGCTTGGCTCTGGCCGTTGTGGCGAAGAACCGTGCAGATGCAGATCGCACATTCAATATTGACGGCAGTCTGTTCATTGAAGACGCTCCGGTTACCGAAGAAGGTGCTGGTACAATGAACTTTCCTGACGTAGAATAAGCGCCCGTGTTTTTCAGTAGTGCCGACGTGGTGGAATTGGTAGACACGCCATCTTGAGGGGGTGGTGGGCATAGCCCGTGCTAGTTCGAGTCTAGTCGTCGGCACCATTTGTGTGACCTGCCTGTCGGGTCGTAAAATAAAGCAGGAAGTTTTTAGGTCGCTGTGTAAAACGATTGAGTTGTGTTTTTACGGTGGCCAGATGAGGTTGATGCGGGGTGGAGCAGTCTGGTAGCTCGTCGGGCTCATAACCCGAAGGTCGTTGGTTCAAATCCAGCCCCCGCTACCAAGTATAGGTGAGCAGTGGTATGTCGGGCTCGGCTCTTCCAGAACACCGGAAGGTCGTTGGTTCAAATCCAGCCCCCGCTACCAAGTATAGGTGAGCAGTGGTATGTCGGGCTCGGCTCTTCCAGAACACCGGAAGGTCGTTGGTTCAAATCCAGCCCCCGCTACCAAGTATAGGTGAGCAGTGGTATGTCGGGCTCGGCTCTTCCAGAACACCGGAAGGTCGTTGGCTCAAATACAGCCCCCGCTACCAAGTATAGGTAGATGGTTTTGTAGGGCGGGTATTCATACCCGCCGCCAGGCTCTCACCTACATGGAAGTGACTAGAAAACCCCTTTATGGGGTTTTTTATTACCCGCCTTACGGGGCGCGGTAATAAAACGCTCTAAGCGTTTGTCAGTATTTTTTTAAGGTGGGCCAAGGGCCCATTTTTTATTTCGATTCCACCCGTTTTGACGGTTTGGAATCATGTTGAAGCTGCGCTGAGCAGCTTATGTTTGCGGCGAGAATATGGCGAAAGTAGACGAAATTATTGCAATCAGTAAGCCCGTGGTCGAAGGCCTGGGGTTTGAACTCTGGGGCGTGGAGTATGTGGCACAGGGCAAACACAGCACCCTGCGCATCTTCATTGAGCACGAAAACGGTATCGGTGTAGAACATTGTACGGAGGTCAGTCACCAACTGGCGGCCGTGTACGATGTCGAAGACCCGATCACCAATGCCTATACCCTAGAGGTGTCATCACCCGGTATGGATCGGCCGCTGTTCACCCTTGATCAGTATGAGCGTTTCATCGGGCATCAAGTGAAATTGAGATTGAAATATCCGTTCGAAGAGCGGCGTAAATTTGAAGGCATCATTGCTGGCGTCGAAGACGAGCATGTGGTGGTGCAGAGTGGGGAGTATGAGTACGTGCTTCCGTTTGAACAAATTGACAAGGCGAATATTGTGCCTGTGTTTGAAGATTAACCGACGGTTTAGGGTCGAGGCTGACATATGAGCAAAGAAATTCTGATGGTTGTGGACGCGGTTGCTAACGAAAAAGGCGTGGATAAGAACGTCATTTTTGAAGCCATTGAGTTGGCATTGGCGACAGCAGCGAAGAAGCGCTTCGATGATGACGGCGAGGCAGACATTCGCGTGGCCATCGACCGGAAGACGGGTGACTACCTGACATACCGTCGTTGGACGGTGGTGTCTAACGAGGTGGTGCCGGCACTGGGTTCTGAAATCAATCTGCAAGAAAGCGCCGATATCGACAAAGCGTTGGTGGAAGGCGATGTCTATGAAGAGCTGATTGAGAACGAAGACTTTGGTCGTATCAGCGCCCAAGCCGCGAAGCAGATCATCGTACAGAAGGTACGTGAAGCTGAGCGCATGAAGATTGTTGAACAATACCAGTCTCGCGTGGGTGAAATCATTCACGGTAACGTGAAAAAGGTAACGCGCGACAACATCATCATCGACTTGGGCAACAACGCCGAAGCCATTATGCCGCGCGAGAATTTGATTGCGCGTGAAACCTTCCGTATCGGCGATCGTGTACGTGCCGTGTTGGACGGTGTTCGTGAAGACGCTCGTGGCCCTCAGTTGGTGATGAGCCGCAACAGCTCGCGCATGTTGATCGAGTTGTTCCGCATCGAAGTGCCGGAAGTGCACGAAGAAGTCATTCAGATCATGGCCTGTGCCCGTGATCCGGGTTCACGCGCCAAGATCGCTGTGAACACCAACGACAAACGCATT